>JAJBBH010000007.1 GCA_020532185.1 Candidatus Cloacimonadota bacterium | reverse complement strand
TGAGTGGCATTTAAAATTAAATCTTTTGTTATTGCCATTATGTGATGATTATGAGTTTAAAAAAGTAAAAGAAAAATGCATTGAAATAGAAAAGTTAATCAAAGATATTAATCTTAAAGCATTTATGTTTATGACATTTGCCAATATTCATCGTAATAGATTTGAGAACATAGCTGCAAAATCATATTACGAACAAAGCCTGACTATACTCAAGGAAATAGGCAAGGAAAAAGAAAGCCTGCTGGTTGAGCTTAACTATGCAATATTGCTTGTTAGAATGGATAATATCTTTGAAGCATATAAGATTTTGACAGCTTTGATTGAAAAAGGTTTTATCAAAGAGGATAACTCTAATCTAATGGTTGCATATTCCTGGCTTGGAGTCATAGAAGGCAAGTTTAAAAACTATTGCAAAAGTATTGAATATGAGCTGTTATGCAAAGCTATAGCTATCGAAGAGAATGATATGTATGCCTATGCAGTGTTGCAAAACTCGCTTGGTATAAACTATTATTACCTCGAGCAGTATGAGTTAGCCCTTCAATCTTACAATGAAGCTATTGAATTAGCAACAAAACAATCAAACTTCGATCTGCTTGCTGATGTATTACATAATGTTGGGAATGTTTACAAGAAACATGGTGGCTTGAAAAAAGCTGAAGAGTATTATCTTAAAGCACTTAATTTAAAAGGGACAGAGCCAAATCTGAATAATCTTGCAGCATCTTATGCTGAATTGGGTAATCTTTATCTTGATATGCAGAGATTTGAAGAAGCTAAGACACTTCTGTATAAAGCATTGCATATTCGAAAAGAATACAAACTTAGCAAAACCATTGTTAAGAGTCATTTAGACTATGCTAACTATTTTGTACTCACAAAAGAGTTCGATATCGCACGCTCTATTATCGAACGAGTAATAAGAAATTTTGATGAACTTGATTATAATAATCTTGAAAAAGCATATGGCATGTTTGAAACAATCAGTATAAATCAAGAAGATTTTGAGTCAGCCTTAAAATATGCAAAACAGAAAAAAGAATATCGAGAAAAGTTCAATCAGCAAGAATCGCAGCAGTCAATAGAAGACTTGAAAATAAACTTTGATTTAGACATCATAAAGGATAATGTACAGAAGAAGATAAATCTTGAGAAGCAAAAAATTGCATTGAAACGAGGAATTGAAGCAAAAGAACAAGTTGAAGAGCCTATAATAGAAATTAAAAACAACTTGAAGTGCATTGAGAAGTCTTTTCATAAACAAAATATTTATTATATATATGAGCAAAACTTTGCAAAAATGTATGCTGCAATTAAAAAAATAGAAGAAACCCTCAATACTTTTGAAAACAATAAAGAGATTATCTTTAAAAAATACCTTGAGACAGAAGAAATGGTTGAGTTTATTGAACAGCCAAGTTTGGAAAATAGCTTTAATTGAGTTTTGTTTTGATACTTTTAATAAACAAAAAACCGCATTATCATAATGCGGTCTTAAACGATGAACTGACTAAGCTCTTTAGTCTAATTCAAACAACTCATATACCTTAAATATTTTTCTTAGACCTGGAACAAGCTCATACTCAATAGAATCGGCAAGCATAATCCAGTCTTGTCTTTCTTGTAGAATAATTATATCTTCTAATTTCTTTTCTATTTCGCTAATAATCTCTTTAAAGCTACGATTATCATCGACCATACTTGTTAGTGGCTTATTGATCAATAATGCAGCATCTTCAAGTATTTTGAAATACCATTGCAAGTTGTCGATTCCTTGTATAAAGTATTGATTAGCGAGTTTTTCATCTTCAGTCCTAAAAGAGTTTGCAATTCGTTCAAAATCCTCAAGTATAACTAAATATTGTTTTTTTGAATTGATCAATACTTCATTTGTAAAACGGGTGGGCTCTTCAGCTTTGACGCTTAGGCGGTCTTCATCAAGCAAGTATATTTTGTTTGCATTGTAAAACCAATTTGATTCTAAAGTTCGATCATTTAGCGATATTTCTGTAATTACATATCCTCTGGGGATACGAGTTTCGATTTGAGAAACTACGTCTAAAAGAGTGCTAATCGATGCGACCTTGATCTCAAAAACGCTATCATTTAGTTGAATCTGCATTATTTTCTCCTATTTTTCAGTCTAATAATAATCAATTAATTCAGTTAGCAACTTCAATTGCTTACTAAGTTTTTCATATAAAGAGATGGTTTCTTTTGTAAGTTCGCCCAAGTCTTCGATTTCTAATTGTGATTCAGTAAAGCTTAAGTGAAGAAACCAATCATAAATCACACTATGCTCTTTTGCCTGAATAAACATTGTGTTTTTCAAGCTTATTACATTTGACCAAATTGACTTAATCTTGTCAAGATTATTTTTAATATTTCTTGAAAGTATTACAATTTCTCTTAAATACATGATTATCTGTTGGCAATAAGCAAGTAATATTTGGCTTGCTTGCTTAATCTGCTCGTAATTATAATCGCCTCTATCGTAATGATTGTTAATAAATTGCATGTATTCTTTGACAATGATTTCTTGATTGTGAAACGTATTATTTAAGGTGATAGCCCAAATACAGCGTTTTAGCTCGAATAATAATTCTTTCTCTCTGATTTGCCTCTTAGTAAGAGGCACCCAATGAATATAGCCGAATAAATCGACTATCGACTTCCAATATAGTACATTTTTGAAGTATAAATCTTTGGTGTTTGGGTTAAACTTCTTTTCAATCAAGCCAATCACTGCAGCAGGAATAATCATATAGTGGCAATTCCAATGAGGGCATATATAGCTAAAACTGCATGGATGGCAATCAATATCGGCTTGTAAGGCGATGACTTTTTCACTGTAAGCACCTGTTTCCCACATTGATACGGGACCCAAAGAGAGATTGATAATAGGTACTTTCACACATGCAGCAATATGCATAGGTCCGGTATCATTGGTTACAAATAAATCCATCAGAAATATTGCACTAATGAGCTCGTCGAGCTTGAACTTTCCAATCCAGTTATGGAAATTATCTTGTTTTATGTCATTAAAATAATCTTTTACATCGGTTTCTTTATAACCACCAAAAAGAAAAAGCTCATATTCAGTGTTTTTTACAAGAACAGATATCACTTCTTTAAAATACTCGATGGGCCAAGTCTTGTTAGACTGACTTGCACCCACATGGAAGCCAATCCTATACTTACCATCACCCAAATTTACATCTATCTTTTTATCGGTTTTTATATGGTAATCTGCAATATCAAAACTTGTGCCTGCTATGCCTGCAAATATATTTACCAAATTAAAGCTGTGATCTCCTAAATTGTGTTGATTCGATAATAAAAAAGAAGACCAATCAGATTTGACGCTTTGTTCGCCATCGGCTGTTATAATCATGCCTCGTTTTTCTTTTGCATCAATCAAAGTGCTGAGATATGAAGATTGTAATGACATGATTGGGTTTACTAACAAGTCGTAATTTTTGCTGTTTAGATAGTCAATCTTTGTCTGTAATTCTTCATATCCACCCCAAAAATCTGAATGTATATTATCAACAAGGCTCTTGTCATCGAGGCTGATAATCTCATCGATTCCGTCTATATTGCTTAAAATACCTGCAAAAGAAGACATAGCTAAAAAATCGATCTTACAATTTGGATATTTCTTTTTTAATCCTCTCAAAAGACCGATTGATTGAATTATATCGCCTAAACGCGTTAAATTAATCACCAATACATTGTTCATCTACTCACCCTCATAAAACGTCTCTAACAGCTTAAAAATGGCTTTATAACGTATATTATCCTTCTCTTGTTCAAATGCCTTGAAGATAGATTTTGGGTCATTACGTAGAGCAGGATTGATGCTATTTAAAACCTCAATAAACTTTTTATCATTAATCTTTAAGGCAAGCTCGGTAACTCTATTTTGCTCAGCTTCTACCCTATTAGCTAATATTGGGTTTGCTTTTACCAATATAGCTAAGGCTGCTATCATTCTGTGCTTATATGTATATCTGTTCATTGTTTTTTGATAACCATTTTTGGCAATCTTTTCTCTTATATCGCTATTCTTTAGATAAAAGTCAATCTTGTCAATTGCTTCAGGAATGCTACTAAAGACAACCAAGTCTTCATCAGGTGTAAAAAACTCTCTGATCACCTGAGAATCATCTACTAATTGAAAGCCACCACATGCTAAGATTTCAAATGTACGAGGATTAACAAAGTCTCCAAACTTGTTAAATATATTTTCATCCATCGAAGAATGCAGGTTTATATTGATTTTACTATTTTGATATATTTTTACTGCTTGAGGTATACTAATACGTTCATCTTGTAAAGGGCATTTGTTTTTGAAATGCTCAAAATCATACCAGCCTGTGCCCCACATTTTTAAGTCATAATTATGGATTTGCGTAAAGAAGTTTACACGATTGGCAAATGCGGCACCCATAAATGAAACATCAGCATGGTAAAAGCTATCTTCTCTTTTATCATTTTTAGCCAGTTCAATTAAATTATTATCAGCTGCCATTGGTAAGTAAAAGCCCTTATTTGGTGCATATTCTTCAATAATACTTTCAAATTCACCACGTTGTATATAAAAAAATGCATCAATATATTTCACAACATCAGACCAATACGGAAATCTTCGATAATCCTCAACAAACCAAAAAGCGACGATTGTGCCAGTTTTTCGAATAGCATTTATAACTTGGTAATCTATTGGTGCTTGGGCTAAGCAAAAGATAATATGAGGTTTAAATTCAACGAATTTCTCCCATAGTAAATCGCTTAATACTTCTGTAAGCTTTTGGATTAAGCCGTTTTTGTTTTTACTATTTTGTAAAGTATACTGAAGTATTTGATTGGCAATTGAATTATCCATGTTTTCAACTGTGCAGCCTATTTTATTAAAAGCATTGCTCACATATTCAGCAGTAGTAAAAGAGCCTCCATATATTGGAAAGTTGACTAATACGCGTATTTCATCAGCTTTGATTTGATAGTCTGTTTTTTCAGTCTGTAGACGTTTATTTGCCTCATTGAAAAACTCTTCTTGCCAACGATATTCTGATCTTAATGTTAAGCTTAGGTGCTCTGGTAAATAGGGCACATTGTCTAAATCGCTGATAATCTTTATTTTTGAGAATATATCATCAATAACTTTTGTTTCTTTGGCTATATCAATCAGTTCAGTGAGCGATTCTAATACATAAATATTTGTAAAGCTCTGCAATAATGGTCGAATATGATAGCCAAAACCCAAGCCATACACAACTATAGGCATATCTGGTGAAGGATTTTGCCTTAATATTTGCTCAGCTAATCTCTGTCCCTCAATCACAGCTTGATAACTACTGTGAACTGAGATATCATTAATCATTGGTATCAAAGATCCATCTCGTGCTATCTCAACACTTATTTTCAAAGCCATTTTATCACCTTTCTGTGTATCAAATTAGTTGTAAACTATCATAAGCAACCATAATATAAATGCCAAAAAAGTAAATATTTAAATCTTCTGATATTCATATTTGTTAGCAAAAAGATAAAGCTCAGCCAAATCATTATGAAAGATTACACAGCCAGCATAATAATCGAAAGCTGGGTCAAGCAACTAAAAACATTAAAGAATAGGCTGGTGTTTAAACAATTATCAGACGATTCACACAACTATGTATGGTCTTTTCCAGGCTTCTGCAGCAAAAAATGGAGCGGGTTACGGGGTTCGAACCCGCGACCCTCAGCTTGGGAAGCTGATGCTCTACCGACTGAGCTAAGCCCGCATCCAAAGACAATTTACATTTACACAAATCAAAATATTTGTCAAGTATTTTATCCAAAGTATTAAAAATACTTTCTATTAAAAAATATAATAAATCTTTCCTTATCTTATTCTTATAAGTAGCCTGTTTTGAATTTAAGTATGAGAAGATATTTTTCGTAAACAAAGGCAAACTGAAAGTTCTTATAAAAAGCGATTTATAAGAATTATATATAATGCGTATCAGATCTAAACGATGAGCAAATACACTTAGTTAGATGCACCATCCTTTCTTCAATTCTTAATAAGAAGTGCATCATAAAAGAAAGACTATATAAGTGCAGCTTTGAATGTAATCCATGAAAAAAGGTTCTTTTTTACAAAACTATGCTCTGTAGAAGCGACAAAGAAGAATTTAGCTAAACAAAAAAGCACCTTAAACAAAAAAAAAGCCAGCAATGCTGGCTTTTATTATAATTATCAATGTTTATTTTAGTCCTGACGACATAGCTAAACCTAAGTTGAATATAGGTAAATAGACAACAATAATGATAGAACCGACAACCGCAGCCATGATAATAATCAATAAAGGCTCGATTAGAGAGGTTAATCTATCGATAACAGTGTCCACAAGCTTCTCATAAAATTGAGCTGCTTTTCCTAAGAGTTTGTCCATTTCACCAGTGTCTTCTCCAGTCGATGTGAGCTGTAGTAAAGTAGAAGGGAAAACGCCAGTTTTTCTAAATGCACCAGCGACACTATATCCTTCTTTAACCATTACTCTTGCTTTTCTAATAGCATTTTCAACTACTGCATTTTGAACGACATTTTCTGAGAGCTCCAAAGTATCCATAATAGGTACACCCGCAGCCATTAAGATACTAAATGTTCTTGCAAACTTTGACATAATTGAGTTTAGCATTAGATTACCAATTACAGGTAGTTTAATCAGTAGTTGGTCAAAAACATAACGTCCTCTATCTGTTAGATACACTAAAAACATAGCGAAAAAGAACATAACAATGAGGAAGAGAGTAAAAATAACGTTATCTCGAATCAAATCACTAATCTTAATAGCCGTCAATGTAGCTATGGGCAAATCAGCACCGAACTTACCGTAAACTTCTGAGAACATGGGGATAATATAGTAAAAAAGACCCCATACAACGCAAGCAAGAAAGACGATAATAAATACTGGATAAGCCATAGCGGATCCTACTTTACGTCTTGTATCTTCTATTTTTTCAAGATAGTCAGATAATTCATCAAGAATAGTGTGCAAAGTACCAGCAACTTCACCCGCTTTTACAAGTGCAACATATAGAGGGTTAAAAATACCTGGATGTTGCTCGAGTGCTTCAGACAAGCTATATCCTTTTCGAATATCATCGCTAATCTTTCTTAGCACCTTTTTAAACTTTGCATTTTTCTCTTCCTTTTCAAGGTCTGAGATAGCTTTCTCGATTGTTAAACCTGCAGAGAACATAGTTGATAACTGTCTGGTAAAGAAAACTAAAACTGATAATGAGACGCCTGTTCTAATTTTATAAACGGTAAGCATAAGCTTATCGAAAAGTGACATTTTACCTTGAAAAGCACCTTCTGATGTGCTTTTAACAGATATAATCGTGCCACCTTCTTGAATTAGTTTATCAATTGCTTCGTCGATTGAATTGGCTTTCATTACCCCTTCAACTCGAGCTCCTTTTGCGTCTTTTATAATGTATTGAAATGCTGCCATAATTTTTATTCCTTTTAATCAAAAACAGTTAATTTAATAACTTCACGTATTGTTGTAACACCTTGTTCCATTTTTTCGACAGCTGCATCATGAAGTGTGTGCATTCCATTTACAAGAGCTGCATCTCTGATAAGATCTTGATTTGCACCCTCAAAAATCAAGTGTCTGATATTTGCATTCACTTCGAGCATCTCGAAAATACCTGTACGTCCTGAATAACCTGTATTATTACAGTGAACACAGCCAGTACCCATCTTAAACTGCATGTTGGCAACTTGCTCTAAAGTAAGACCTGCCTGTTGGATTTCATCTTGTGTTGGTTTATACTCTCTCACACAATGCTTGCAAATTTTTCTCACAAGACGCTGTGCCATAACAAGGTTAAGAGAAGAACCAACAAGATATGGTTTAATACCAATATCAATCATACGGGTAATAGTTGATGGAGCATCATTTGCATGAAGAGTTGTAAATACCAAGTGACCTGTCAATGAGAACTTGATAGCAATATCTGCAGTTTCTTCATCTCGAATCTCACCAATGAGCAACACGTCGGGATCTTGACGAAGAACGGAACGCAATGCTGCACCGAATGTAAGTCCAATTTTTTCATGAGTCTCAACTTGAGTAATACCTTCGAGCCTATACTCAACTGGGTCTTCAACGGTAATAATATTAGTTTCGATATCTTGAATAGTTTTTACTGCTGCGTGAAGAGTAGTAGATTTACCAGATCCAGTAGGACCTGATACGATAATAATTCCGTAAGGGCGACGAATCCATTTTCTGAATATTGCAAGTTTTTCTTCTTCAAAACCAAGAGTATTCAAAGTAAAGCCAAAGTCACCTTTATCAAGCAGACGCATAACGACTTTTTCACCCAATACAGTAGGGATGATAGACACACGCACGTCAACGCTTTTGAGGCTGGTTTTCAATGAAATATGTCCGTCTTGTGGCAATCTTCGTTCCGCAATATTTAATTTTGACATAACCTTTATCAAAGAAATAATACCTGGGTGCATTTGTATTGGTGGGTTCATTGCTTCTCGTAATGCACCGTCAACACGGAATCTGACGCGAGTATGTTTTGTAAGTGGTTCGATATGAATATCTGTACAGTTTGCTTTGATAGCTTCTGTGATTATCAGATTGACAAGCTTTACAATTGGAGCGTCTGCTTCTTTCGAAGTACCGATCGAAATTTCTTGCTCATCTTCATCAACTGCTACAAATTCAAAATTTCCAACAGCATCTTCAACCTGAGAGGTTGTTCTGATGCTCTTGTAATATTTCTCCATTGCATTAGTCAACAAATTGTCACCTATCAAAGCAGTCTGAATATTTTTACCACTTAATTTTTTTAGATCGTCGATAACCACGATATCTTCGGGCTCTGTCATAGCAACAAACAAAGTTTCGCCTTCAAGAGCAAAAGCCATACAGCGATTTTCAACTGCAAATGGTTCAGGAATTAGTGCTACAATTTCTTCATTAATATCCATTAAGTTTTCTTCAGAAACAATAGGAATTTCAAGCTGTTCATGCAGGCATTCCAATAGCTGTTTTTCTTGAATATACCCTAACTTAATCATGGTATCACCGATCTTAAGTCCGAAATTATTTTGTTTTATAAGAGCTTCTTTTACCTGTTCTTCACTTGCATAGCCTTTATGAACAAGAATCTCGCCTATTTTACTAAATTGTGGATTAAAAGACATGTCTCTCCTTTGTTTATGCAGAATTTATCTGCAAATTTTTAAAAATGGGAGGGAGAACCCTCCCATTAAGCATATATTAGTCAAATCTTCTTAAGATAACCGATGTTGTTGCTTGAGTATTATACCCCAAGATATAGACAATAATATCAGCTGAAGTATCTTGTGGAATTGGTGCCATTGGTGATGGTAAAGCTTCATATTTATAGAAAGCTATCCATTTATCATTCTTTCCATTGTATCCAGTGGTACCAGTATGTGGGAATTGATCTTCATCTTCAGGTATATCATTAAACTGAGCACCTGATGGATCCCAGAATGGGTGACTTGGTTGTGAATATGTGATATCGCCATCGTTGAAAATTCCCCTATTTGTATTAAAGATTAATGGAACATTTCTGACAGGGTTATTCTGTCCATCTCTAACTGTTGTGAATAAGACTGTTTTAACAGATGAACCGTCTGCACCTCCTACAGGGTAGAAGTCTAAATGCTGTTCTTGAGGTATAACTTCGATTGTTGCATTTTGCATTGGAAGAACTATTCTTCCGTCAAATTCAAAAGGTACACCATCATATGAACCAACTGATGCCATTATACCAATTGACATATTTGATAATGTTCCATGATATACTAAAGTTGAATATGCTGTACCATCAGCTGAGTCACCAATTGCACTTATATTACCAACGTAAGATGATGCAAAGACGCTTACTGAGTCGCCATATGTTTGTGTTGTTTGATCTGTTAGGCTAAAGTAAACACCAGTATTTTTCTCAACGGGGTTACCCCATTGGTCTTTAATTATTGCACCAATAACAACTTTCCAGTTACCAGCACCAAGATCGATACCAGAGTCATGTCCACCAATTGTAAACGCAACTGTATTTGGTTTTCCTGCTTGGATAATAATTTGGCCTTGTCTAACAACTATTGGTGTTTCTGGGTAATATGGATTACCATCAGCATCAACCAATTCAGCTCTCAAAACAGCGATACCAGATTTTGTACCGCTTGTTATAAACACGGTTGCAAGCCCACTCATATCAGTTTGTACGATCGTTGTCTCGCCTCCGTTAATTTTTACACCTTCTGGTTTTGACTCAAAGCTAAATTTAATATTGTATCCAGCTTGATTAACAACGTTGCCGATATTATCATATAGTTTTACACCTAATGTAGCAGACTCAGTACCGCCAGATCCTTGAACACTGAGGTTAATTGTACCTTGTGTTGTAAATCTAAGTGACTGAACCCCTTCAGTATTGATATTTAGCATAGTTGCGGTTTTTGCACTATCGCAAGCTGCTTGGATAAGTGCAATACCTGCAGCTGTTCCTGGTGTAAAATTAGCAGAGAAAACACCATCTTCTTTGGTTGTTACACTTGGAGGAATTACACCTAAATTTGACTCTAAAGTAACAATTCTACCTGTGATTGGGTTGCTCCACTCATCTGTCAATCTTCCAACAATTTTAATTGGAGGACTGTTTACGATAACATTATCGATAACTTCTTCTGTTTCAGGATCAATTGGTGAGCACACAATAAGTTTAGGAATACCTGCACGCACAGTTATATTTTTTGGATTTTCAGCATATATTTGGCCAATACGAGCTGAGACAGTGAATGATCCAGCAGTTGTGCTTGTGTTATATCTTACGGAAGCTGTTCCATTTGTAACTCTTGCAGCAATTTCTGTTTCTGAAATGACTTCATTTGCATCAATAAAATAACCGCCATTAGTTTGGAATGTAACGACTGTTCCGTTAGGCATGATTTGGTTGTTTGAGTCATAAGCAATTGCACTGATAGTCATATCATAGTTTACATCAAGCGTCATATTGTTCACACCTTGCATAATAATACGTTCAGCATGAGGGTTTTTGCGTACGAGCAATTCTTTTGACAAGTATGTTTTGGTGCCCAAATAAGCATAAACAGTTACGGTCAAAGAATCAGCACCATCTAAGATATCTCCGCTGACAAAAACGTCTGATGTAGCAATACCAGAACTATCAGTTAAGGTTCTTGCTGGTAAAAAGCTGATATTTGGGTTATCACTTTTAAAATTAATATTTTGTTCATAAACAGGAAAGCCATTATTGTCTTTTACAGTAGCTTTTAATGTAGCCCAGCTTGCACCATTATCTTCATACAATTCAGTTTTATTGCAAGTTAATTTTGTAAGTTGAATTGCATTTGGATCAAGTGAGCGCTTATCGCAAGCTGTCATAAGAATAACTGTAAAAAGAAGAACAAATAATATTCCTATATTTACAAGTTTACGATTTATAAATGCTAACTTCATGTTTACTCCTGTTCTTCTTCATTTTCAGAATCTTCGGTCTTACGTTCAATTAGCTCTCTTGTCAATCTTTCATCCAAAACAAATTCTTGTTGTTCTTCTGCAAGATTAATAACACGTGGTGTAATTTCTATTACCAAATCAGTTGATTCTAATTGTTCTACTTTATGACGGAATAATGCACCGATAAATGGTATATCGCCTAAAATTGGAACTTTGTTTACTGTCTGGAATAAATTTGAGCTAAGCAAACCACCAACGAGTATTTTCTCTCCGTTTGGCACGGTTACAGTTGAGTTTACACGTCTTTGTTTTGTTCTTGGTACATAACCACCAACAAGATCAGTAACAGAGCTAACTTCAGGATTAATCTTAGCCGTAATCATACCATCTGCATTTACTACTGGTAAGATTGTAAGCTTAATACCTGTTTCTTCTCTTTCGACTTGTACTTGCTTGTCATTGTCTGTAACAACGAAAGGAATAACTTCACCGATAAATATTTCTGCTTCTTCACCATTAAGAGCAGTTACATGCGCATCTGTTAAAAGCTTTGCTGCATTGTTTTGTAATAACCAATCAATAGTGATATCAAAAGCTGTCAATTGACGGCTAAAGTGTCCGACGTTGTCCCATCCATCAAGTTTTTGAAAGTACTGTGTTTCGGGGAGTTTCTCAAAGTCTTCAGCATTACCAAATGGTAGAGCACCTGTCTCATCTGAGAATGAGTATGGTAATCCAACACCATTTGCATTTACTGGATCTTCCGCAAGAATTGTGGTAAGATGATTTAAACGTGACCAATCGATTCCTAATTTCTTTGTATCATTGATCGAAATTTCAATTAAACGAGCACGAATTTGAATTTGTTTTTGAGGTGTATCAAGCTCTTCGACTCTTTTGCTTATTTCTGCATAAGTTTCTGGGTTTGCTGAAATCATCAATGCATTTTGACCTTCAATAGCAGTAACTTTTCCACCCATATCAGCAAAAGATTTAGCTATTTTTTCTGCATTGACATTATTCAAATTAACAATAAACGATCTTTCGCCTACTTCTTCGCTGATTCTTGCTTTTTCACCAACGAGGAAAGTGTTTTCACCAACTAAGCGATAAGACAAGCCAGAAGCTTTTACTACAAGGCTTAATGCTTGCTCAATTGGCAAGTTTTTTACATTTATTGTAATCTTCTTTTCTTGTTGTTGTTCTTGAGATCCTGATTGACCTGTCTCAACTGATAAGACGATATTACAATCACTTAAAGATGCCAAAGTTGCAATCACATTTGATAATGGGGCATCTTCTGCATTTAATGATACTTTTCTGTTTAGTAAATCTTTACTTTCTTTAGCATCTTGAGCAAATAAAGACATGCTTGCTAAAAGAAAGCAGATGCTAATTACGATAATTCCTAATTTTCTCTTATTCGATTTCACCGAAGGTTTTGAAGCTTCGTAACCTGCTGGAATCATAAATTCTCCTTTTTTACTCACCAAATTTGGCTGTATATTTTTATTTTTTACCAATTGTATTGTCTTTCTTTTGCACTCTCGTCGAGTTCTTTTGGTCTTGGTGGTATTTTTTGTACTACCAATTCGCCTTTAAAATTACCTTCGACAAAATGAACTTTACCAGTTTCTATCTTGACAATTTTTCTGTTTGCTACTGATTCGCCAACACCAACCAAATGATTTTTGCCATCATAAGAAATCATCGCTTTTTGCTTGCCATGTGAATCTGTAAAAGTTGCACTAAGACGCATCATTGAAGCAACCATTTCCTCCCATTGCTTTTGCATGTCTTGTCTGGTTCTTACAATTAGATCTTGCATTAATGGGTCTTTAGTTACTGTGAAAGTAAAGTTTTTTCTATCAGTAATTGAACTTTCAATAGATTGAATTTGGGCTAATAGAGCTTCATCGAGAGCAATATTTGCAAACTTTGACTCTTTTGGAACTTTATTTACCTTATGGTAGAGGCTATAATCATTTACAGTAAATATAAGTAGCATTATAAATGCAATTGAGATTACCAGATCTTTTATATGTTTTTCTTGCATTTATACCTCCTTAACAATCTTGAATATTGACAATTCAAGTGAAATTCTATACAGCGTTTCACCATCTAATTTGCTCAATTCTTTGCTTGTGCTCATTGGGCTTACGTCTAATGTGTTCACTTTTAGAATGTAGTCGTATGCTTCTATACTGCTTAAGAGATTTCCTAATTGAACATATGTACATTCTATTTCCACAGTAAATTGTTGTTCAAGAACTTTGCTGGAAGAATATGATATTTTTGGGAATAAGCCAACAACGCTGATACGATATTTATCGCACAAATTCGCTATATCTTTTACAAACGCATTTGCTTCAACTGCTGAAAGCTTATCTTCCTGTGTAAGGGTATTATTTATGATTTTAGATACTTCGCTAAGCTCTTTAGTTAATACTTTTGCACTATTCAGTTGTTCTTGGCTATTTTTGATTCTTGCATCTATTTTGTCTATTTTTGACTTTTGATTGCTGATCATTGTTGTTGCAGACCAAAGAAAACCAAAGCTAACTAAAATAATCACAAGGAGAAAGCTCAAATATTTAGTCTTCATCTCGCACTCCTCTTTGTCCATAGTCTTTAGATATACAATCTATTTGAAAGCGCAATATCTCGACATCTTTCTCAGTATCTTTGGATGATCTGACAAAACGTATTTCTGGAAAGTCTAAGCTTATATCTTCATTTTGTTTTAATGAAACAATAAAACTATCCATCAGATCAAACTCTTTTACATCTCTATCGAGCTTGGTAATGCCAAACAGGCTAAGAATGCCATTTTTAAAAGAGAAGTGTGTAATTGCAATCTTTGAAGATGTTCTTTCTGAAAGAGCAACCAACTTCTTTGCCCAGAATACACGATTATTATTAACCCTTGTTAGTCGTTCTAAGTCTTTTGAAGATAAATAATCTGAACTTGCACTAAAATCTTTAAGTTCTTGTTGGATGCGATTAAGATAGTTATGCCTATTCTCATATTTTTTCTTCATGTTCGAATTTAAATATAATGCGAAGCCATAAAGAATTACTGATAACAGCAAAAACGTAACAATCATTTTCACGAATGTCTTATTTTCAGCTTCTATCTGTTGCTTTAATTCTCCATATTTATTTAAATTTATTGTGAAATGCAGTTGATTCATCCTAACTCCTTAATTTCTATTCTTTTCTCATTGCCAAGCCGAGAGCAAGAGCAAGTTGTGGATCTTTTTTATCTCTAAACTTTTCTGGCATTTCGAGATTATAGAATGGATCATAAATTTCTATTTCTAAATTAAGGTTTTCTGCCAAGTATTCTGGCAATCCTATTAATTTAGAGCCACCACCGATTAGAAGCACTTTTTTAAAATCACTGTTACCTGCTTCTTTTACATAAAAACGTAGTGATCTTTTTACTTCCAGAGCTATAGACTCCTCTGTTGGCTTTTCACTAATATCCAAAGCACTTAGGGAGATTGTCTGCGTTTGAGCTTCAGGTCCTTGCAATCCATATTCAAACTTAAAGTTTTCTGCTTCTTCAAAGCTTAAATTATGCTTTTTCATAATATCTTTAGTAAAATGAAAACCGCCGTAGTCAATATCGCGTGAGAAAAATTTGGCTTTAGGACCATACACAACCATATTTGTGGTATGTGCACCTACATCGAGTATAATATAAGAGCCGTCTTCTACATATGTATTTAATGCAAATACATTTGCGATTGCAAGTGCTTGGGCATCAACTATTGAAGGAGTCAAATCACAGCTAACAAGCGTATTAGTATGATTATTCATTTCCTCTTTTGTTGTTGCGACGAGCAATACATTCATATTATTTGTCTTTTCTTCAACACTTAAAACCTGATAATCAAGAATCATTTCACCACCGCTAATTGGGAGGTGTTTTTTTGCTTCAAAAAACAATGCTGATTCGAGCTCTTCATCGGGTAAGAAGATAGTCTTAATTTGCTTAATACTTATATTGTCTCCACCAATGCAAGTAATCAGATGCTGGATTTTTTTGGGGCTTATTTTCATTGAACGCAACATCTCTGCAATTACCGGAGCAAAACGGTCTTTTCTCAGTTCCGTTGGGAGGTATTCTATACCCTGAGGAACTGTTTGGCGAACTTCATAGTTAAGCAATTTGTATCCTTCGTGTAAGCGTTTCAAATGCACTATCTTTACACTATGTGAACCGATGTCGATGCCGACTGATTCTTTAAATTTAGGGATTTTTTTCTTTGCCATGATACCTCTTTATCTTAATTCATAACTCGTATTTGGTGATATGTAATTAATAATATCAACATGTTGATTTCATTTTTATTAAATTTCATTATTAGATTCATTAATTCACAATCACTTTTTTAAATTTATATTTTTCATAGTTTTTATTTCAAAACATCCAGCCTAAAAGTTTCTGGGCGGAATGCTAAAGTTCCATGCTGCATCATCAAATGCTGATTGCATACCAGCAAGACCACCTTTATATACTTCTGGAAAGTGTGGCGGATGCACAAAAGTTAAACGTTCATCATATCTATAGTCTTTTTCATAGCCAGTTGATCTATGTGGTGGTCCATATATAGGCATTTTCAAGTTGCCATTTGGACCGTATATAGATGGATCCCATATACCAGTATCTGGGTTATTATTAGATGCACCTGTACCTGATCTATGTATAAATCCTCTGCGTCGTTGAGCAATTGAACCATAAACATGTAGAGTGCCTCTTTCCCAAGTAATATCTGTTTCAACGTTAGTTGGGCTGGGTCCTGAATCTTTTTCTGGCCACACTGGATTATACCATGGATAGTCTGATGTGTTATACAAGATAGGACCTGAGTTTTGTGTATAGTCATAGGTTGGTTTATTATCATTTGGGAAACCATTAGATTGTCCTTGTGGTGTTTGATTGGGCCAACGATTCCATAATGGTCTATTTGTCTGAGCTGGGTCTGCTGGTGGGAAGCGATGTCTATGGAAATCAATATATGTATATAATGTATCTTTCCCTGTAAATTGACTATATCCTCTATATGGCATTACAGCACCATGTGGGTGTTGATATTCATAAGTAAGTGTCCCTGCAAGTAAAAAGCCAAAAGGTATATTTGGTTCTATACCCAAAGCAGCATAAGAACCATATAAATATACGTGACCATCAGGACCTTGTGAATTATGTGCATAAGTAACCCATTTAGATCCTTCTTTTTTCCGATACTTATATTTTAAAATAATTTTACCTTCTGATACACAGCCAAAATAATCGGTTGTATTTATTGCACTTTCTGTAACTGGCAATTGACCGCGAACGGTATTTTGGTACAAAATATCGCCAGTTGTATATATATCACCTTCTGCTCCAATCGTGATTTTACCATTTACTGTGCCTTCAACCCAGGCATTACCACGAATAAACAATGATGAATTACTTACAGTGTAAGATGATTCAGGACCCCAAACTGTATCTCTAAAAGTTATCGTATTAGTATATAATGAATCTAAAACCCAATTAGTTTTATTATTAACATCATTAGGGTTTAGTGGGTGCAAAGCGTCTGGATAACTCTTATATACCACAAATGTATCTGTATATGTTTGAGAAAAATCCACAGTAGAAATTTTAACATTTGATCCGCTGATATTACATTTATATATTAGGTATTTTGATTGTGCAAGTGATGTTCCAATAGGAGTTCCATTGTTTCTAATTAATTCAGCTGTACCAATATAGGGAATTGTTGCAACATCTTCTATTCTACGTGGGTCTGGTCCTTGAAAAACATCATCATCTGGAAATCCTGATCCTATTAGGAGCTGATTTGAATCGTGCCACATTAGTTTGCCTGCTGTTGTAACTAAGCCTCTAAACAGGGGCCAGCCGTGAGCGTCAGGGTTGGCAGTACCGCCGCCATTACTTTGTATCCAGATATCAGAATTACTATGCACTGGTCCTGTAAGCTCATCTTTTCCATAGAACTTCACTCTCGCCTCAGGTCCGCTATCATACAAGTCTGATGCTTCATTATCTGAGAAATAAGCGTATTGACTGAGGTTTTTCCTGTTGGAAAGCTTTGTCATAAAACGAGCAACGGGCGATCTCTCTGCATTACTCGACATAGCTCTACCGCGAGTTTGTGTGACGAGTGCTTGCACTGCAGAAGCTTCTTCCATTGGTAAACCCAAGTTATTAGAAATTGTTACTCTTGATTCTTTCAATCTAACTCGATAAGTTGCTATACGGTTTTTATTTTGCATCTCAACAACACGAGTTGGCAACATTAATGAGTTGTTTTCTAACAGAATATTTATACGCTTTATTTCAGAGCGGAGCAAAAGTTCTTGTTGAAGTTGATCCTGTAAATAATGAACTTCGTTAGTATCCATTTGCACCAAATTCATAAATGCCGCACTTGCTGTTACTGCTATTATAACTGCTGCAATAGATACCAGAATACCACCTGCTATGCCTTTTTCATTGTTAAGTAGTCGTTTCATTAGTAACCTCGCTTGTTATTTGTCATAGTTTGAAATAAATACAGTTGTTTCAAAACGGGCTGTTCTGGTATTTAGCCTTTGATCTTCTTCTCTATTCTGACCGCTGGCTTTAGGCCTAAATCTAACTTGTCCTTCGATAGTTATAGTAACTAAAGATATATCGTTAGACACAACTGGGCTTGAATTTGCGATATAAAAGTTTGTTATTCTATATTTTAGTGCTTTATCGATAACTTCTTTGGATTTGGGAAATATTACTTCATTGTTGATTGATTTGATGCCATAAACTGCACTTAAAACGATTTCTCCCTTGGGGCTTAATGTATAGTTTGCCCAATGACGTTCGCCAGCTTTTGTAACTATAGGAGTTATTGTAACGGCTTTGCCATTAGTTGCAATATTGACTTTATTTGCTGTCATCAGTCCAATTAATGATTCGTTTTCATTAACACCAACCTTGACATAGCCATAACGCATTGCCTCAATGGTGCTTAAAAGCTCATGTTGTAATGTATTAAATTCATTAATTTCTTTGAAGTTATTAACAAATTGAATCAGAAAAATCGTAAAACCAACAAAGAGTAAAGACACGAGCCCAATACCTGCTATTAATTCTGTGAGGGTAAATCCTTTTTGATTTTTTATCATTGTGTCCTCTCAAAATAATAATCTTCGCGCAATATAACTTCTTTATAATCATTAGGTGATTGGTATAATGCATACATTGATGGTTCATACCAACGGACTGTTGCTGTTACTGATGTGTAAGAAGTTCTAAGAGACACTTGTGTATCATTTATTGTCGCTGCAGTAAAGTATACTGTTGCACGAATTGGCTTGGAATTGGGATTTGCCTGAATATTAAACTCCTTTGAAGCCAAAGAACCGAAATTGCCTGAATGGTAGTGACGCATTTTTATTATCTGTAATTCGGACTCTGCTTTTAGGAGTGCAATTCTATAACGGTAGTTATATGCACTTTTTGCATGAGCATAATTCATCGCTACGATCATACCTATTAAAGTGATAACTAAAATCACCATAGCTGCAATCACTTCCATCAAAGCAAAACCTTTTTGATTATGAAATGCGTGTTTTTGTTTCATTAAAATCCTACTCCAGTAGCAAACATCTTAGGATTATCAGCGATTTGTTCTGCTAAAGTTCTATCTATCAAACCATTCATAACATGGTTATACAGTGATTGATCTTTAGTTTGCATACCTTCTTTTGTTCCTGATTGGATTACTGAAGGAATTTGATATGTCTTTTCTTCACGGATCAAGTTACGAACAGCTGCATTTGCAATCATAATCTCAAGAACAGGAACACGACCATTGCCATCTTTGATAGGGCAAAGTGTCTGTGCTACAACTGCTTCTAATGATTCTGAAAGCATTGAACGCACCTGAGCTTGCTGTTCTCGTGGATACATATCAATTACACGGTCGATAGTCTTTGTTGCACTACTTGTATGCAAAGTTGCCAAAACCAAGTGACCTGTCTCTGCTGCTGTCAAAGCAAGCGAAACTGTTTCAAGGTCACGCATCTCACCTACGAGTATAACGTCTGGGTCTTCACGAAGAGCAGAACGTAACGCAGCTGTAAATGACCATGTACTATGTCCTAATTCACGCTGATTTATAAGACTGTTTTTTGATTTGTGAACAAACTCAATAGGGTCTTCAACAGTTATTATATGTTTTTGAGTTTTTTCATTGATTGAATCGATAATAGTAGCCAATGTGGTTGACTTACCAGAACCTGTTGGTCCTGTTACAAGAATTAAGCCTTTGTCTTTCAAAGCTAATCTTTCTAAAATCTCTGGCAAGTGTAATTCACTATAGCTCTTTATTTCGTTTGGTATCACACGAAATGCCGCTGCATAACCATTAATTTGATTGAATGCATTCACACGGAAACGCACGTCATTTGAAAGCTTAGTTGAAAAGTCTATCTCCAACTTTTCTCTAAACATTTCTTTTTGTACATCAGTAAATACACCATCTAATAATTGTGCTACATCTTCTTGTGAAAGTTTTGGTAAGTTTAGTTTTTTCATTCGCCCGTGTACACGAACCATGGGGAATGATCCCGCACTCACGTGTAAGTCAGAAGCACCAGCTTCTGACGTAAAGCGAAGTAACTCTTGAATTGTTAACAAAATATCCCTCCAAGGAGCTTCATTATTTTAGTCAAAATCTTCTTCATCCTGGTCGATGCCGTAGCCGTGGAATTTTCCTTCTGCTACATCATACCATACTTGTTTTCCTTCGCCTGCTGCAAAGTCTGATGTACTTGTCGCCATGTATCTTTTTGGTGGGTTGCCAATTACTTCAAATTTCCAACTTTTCTCTGTTGACTTTCCAACTTTTGCATCTTTTAATGCTTGTTCTACTGAATAGTCGTCTGTACGGCTATAAGATTGATAATAAACTTCGTATGCTTTGCGAATGGTTGATAAAGCTGATTGAGCTTCTGATGCACGTGCTTGATTAACATACTTAAGATAAATGGGAACCGCGATAGCTGCAAGTATCGCAACAATGATTACTACCACCAAAATTTCAATTAAGGTGAATCCTTTTTCGTTTTTAAAGATTTTTAACATCTTTCCTCCAAGTTTTTATTTTCTGTCTTATTAATAAGCAAATAGTATTCCAAATGACAATATAAAATGATTATTTTAACGATTCAATTTAAGTATTTAAAAGAAAATGTATCGATTATTAGCTTAATCTGATTATATTTGAAATAATTATAAAAATTATCAAAAACTCTTAATATATATGCAAAATCTAAATAATTATGGTTTATATAAAAAATCAAAACGGCTCTCACTTGTTTTCATAAAACAAGATGATTAAAATCAACATAAATTCTTCTTATGCTCATCTGATAATGAAAATGATATACACATGCTTCTATATATATATGCGCCCAAAATCAAAGCCAACCAAAAAATATTTTTACTAATTATATATTGTACCGCTTAATGCCTATTTAACAATGTTTTTTTCTTTGGCATGCATTATATTAAGTAAACACAATTTCGCAAGTCTTTTGCTTCATTGACTAAGCATATTCCATTTGTAGAACTAATTATTAATAATTTTTCTTGACATTTTTTTCAGTTTTATTATTATAATTAAGTAAAGCAAAGGAGGACAAGATGAATCAAATAAAAGAGGAACGCGAAAAGCTAAAAAGAATTAAGGAAATTGCTGAAGAAACAACAAAAAGCTTTATTAATCAACAGTTTTCAAATGAAAATATGATTAGAATAATCAAAAGAATAGATAGGAATATTCAAGAAGCAATACCTGATTTTCGTAATTATATCTCAAGTATTAACTATAAGATTAACCCAAGCACTCCAAGAGGCACGATAATTATTACTTATCACACGGAAGTTGTTCATCGTCATGGAATACAAGATGTCATCGTTACCATCAAATAGTCAATCTTAGTTTTTTGCGTTTTACAAAAGAAAAAGGGCAAGCCCGAGCTTGCCCTTTTTTTATACTCGTGTCAATTTTCGATAGCTTACTCGTTTAGGAATTAATGCTTTATCTCCCAAACGGCGTATTTTATCTTCTTCGTATTCGGAAAAGTTTCCATCAAAGAATTTGACTTGGCTATCACCCTCGAATGCCAGGATATGAGTACAGATTCTATCCAAGAAATAGCGATCGTGACTGATTACCAACACACTTCCCGCAAAACTTTGAATAGCTTCTTCAAGAGCACGAATTGTATTTACATCAAGATCATTGGTCGGCTCGTCAAGCAATATAACATTACCACCAGCCTGCAAAGTCAATGCAAGATACACTCTATTTCTTTCACCGCCTGAAAGCTCTGATACGTTACGATGATGATCAGTGCTGGGAAAGTTGAACCATGAAATATATTGTCGTAAAGGTATCTCTCTGCCACCCATATTCAGTATATCACTACCCTTTCCAACCAGTTCAATCATGGTTTTATTGGCTTCCAAATCACGATTTTGGTCAACATATGAGAAGTTGACTGTATCACCAATCTCAATTGAGCCATCATCTTGTTTTTCCTGCCCCATCAACATTTTAAATAGAGTTGTCTTACCTGCACCATTAGGTCCAATTATGCCTACTATTGCACCAGCTGGAATATCGAAAGATAAATCTTCAATTAGCAATTTATCATCAAATGCTTTTCTCAGGTTGTCAACATGGATTACTTTCTTGCCCAACTTGTTACTTGAAGGAATAAAGAGCTCATTTGTCTCATTTCTCTTTTCATTTGCCTCTGCAGCAAGCTTTTCAAAGTTTGAAATACGAGCCTTATTCTTTTCATGATTAGCTTTTGGTGTTGCTCGTATCCATTCGAGTTCACGTGCCAGAGTCTGAATTCTTTTATGTTCTTTTTTCTCTTCATCCATAAGGCTCTTTTGTTTTTGCTCAAGCCATGATGAATAATTACCTTTCCAAGGAATACCATAGCCTCGATCAAGTTCTAATATCCACTCAGACACATTGTCCAAAAAGTAGCGATCGTGTGTAATGGCAATAACTGTGCCCTTATAGTCTTTCAAATGCTTTTCTAACCACAAAACAGTCTCTGCATCAAGATGGTTTGTTGGTTCATCAAGCAATAAAATATCTGGCTCTTGTAAAAGAAGTTTACACAAAGCAACTCGTCTTTTTTCACCGCCTGATATCAGTTCAACTTTCATCTCTGCTGGTGGGCAACGAAGTGCATCCATAGCCATTTCAAGTCTACTATCGAGATCCCAAATATTCTGTGAATCCAAAATATCTTGTAAATTTCCCTGCTCGTTTAGCAATTTGTCCATTTCATTGTCATCCATTGGTTCACACATCAGCATACTAATTTCATTATAGCGGTTCATAATGTCTATTTTATCTTGGACAGCTTCTTGAACGCATTGCAGCACTGTTTTTTCTGGATCTAATTGTGGCTCTTGTTCCAAATAACCAATTGTATATCCTTTTGACATCCCAATTCTACCGACATAATCAGTATCAATACCAGCCATTATTTTCAGCAAGCTACTCTTACCAGAGCCATTCAAGCCAATCACGCCTATTTTTGCACCATAATAATAGCCGAGAGAAATATCTCTTAAGACTTGTTTGTTGCCAGGATATATCTTACCAACTCGGTCCATCGAGAATATTACTTTATTTTCTTGCATTATTCTTTTTCCTGGCAGAATTCTATCAGTGTACCATGTGTTGATTTTGGATGTAAAAAGGCAATATCTGCACCGTGAGCACCAGGTCGAGGCTCTTTGTCGATGAGCCTAAACTCTTTTTCTTCTGCTTCTGACAATTTCTCAGGCAAATCATCAACTTGGAAAGCAAGATGATGAACACCCTCGCCTCTTTTTTCGATAAATTTAGCTATTGGGCTATCTTCTGATGTTGCCTCAAGCAGTTCAATGCGAACTTCACCTATTGGGAAAAAAGCTACTTTAACTTTTTGTGATGGAACTTCTTCTATTTCTTCCAACTCAAGTCCAAGCTTTTGATAAAACTTTATTGCTTCATTTAGATCTTTGACTGCTATACCAATATGACTTATTTTTTTTACCATCTTATCTCCTTTTTTTCTATTTATTTTGTTTTTGTAAAAAAAATGCCTGCGTTTGGAGCAGGCATTTTATTATTAAGAAATAATTTATAAGTATTTCTTTGCGATTTCAAAACCAAGATTCATAGCTTTGATATTCAATTCTTTGTGCATTGGTTTTACTGAATCACAAATTGCTTGCTCTAAAGATTTCTCGGTTACTAACTTTGTTATTTTTACCATAAATGAAAGAACCACGATATTTGTTGGAAGCTCTGTGCCAAGTTTTTCAAGAGTAATTTCTGTAAATGGTTCTTCATAAATTTTACCAATAGATACAGAGATATTTTTTACAAGATTATTATCTACAATCAAGACACCATCTTCTTTCATCTCATAGATGAATTTATCGCATGCTGTTTGTGTGAGTGCAATTAATATGTCAATATTTTGAGCTTCGGGATAAAATATATCGCCCTCTGAAATAATTGTATCAGCACGTGATGATCCACCTCGTGATTCGGGACCATAGCTTTGGGTTTGAGTTACTTTAAATTTATCAAGCACACCTGCTCGTGCCAAAACGATACCATCTAAGATGAGACCTTGTCCACCACTTCCACTAAAGCGGACTTCTTTACGAAATACATCACTCATTTTTTAGCCTCCTCTTTATTTTGGAATTTTGCTACTAAGCCAGCATATGCCTCGCAATATTCTTGTTTTTCAACTCTTTTGAAAATACCGCGCACAATCTTACCTTCCAGCTGTTCTGGTGTCATTTTTTCTGTTGCTTTTAAAGGAACAGAATTATCTCTCATATATTTCATCATCTCTGGACCATCTCCCTTTTTATTCAGGCGTCCATAAATTACAGGGCATGACGAAACAACTTCAACGACAGAAAATCCCTTATGTTCCAAAGCATCTTTGATAATGCTTTGAGTTTCAATAGCGTGGAATGCTGTAGTACGTGCGACAAATGTTGCACCTGCAGCCATTGCCAATTCGCATATATCAAATACGGGATCGATATTACCATAAGGAGATGTTGTTGCACGATCGCCTGTTGGTGTTGTTGGTGAGTATTGTCCGCCAGTCATACCATAGATATTATTGTTTAAAACGATTGCTGTCATATCGATATTTCTACGGCAAGCATGGATAAAGTGATTACCGCCAATAGCTGTTGCATCGCCGTCACCTGTAATCACAATCACTTTTTGTTCGGGCTTTGTCATTTTGATACCAGTTGCAAAAGGTAATGCACGACCATGCAATGTGTGTAATGTATTAAAATCAACATAAACTGGCATACGTGATGAACAGCCAATTCCAGAGACCATTGTAATGCCATCGCGATCATAGTTTAGTTCTGCGATTGCACGAATAATGCTACCAAGTGTCGTACCATTACTACAGCCTGGACACCATACATGTGGGAATTTTTTATTGTGTCTTAAATATTTATGAACTACTTTTTGTGGAATATTAGCCATTTTAATGTGCCTCCTTGATTACTCTTAATATGTGAGTAGGTGTAATCATTTCGCCATCTGAACGTTGGATTGGAATGATTTTACCATCAGCTTTATCTTTTGTTAATCTATGCAATTCGGTGATAAGCTGTCCTTCGTTTAATTCTGGTACAATAATTATATCAACATCGCGAAGCATTTTTCTTACTGCATCATCGGGGAAGGGCCAAATAGTGATTGGACGTAATAAGCCAACTTGGATGCCGTCTTCTCGTGCTGCCTTGATAGCGGCTTTTGCAGAACGTGCACAAATGCCAACAGCGAAGATAGCAATATTTGCATCTTCCATCATATAGCTTTCTATTTGCACGAGATCCCTGATATTATGTGTTATTTTACGTTTGAGTCTTTTCATTTGTGCGGCAACTTCATTTGCCTTATTTGTTGGGAAGCCTTGTGAGTCATGTGCAAGACCTGTTACATGAAAGCGATATCCTTCGCCATAGCTTGCGACTGGTGAAAGGTATTTTTGATTTTCATCATAATGTTTATACCATTCTGGTGGCACAGTTGGTCTTAATCTATTAATTATACGAACGTTTGAAATATCTGGAAGCCTAACTGCTTCTCTCATGTGCCCTAAAACTTCATCAAGCAAAAGAGTCACGCAAGTTCTATATTTTTCTGAAAGGTTTATTGCACGAATTGCAAGCTCGTAGCATTCTTTTACTGTATGCGGATAGAGCACAATCGCTGGATTATCACCATGTGATCCCCACTTTGATTGCATGATATCTCCTTGAGAAGGTTTGGTTGGCAAACCTGTTGATACACCACCACGTTGTACATCCACGACAACGCATGGTGTCTCTGTTGCTTTTGCAAAGCCAATACCCTCTTGCATCAATGAAAAACCAGGACCACTTGTAGCTGTCATTGCTTTTGCACCCGCCAATGACGCACCAATAATAGCACAAATACTAGCAATTTCATCTTCCATTTGTATAAATTTTCCACCAATTTTGGGTAACTCTTCAGATAATATTTCTGCTATTTCTGTTGATGGGGTGATTGGATAACCTGCATAAAAATCCAAACCAGCAGCCAGAGCACCTCTTGCTACTGCTTCATTTCCTTGCATCAAAACAACCTTACGATTGTCCTCAAGAATTACTTCCTCTTCTTGCAAATTCTCAACTGCTTGTTCTTTTTTCTCTTTTTTCACTACTTGTTCTTTTTTTTCTTTTGTCATTTTCTAACCTCCTTATCGCTTTGCACCAGTGATTGCAAAATCTGGGCATAAACGATCGCAAGTCTCACAGTGGATACATTTCTCAGGAAACTCTACAAAAGGGCTTCCGTCAGGTTTTCTGCCTAAACATTTTGTCGGACAAAAAGCCACACAAATACCACACTTCTTACACCATTCATAATAAATGTACACGGGTGAATTTTTGTAATCTACATTCTCTTTTTCTTCTGTTATCTCGACTTCCATCAATTCGCGTGCATCGCCGTCAGTAATTATTTGTCCATCTTTGGACTTAGATGTTTTTCTTAGCATCTTAGCCTCCAATTAATCATCTCTATATAATACAAAAGATATAAATATTGAAAATAATGCAAGCTTTTTATTGCTTTTCTTGCAAATACACTGTAAATGCCCATTTACCAAATGTATACAATCGTGATTTAAAACATTCTCTCTTTCATCTTTTTGCAATATTTATCTCTTTTTAAGCTTTTTAAACTATTGAATTATATATTACTTAAAATTCTTGCAATATCTCCTCCAAGTTTTGCATTGTTTTTTATCAACTCAATATTTGCATAAAGACTTGTTTTATTGGTCATTTTTTGTATTGAATCTAATAAATACGGCGTCAATTCCTTACCTCTGATTCCCAGCTCTTTTGCCTTTTCAATTGCCAAATTGATCAGTGTATTCATCTCATTATAAGATAATGAAAATTCTGCTGGGATTGGATTAGCAACCAAAATGGAGCCTGATAAAGTTAATGCTTTTTTCGCTCTGATAATATTTGCTATTTCTTCAGCTGAATCTACACGATATGCTAATTCAATAGGGCTTTCTCGCGAATAAAATGCTGGCAAATAGTCTGTCTGATATCCAAGAGTCAAAACGCCATTTGTCTCAAGGTATTCCATTGTTTTTTCTAAATCCAAAATCGCTTTTGCACCAGCACATATTACTGTCATGTCAGTCTTTGCTAATTCTTGTAAATCTGCTGAAATATCAAAACTATATTCCGCACCTCTATGGACACCACCAATACCACCTGTTACAAATACCTCAATACCAGCCATTTGGGCACATATCATAGTCGCTGCAACTGTCGTTGAAGCATTTTGATCTTTACTAATTATATACGGCAAATCCATTCTACTCGCTTTTTTAACCTCATTTTTTGCCAAATAATGCATTTGCTCTGCATTTAAACCCACTACTATCTCGCCATTTAAAATCGCAATAGTTGCTGGTATGACACCACGATCACGCACTATCTGCTCGAGCTCCTGAGCAGTTTCGATATTTTCTGGAAATGGCATACCATGTGAAATAATTGTTGATTCAAGAGCCACAATAGGCTTTTTGTCAAACAATGCTTGACCTATCTCGTCACTTACTTTTAAATATTTTTTCATCAACCACCTCTTTTAAATTCACCTATATTCATTCTGCTATTACAAGTCAAGTTTTAATTTAGCTTTGCCCCAGACACCTTAAAATACTATCAAGAAAATCGAAATACCTATAAAGCAAATTATCACGATTTGGAAGACAATTTAGAATATAATCAACGCAAAAAATATCGCAATTTAATTCAGAAATAGTGTGCCAATAATATGAGTCTTGTTTTACATGTAGTTTTCTGCTTAAAAGCCGCTTCGAAAGCCACTTTATTAACTATCGTTCCCCGCTACCATCCCGTTACCATCCCGTTACCATCCCCCTGCTATCTTGGAGAATCAAGGGGTTAATAAAGGGAATCAAAAGGGAGTCAAAAGGAGATGATCTGAGATTATTTTATTGTCTTTTGCTATTGATATTTTGTATGTAGTGAACAGATTATTTGAGCATTTATCTTTCATTTTTACAACGAACTTTTTACAAAACCTTTTTGTATTATATTCTGATATTTTTAAAAAGCTACTTTTATAAAAAAAGCAGGTTGATTTATGAGATTCAACCTGCAAATTTATTTAAAGATGTGATATTCTTTAACTGTGGATATTATCTAATCACAAGCAAGCTATCTTTCTTCAACAAACACATAAGTAATTTTAAACTTTGAAAGAGTAAAATGCTTCCGCACATTTAGTTGTTGGTAGATCAATCAGATTATTAATAGTTATCTTATCAGCAACGACTTCTCCGATTGGCATAAAAGCTTGTTTTTCTTTTTGGCAAATAGCTTCGAATGCTTCTTTATCTTCTGGTTTTACACTGACTACTATACGGCTATGAGATTCGCCGAAGAGTTCGATATCCTCTCTATTTTCAAAATTCATTTGTATTTTACAGCCAGTGTATTTTCCACCAGGTGCAAAGCATGATTCCATCAGGGCAATTGCCAGACCGCCATCTGAGCAGTCATGAGCGGACTGTAATAGTCTCTCATCAGCTAATTTGAGCACAGTCTCGTACAATAGAGCTTCTTTATCTAAGTCAACTATTGGTGCATTTCCTTTGATCAAGTTGTGTATTTCTTTAAGGTATTGAGAACCACCAACTTCGTTGCAATGATCACCGAGCAAGTAAATCAGATCGCCGAGATTTTTATAATGAGAGGTGATGACTTTAGAATTATCTTGGAGCAAACCAAGCATACCAATTGTAGGAGTTGGATAGACAGCTCCAGCAGGGCTTTCATTGTAGAAAGAGACATTGCCACCAGTAACGGGAGTTTCAAACTTAATACATGCGTCTGACATACCTTTAATAGCTTCGACAAATGTCCAATAAACTTCTGGTTTATATGGGTTTCCAAAGTTTAGGCAGTTTGTAATTGCGACAGGTTTTGCACCCGAGCATACCACATTACGTGCAGATTCAGCGACGGCACCTTTTGCACCTTCATAAGGGTTTAGGTAGCAAAGGCGAGCATTACAGTCAGTTGCCACTGCGATAGCCTTATTTGTATCTTTTATTCTAATCACAGCCGCATCACTGCCAGGTTCGACCATTGTGTTTATTTGCACCATATGATCATATTGTTGATAAATACTTTTTTTAGAGGCGATATTTGGAGTAGCAGCGAGCTTTAACAGCACGTGATTATAGTCATTTGGTTTGTGTAATGAGTCGACGTCTAATTTTTGAATCTCATCGATATAGTCAGGTTTTTTAAACTCACGTTTATAAACAGGAGCGTCTCCGCCTAAGACCAAGAATTGCGATGGTAATTCAGCTTTTAGCTCTCCATTATGTTTAACGCGCAACAAGCCATCATCAGTAACAACGCCGATTTTTTCAGCATGTAGATCCCATTTTTCAAAGATAGCTTTTACTTCATCAAAATTATGAGGTTCGACAACCATGAGCATACGTTCTTGTGATTCTGATAGCATGATTTCGTATGCGGTCATTCCTTTTTCACGTTGAGGTACGAGAGCAACATCGATTTCTATACCATTATTTGCTTTTGCCGACATTTCGCTTGTTGAGCATGTCAAGCCAGCTGCACCCATATCTTGAATACCCACGACTAATTTCTTTTGAATCACTTCTAAGCTTGCTTCGAGCAAGAGTTTTTCCATAAAGGGGTCTCCAACTTGCACAGCTGTTCTATTTTCTTCTGTTTCTTCGGACAGGTCTGCACTGGCAAAAGTAGTTCCGTGAATACCATCACGTCCCGTTTTTGCACCGACAAAGACGACAAAATTACCTGGACCGTCAGCAGAAGCAGTCATCAAGTCTTCATGCTTCATCAATCCAACTGCCATCGCATTGACAAGTGGATTTCCAGCATATGCATCTTCAAAATAGACTTCACCTCCAACAGTTGGCACACCAAAGCAGTTACCATAATCTGCAATACCTGCGACGACGCCTTTTATTAAAAACTTTACTCGAGGGTCATCTGGATTACCAAATCTAAGCGAATTAAGTGCACAAATAGGGCGTGCTCCCATTGTAAAGATATCTCTCAAAATACCGCCGACGCCTGTTGCAGCACCATGATAAGGCTCGACAGCTGAAGGGTGATTGTGTGATTCGATTTTAAAAGATATTGCCAAATTATCACCAATATCAACCACGCCAGCATTTTCTTCTCCTGCTTTTGTGAGCATAAATGGTCCATCTTTTGGTAGTTTTTTCAAATACTCAATTGAATTTTTATAGCTTGCGTGTTCTGACCACATTACAGAGACAATTCCAAGCTCTGTAAATGTTGGTACTCTGCCAATAGTTTTTAAAACAAGTTCATATTCTTCTTCTGTTAGTCCATGCTCTAACGCTAAATTTAAATCAACTTTAGGCTCTTGCATAATAAATCCTTATCATAATATTCTTTATAATACCTAATGAAATAAAAGGGAAATTTAGTCAATCTTTAAATTTAATATTTTGTAAAATGATAAATAATGATAGAATCACATTTTGAGTTGGTGTTTAATTGAGGTGTTAAAATATTGCAAATAAAAAGGTGGTACAGATCGTACCACCAAATATTTTATTGTTTTTAATGTATTTCATGCATATTGCAATCTATACAAGTCGTAATAAAGCCCTTCTTTTTTTAGAAGTTCTTGGTGCGAGCCTTCTTCCACTATTTCGCCTTTATGTAAAACAAGGATTCTATCGACATGTTGGATAGTAGATAGGCGATGTGCAATGATAAGCGAGGTTCTTTTTTCCATCAGTTTTTGCAGAGCATCTTGGATAAGTATTTCTGTTTCAGTATCAATATTTGCAGTTGCTTCATCAAGTATAAAAATAGATGGATCATAAGCAAGTACACGTGCAAAAGAGATGAGTTGTCTTTGTCCAACAGAAAGTGTTGATCCTCTTTCCATTACAGGTTCGTCAAAGCCATCTTTCATCTTTTTGATAAAGGGCATAACATTGACATATTCACAGATTCTTTCAATTTCTTCATCTGTAATCTTGTGATTATTAAGTGCAATATTGTCTCTAATTGTTCCAGAGAAGAGGAAAACATCTTGCTGTACCATACCGATTCTTGAGCGTAAATCCTCTAATCTATACTGTTCAAGAGGTTTATTATCTATTAGTATTTCACCTTTTTGATATGGATACATTCCGAGTATCAGATTGACGATAGATGTTTTTCCAGAGCCTGTGTGTCCTACCAGTGCAATTTTCTCACCTGCTTTAACTTTGAAAGAGATATTTTTTAAGACAAAATCTTCATCTTTATAGTCTTCTTCATTTTTTCTTAAGACATAAGATAAATAGAGATTTTTAAACTCAATATCGCCATCAATTCCATTTATAATCTCTGCATCTTCACGATAATCAGCTTCTTCATAATCCATCAAGTCAAATATTCTTTCTGCACCAGCCATAGCCCCTTGCAGTATATTAAACTTTTCTGAAAATTCGCTTATTGGGTCGTAAAGTTTTTCCAGATATGTCATGAAAGCCATAAATACACCGATGGTAAGGGTATTTTGCAAAATCTGACCGCCAGCGTACCAGAGGACTATTGCAATGGCAACTTGCCTACCCATTCTGATAGTGGGTCTGAACATTGCAAAGAGTTTGAGCTGTCTCATTGACTCGGAAAAATAAGATTGATTTGTATCTGCAAATTCTTGTCTTTTATTTTTTGATTGATTGAAAATCTGGATGATTTTCATACCAGAGATATGCTCTGCAAGTGTAGCATTAACAGCAGCCAATCTTTTTCTCACTTCACGATAAGTAACACGTGTTTTATTCTTATAGACTCTTATAAGCTGAATTACAAAAGGCAAGACGATGAAACTGACTAATGCGAGGCGCCAATGTAAAAAAAGCATCAAGACGATAATAGCAATCACCATTGCGGCATCTTGAATAATTGTCAAGACGCCATCGCTGAGCATTTCATCTAATGCACGCACGTCATTTGTCGTACGTGTTACAAGTCTTCCGACAGGGTTTTTGTCAAAGAACGATACTGGTAATTTCTGCAGGTGGTGAAATAAGTCAGAGCGCAAATCATTTGTAGCTTTTTGTGAGAATATTGTTGTGATAACGAGTTGTAAGAATTGGATCACAGCTTTTATCAGAGTAAAAATCAAAAATGCCAGACCGTAGAGCACGATTTTGTTCATTGAGTCTTTACGGACAACCAATTTATCGTCAATATTCAGTTTTGCTAAGATAGATGATGGCACGGCGATCAAGCCTTGCTCTAATTTTATCACCTCATCTTGATATTCAGACAAGATAGAATTAATATCATCGTTAGATTCGATAAAGACGTATTTATCCTTGCTGATAAGTTTATTTTCTTCATATAGTGCCATATCCTCTTTTGGTATAAATCTACTATTCTTTGTAGTGAGCACAATATAGTTCTTTTCTGCCACTTGGTAAGTTTTGAACCTACTCATTTTTTGCATTGCTTCAAAATGGGCGTATTCATCAGTGTTTAAAGTCAAGATTCTTTTATCTGATACAATATGATTATCCATTGCATTTTTGGTCAGCAATGGCATATATATTTCTAAACAGGCGGAAATGGTAAGTAAAACGACAGCAAATCCAACCCATCCAAGATATGGTTTTAGATATCTTAATAAGCGAACATATAGTTTTTTATCATATATTTTGCCAAGAATTTCATCAGCTTGCATTCCAAAGTTTTGACTCATTCTTTACCCTCTAATCTTTCTTCTATCTTTTGCTTTTCGTAAAGATCACGATAAGCACCATTTAAAGCTAATAGTTCATCATGAGAGCCTGACTCGGCAATTGTTTGATCTTGTAATACAATAATTTTATCAGCCTGATGTAAAGCAGAGATACGATGAGCAATAATAATTGTAGTCTTCCCTTCACGAACATTTATTAGGTGATTTAATATTTGATTTTCAGTACCAGTATCAACTGCAGACAACGCATCATCTAATACCAAAATATCTGGATCAGCAATAAGTGATCGTGCAATAGCCACTCTCTGCTTTTGACCGCCTGATAGAGTAACACCACGTTCGCCAACTACAGTTTCAAAACCTTGATCAAATTCGAGTATTTCATTGTAAACAGCGGCATATTTGGCTGCATTATGAATCTCATCAATAGTAGCATCTGGTTTACCAAGAGCAATATTATTTGCGATAGTATCAGAAAATAAAAAAACATCCTGAGGCACCATCACAATAGAACGTCTGAGCGTTTCTAATGGTATATTATAAATTTCATGTCCATCAAGATAAATAGCATTTTTTGGTGGATTATATACTCTGACGAGCAGATCGACTACTGTGCTTTTGCCACTTGCAGTACGACCACAAATAGCCAAAGTTTTGCCTCTTTCCACCACAAAATTCAGCTTTTCCAAGACTGTTGGACCATCTTCAGTATATTTAAAAGTAAGGTCTTTTACCTCAATATTACCATTTAATTCGGTGATAGAAAAATCAGCTGTCTCTTCATCATATATTTCTGGTTTTGTATCCCAGATTTCATTTAAACGGTTTAGAGATGCAGTTCCTCTTTGATACATATTAACAATAAAACCTGTGGCAATCATGGGCCAAACAAGCATGCCCAGATACGAGAAAAATGCAATAAACTCACCGATTGATATCTCGCCTTTTATTGCTGCATGACCGCCCATAATGAGCACAATCACCAAACTAAAGCTAATAATCAAGCCGATAAGAGGGTGGAAAAAGCCTGACACTTTTGCTGATTTTATATTTGCGTCAACATACTCTTTGGAAAAGACTTCCATTTTTTCTAATTCGGGTTTTTCTTGTGCAAAAGCTTTTATGACTCTGACACCAGAAATACTCTCTTGAATCATACCGCTAAGCTTTGCAAAGGTCTCTTGTACATAGTGAAAACGCTTACGTAAACGAGGACCTATTACTGTCATTACAATGGTTATTAAAGGCATTGGTATGATTGCAAAAAGTGTGAGGCGTAAGTTGATTGTCGCCATAAATGCGAAAGATGCAGCAGTCATTAAAATAATATCAGCAGCAGCAATAAAGCCCATACCAAATAGCATTCTAACGGCATTTAGATCGTTTGTAGCGAGCGCCATTAAGTCACCAATTTTTGACTTATTAAAAAAGTTTCGTGATAGTAATAGCAAGTGATCGTAATATTTCTGTCTCAATCCCCTTTCAATAATCCACGAGTTGCCGACAATAAGCATTCGCCAAATAAATCTCATGATAATCATGCCAATTACCAAAAGAATTATGAAAAAAGAAGACTTTAAGATATCATTTTGTGTAAAGCCTTCAACGCCAAGATTGTCAATTGTCTTTTGAATTACTTTGGGGATAAGCACTTGCAAACCATCAACAATAACCAAAACAAATATGCCAAGAGCAATTCGTTTCCAGCTATTCTTCAGATAAGGTATAACCGCATCGAATGTTTGCATGATTCTCCTTTATTATTCTCTTTATTTTTATTCTAATTTATATGCAAGTCCTATGCCAGCCCTATTGGTATGATTATATTAAGAGCTTATTTTGTCAAATGTTTTATTTGATTTGCTGCTCATAAACCATAATCATATAATTAGTATCAAAAAATTAAGTATAAATATCGCTTATGAACATGCTGATTGGCTTTTTGGTGCGAGGAATTCTTTTGTTAATTAAGATAAATACTATGGAAAAAATCTATTATTTGTATTTTTCGATTAAAGAATTTATTATAATAAATAATCACCTTCAAAGCCGCTCTGCACGCCAATCTTCAAAAAAGTTTAAAATTGTTTTTCCAAAACCCCATTTTCGGACGCATATATAAGTAGAGGGGCTTCTTTAATTCATGATTAATTTTATATACGAACTTTTTTTTGGTTATGATCGTATATGGGACAATGGATTTAGTGTGCATAGCAGTTACTTGCATCTACATATAAAAAAAGGCACAGGTTTTACCCTGTGCCCTATATTTACTCTTAAAGAGTTGATTAATACATTCCGCCCATACCGCCCATGCCAGGATTCATTGGCATAGCAGGCTCTTCTGATTTGATATCAGTTACGAGGCATTCTGTAGTCAAGAACAAGCCTGCGATAGAGATAGCATTTTGAATAGCACTTCTAACAACTTTTGATGGGTCGATAACGCCAGCAGTAATCAAGTTTTCAAACTTGCCGTTAGCAGCGTTATAGCCATAAGAATGATCATTAGATTGGTTGAGCTTTTCAACAATAACAGCACCTTCTTCGCCAGCATTCTTTGCGATATGATATGCAGGAACGCTGAGAGCTTTTTTGAGAATCTCAGCAGCAACTATATCTTCATGGCTTGCATCTTCTGCAACTTTTATAGCTTTTGCAGCATTCATTAAAGTGATGCCACCACCAGGTACTATACCTTCTTCAACAGCAGCACGTGTAGCATGAAGAGCATCATCAACACGAGCTTTCTTTTCTTTCATTTCTGTTTCTGTTGCAGCACCTATTTTAATAACTGCTACGCCCGAGCTGAGCTTTGCAAGTCTCTCTTGTAACTTTTCTTTGTCGTAATCTGAGGTAGTTTCTTGGATTTGTGCTTTAATTTGTTTGATACGACCATCGATTTCTTCTTTTTTACCAGCACCTTCGCGAATAATAGTGTTTTCTTTTTCAACAATGATTTTTCTCGCAGTTCCTAAATCTTCTAAAGTAGCTGTTTCAAGCTTTCTGCCCATTTCTTCAGAAATAACTTGTCCGCCTGTTAAGATAGCGATATCTTCCATCATAGCTTTTCTTCTGTCGCCAAAACCAGGTGATTTTACAGCTACAACGTTGATTGTGCCACGAAGTTTGTTTACAACTAAAGTAGCCAAAGCTTCGCCTTCAACATCTTCAGCAATGATAAGTAAAGGTTTGCCAGATTGAGCAACAGCCTGTAGTGTAGGCAATAAGTCTTTCATTACGCTGATTTTTTTGTCATATAACAAGATATATGGGTCTTCTAATTCAGCAATCATTTTGTCTGGATCAGTAACAAAGTATGGTGATATATGACCGCGATCAAATTGCATACCTTCAACTTTATCAAGTGTAGTTTCAATTGACTTTGCTTCTTCTACGTTGATTATGCCTTCATTGCCAACTGTTTCCATTGCTTCAGCTATAAGCTTTCCAACTTCTGGATCGTTGTTTGCACTAATTGTAGCAATTTTTGCAACTTCGTCTTGATTTGAAATAGGCTTGCTAAGATCATGAATCTTTGCAATAATATCTTTACCAGCTTTTTCTAAGCCTCTCTTGAGATACATTGGGTTGACACCAGCTGTGATATGTTTTAAACCTTCTTCGATGATTGCTTGTGTGAGAATTGTAGCTGTGGTTGTACCATCACCTGCATTATCATGAGTCTTTTCAGCAACTTCTTTGCAAAGTTGTGCACCCATATTTTCAAAGGGGTCTTCAAGCTCAATCTCTTTTGCAATTGTTACACCATCATTGGTAATCAATGGTGAACCGAATTTTTTGTCTAATACAACATTACGACCGCGAGGTCCAAGTGTAACCTTTACTGCATCTGCTAATTGATCGACACCAGCCTTAATAGCTGTTCGAGCGTCATGTCCATATTTCATTTGCTTTGCCATTTTTATCCTCCATTAAGTTTTTAATCTATTTAGCAATTAATACTATTGAGTGCTAATTATAATATAATGCAAAAACTGTCAAATGAAAAATTATATTTTTAATTATTTTTATTTATTTGTGATTTTTGATTATAAAAACAGTCTGGCAATAATGGATTTTTTGATTGTGACTGCATGAATTGGGCATAGTTCATGGCAACACATACATTTGATACATTTTTGTTTATCTAATACAGGTTTTTTGTCTGTTTCTTCTAATCTCAATGCTTGCACAGGGCAGCTTTTGACGCAGATGCCACATCTAACACACTCATCTTCAAAGTTTGGATAATATTCAAAAAAACGATTGAAGATTTTTTTGATAACTGAGGGCAGTGAATCTAAAAAACGTTTTTTGAGTAATACCTCTTTAATAGCAACATCAGTTAGAATATCATCTTTGAACTCATCCTCTATCTTAATATTATCTATACTGAGATTGATATTTTTTAATAATTGATCTATATAATCAATTTGCTGTATTTTAAAGCCCATCATTCTGGAAGCAGCATAGTCTATAGCAGGTGCTATTTCAGAGATAAATAGACGATTGAAAGCACGTGGTTTGCCTGCAGAGGGTCCCTCACCCTCCATCCCAACAATGCCGTCCAAGACATTAAACAAAACTTTGTCTTTTATATGAGAGTAGACATTGATAATAACTTGAGCAAAGTCTTTTGGCTGTGGAAATTGCTTATGTAATTCTGACTTATATAGACCTGGAATCAAGCCATAAAAATTTTTTACACAGCCTGTATAAAGCATTAGGCTATGAGTTTTCATCTTTGCCAAATTAATAATACCATCAACCTCAAAAATTAATCTTTCAAAATGATAATCAGTGCCATTTATTTGCTTTGTTATGATACCTCTTTTGCCGAAATTAGCAAGATTGACTTTATATTTGGCACATACTTGCCCAAAACCAGTAGCTTTCCAAACAGATTCAGCACTGACTATACCGCCAGGGCTGTCCCCCACGATAATATCTTTACCTAATTCTTTTAGATAAATAATCATTGCCTCAAGAATTGCAGGATGAGTTGTAACCGCTTTATTTGGATGATGAGCACCCAACATATTTGGTTTGAGAAGTATTCTTTGTGCATTATTTAATTTGGTCTTAAATGGTTCTTGCTCAAAAATATGGCGATAGTAATCAAGTATTTGCTCAACACTATATTCGTTTATTGCTTTTATATAGACATTAGAACTTGTAGGGGTATTCATAGACTTTTTTCTCCGTGATTATTGCTGTGATAAGGTTTGCTGGGCTGACATCAAAGGCGGGATTGAAAGTTTGACTGTTATTAGGTGCAATTTGTTGGTTATTGAGATGAGTGATTTCCTCGCTTGCACGTTGTTCAATATTTATCATATTACCATGATCAAGACTTCTGTCAATCGTACTTTCGGGGGCAACAATATAAAATGGTATATTAAAATACTTTGCTAAAATAGCGAGGTTCATGGTGCCTATCTTGTTAGCTGTATCGCCGTTTTTACATATTCTATCAGCACCTGTGATAATACAATCAATTTTGTGTTCTTTGATAGTATGAGCAGCCATATTATCAGTTATTAAATAAGCAGGAATAGAGTGTTTTTGCAATTCCCACATAGTTAGCCTTGAGCCTTGCAATAGAGGGCGAGTCTCATCAACAAATACAGTAATTTCTCTTTCTTCTGCAATTCTATTTATCACGCCTAATGCAGTTCCAAAGCCATAAGTTGCCAAGCTTCCAGTATTACAGTGAGTCAGAAATCGAGTAAACTCTTTTGGTATATAATTTAAGCCATTTTCAGCCATTGCTTTGCTTGAGTCATACTCATAATGAAAAAGCGAATCAAGATATTCATAAATCTCGTAGACTAATTTATCTTCAGGTGTAGTCATAATAATATCTTTTATCTTATTAAGAGCGTGAAACAAGTTGACTGCTGTGGGTCTTGACTGCTCAATTTCACTAATTGCTTTTAATAATTTTTGTTTAAACTGTTCATCTTTTTCAAATTCTATGCTTGCCAGCCAAGCTGCTCCAGCTCCAGCTAAACCTATTGCAGGTGCACCTCTGATACGGAGGGCTTTGATAGCTTCAATCATTTTTCTATAATCTCTTATCTCAACACGTTTTTCCATATGTGGTAAAAGAGTTTGATCAATAATTAGTATAGCAGTTTTCGATCTAAGAATACTGTATATTTTCATTTCATACCTCAATTGTTTTCATCATCAGTCAGTAATTTCTTTAATTCTTCGAGCTTTTGTAAAGCTTGGATAGGCGACAGCTCATTGATATCTATATCGAGAATTATTTCTTTTATATCTTGTAGTTTCTTATCTTTTTCTTCAGTTTCTTCGACGATTAAATCAAAGATATTCATTTGGTGGTTTTGATTTAAAGACTTTTTGATTCTGGCTGTCAAGCCTTGAGGGCTAATCTCGATAGCTTCGAGGTTTTTTAATATTTGTCTTGCTCTATTAATAACTCTCTGTGGCACTCCAGCCAATCGTGCAACTTGAATGCCATAACTTTGATCGGCACTGCCACGCTCGACTTTGCGCAGAAATATAAGCTGTTCATTCCATTCACGGATAGTTATATTGAAGTTTTTAACACCAGGTAATATGTTTTCGAGCTCGGTTAATTCATGATAATGGGTGGCAAATAAAGTCTTTGCATTAATCTTTGGGCTATTGTGAATATGTTCAACTATTGACCAAGCCAAAGATAATCCGTCAAAGGTGCTTGTACCTCTGCCAATTTCATCGAGCAAGATTAGAGAATCAGGGGTAGCAGAATGGAGAATATTTGCTGTTTCTATCATTTCAACCAAAAAAGTTGATTGTCCTTGGGTGAGATTATCAGATGCACCAACACGTGTGAAGAGTTTATCGAAGATAGGCAAATTAGCGTATTTGCAGGGCACATACGAACCCATTTGAGCCATAATGACAATCAAGCCAATCTGTCTGAGATACGTTGATTTTCCAGCCATATTTGGTCCTGTAATCAAGGCAATCTTATAATCATCATCATTTAAACTAACGTCGTTGGGTATGAATTGCTCATCTTTTAACAGCTTTTCAATAACAGGGTGTCGACAATCTTCAAGCTCTAATATGCCGTCATGATTGAAGATTGGTCTATTGTATCTATTTTGGTGTGCGATAAAAGCAAAGTTTGACAAGACATCGAGCTGTGCAACTATCGAGATATATTCTTGAATAAGAGGCACTTGTTCAGATAACTCAAGCCTCAATTTCGAGAATATTTCATGCTCGAGATTTTGGATTCTCTCTTCTGCACCAAGCACACGTGATTCATGCTCTTTTAATATTGGCGAGATATATCTCTCGGCATTCACCAGAGTTTGCTTGGCGATATAATTATCTGGCACTTTATCTTTATGTTGTTTTGTAATCTCAATATAATAGCCAAATACTTTGTTAAAGCCAATCTTTAGAGTTGGTATATTAGTCTTTTGTTTTTCAGACTCTTCAAGCCTTGCTATCCAACCTTTTCCATCACGACAAATTAGTCTTAATTCATCTAATTCATCGTGAATACTATTGTTGATGATATTTCCTTCAGTAATTGTGATAGGAGGGCTTTCAGTGATATATTTATTAATTTTATCAACAATTTCTGAATAGTTTTTTATATTGCTCTGTAGTTCTCGAATTAAATCACTGTCGAATTTATTTAGTAGCTCATAGATAATGGGTGCTGTTTGTAAATAAGATGCCAAGACATTCAAATCACGAGCATTAGCACGCAATGTAGCAAGTCGCGTAATAATGCGACTAAGGTCGCCGATTTCATAGAGGATATCACGCAGGTCTCTGGTAAAGGCAATGTTTTCTTTAAAGCTCTCGACAGCATTATGCCTGTTTGATATCTCAGCTATACTCATTAAAGGATATTGAAGATAATGATTTAAAAGCCTTGTTCCCATAGGGGTACGTGTTTCATCTATGACAGATAAAAGGCTGGCTTCACGGTCATTTGTTCTCATAGAACGGAATAGTTCGAGATTTCTTCGAGATATTTCATCAATCTGCATATATTCATCGAGAGAATAATAGTTGATAGTGTTGAGATGTGTTAAATCCTCAGTACGTAAAGACTTAATATAGCTCAGAGCAACAGCGGCAGCAATCATACCTATCTTCTTATCTTGTACACCTAAACTCTCTAAGGTAAAAACATTGAAATGTTCTTTGATCAGCTTTTTTGCTTCAGCATATTCATAATGCCAAGTATCGTAGATAGTTATAGCAGGATGATATTCCAATTTAAAATCTTCTATTAGAGCTTTAAGTTCGTTGTTTTTGACTATTATTTCTTTGGGTTTTGTTCTCAGAATCTCATCATGTAATTTATCGTGGTTAAGCTCTGTAAAGAGAAAATCAGCGGTAGAGACATCCAGACAAGCATAGCCGGCTTTTGCCCTGTTCTTATCCCAATTAACAACAGCCAGAAAAACATTATCAGAGCGTGGAATCAGTTTTTCATCAATTATTGCACCTGGTGTGATAATCTCAATGATACCTCGTTTTACCAAGCCTTTTGCCAGCTTTGGGTCTTCCATCTGTTCAACTATAGCGATTTTTCTCCCACTCTGAACAAGCTTATCAAGATAATTATCAAGAGCATGATATGGAAAACCTGCTAAATACGGGGCATTTTCATCATTTTTATTTCTTTTGGTTAGAGTGATACCCAAAATCTTTGAGGCAATCTTTGCATCTTCGTCAAATGTTTCATAAAAATCCCCCATTCTAAATAGTATAATTTTATCTTGATGCTCTTTTTTGATATCATAATACTGCTGCATCAGGGGGGTAAGTTTTTTATTATCAGACATATTTTTAGCCTCTAACTATTAAGGGAAAAGCATGAAAGCACTAATATTATTGCTCTTCACATTGCTAAGAAAAGCACTGGCGGATTCTCTTGAGGTAAACGGTCCTTGAATCACTGCATAATGCTCTTTATTACTTACTATTTTGATAACGACAAATGTGTTTACACCTCTTGTTGACAATTGTTTTTGATAATTAGTAGCTGCGAGCTTTGTGCTAAACAAACCATACTGCAAAAATGGCTTTCCTTTTTCCATATTGGCAAAGTTTGGGATATCTGTATCACTCATTTTGGGATTTTCTGGTTGGATAACTTCAGCAGGTTCAGCAGGTGCTTGAGCTTTTACTACTGTCGGTGTTTTTTTATTATATTCTAAAATAAGGTCATCTGCATATACCCTGTACTGACTAAGTGGATGCTTTTGGACTACTGTTCTCATGCATATAATAGCCTTATCAAAATCTTCTTCAAGACTATATAATAAGCCTTCTTTGTATAAGGCATATGCCTCAAAGTCGTTATAATTGCTGTATTTTTCTAATTTTTGTTTGACTGTTAAAAACTCAGATCTTTTTTCCTGTAATAAATATATATCGAGCAAAAGACAATTCAAATCAAGAGAAAAGACGCCATTGGGTTCAGTTTGCAAATAGTTTTCAACAGACACAATTGCTTGCGGGTATTTTTTTAGTTGGAAATATGACCTTGCTTTCCAGTAATGGCTTTCATTGATGAGGTTTAAATCTTTTAGTTTTTCAAGAGATTGTTCAAAATCTCGATGAATAAAGTCAATTTTTGCTAATTCAAGTGATGCTAACTGACCATACTTTGATTGTTTGTCTTTTTTGTAAGCTTGTTCATATATCGCTATTGAGTTATTAATATTTGCATTAAGTTTTGCGGTATAATACAGCTTACAAGCAGACAGACTTGCTGGATCAGCTGAGCTTTGTATCAGCATAGCGTGGTTTGAATTTAAAGAGCCATCAAGATAGGCATTTTCAATTCCTGGTATAGTTGCCCCAAATATGAAAGATGACGCAAAGCATGTAAATATGAGGACAAATATCTTTCTTTTCATTGCTCTTTCTCTTTTATTTAACTCCTCTTGAAACAAGATATTGTGAATAGTTTTGGTCAGTTCCCATTATATGATTTGTAAGCCAATCTTTTAAGAAGTTCATAATCTCAATCGACATTAAGACTTTTCCATCTTCGAAAGCCTGTCGGTATTCGCCTACTTTTTTTACAAAGTTTTTGTGTGCTTCTTTATGAGAAGCTAATTCAGGGAAATTATTATCTGCCATTATTTTTTCTTCTAAGGTAAAATGCTCAACAGTATATCTTGCAAGTTTATTAAGTATTTCTCCCAATATCTGTTTGCTTTTGCCTTGCAACATAGCATTATGTAGTTCATTGATATAGTCCACGAGTTTTTGATGTTGTTTGTCTATTGAATCAATTTTAACAGAAAATGAATCGTTCCATTCAAGATAAAGCATCTTTCCCCCTTATTGTTTAATCGTTTATTTGCTTGCGTAGTATCCCATAATTCTTTAGTATTCGATTAACTGGTATTTTAACAATTGTATTTGGTTTTGTAAATTCGATAAGATTGTCATTTTCGTCATATATCTCAGCAATTATTAAGCTAAAATCATTGCTCATATCTGGAAAGACAAAAGATATTTCTTCATTTTTTGAGAATTTACTCAAAACAGATACCCATACAAATTGTTCATCATGTTTGATAATATTGCCTAAATATTGCCAATCTCGTGTATAAGATGAGCTTTGATAGTGTTGGGTTTGATTTGAGTCAAATCCAGCAAAAAACCCTTCAGTATAGATACGATGGCTGACCTTGTCGAGCTCATCAATCCAATTTGGGTCAATCTCTTTCTCATTTTCAATAGCATCAAGTGCTTGACGATATGTTCTTACCACATTTGCGACATAATAAGCACTTTTCATTCGACCCTCTATTTTGACGCTATCAATACCTAAGTCATGGATTTCTTTTAGTCTATTCCATAAGCATAAGTCTTTTGAATTGAAGAAATAAGTGCCATGTTGATCTTCTTCTATTGGGAAGAATTCATTTTCTCTTTTTTCTTCAACTACTGCATATTTCCAGCGACAAGGGTGCGTGCATTCTCCCAAATTAGCATGTCTATTATTAAAAAAAGCACTGATTAAACAGCGTCCAGAATATGAGATACACATAGCACCATGCACAAAAATCTCAAGTTCAATATCAGGACATTTTAATCTTATTTCACTTATTTCTGCAAAAGTCAATTCCCGAGCCAAGATAACTCTTTTAGCACCTAATTCTTGCCAGAACTTCACTGTTTGCCAGTTTGTGATATTTGCTTGTGTGCTGATATGTATCGGTAAATTTGGTGCATATTTCTTTACCAACATAAAGATTGCGGGGTCGGCAAGTATAATACCATCTAAGGGTAATGTTGACAAGTGCTTAATATAATTTTCTAAGCCCTCAAGATGAGTATTATGAGCATATATATTAACTGTGATAAAGACTTTTTTGTTTAATTCGTGAGCATAATCAACAAGCTGGGATAATTGATCATCCTGCAAGTTGTCTGCCTTTGCTCTCAGGCTATATTGTTTTCCCCCAATATAGATTGCGTCTGCACCATAATTAAGAGCATATTTGGCTTTTTCAAAGTTTCCTGCTGGGGCAAGTAATTCCATTATGAGCTCATTGATTTAAGCAGCTCAGCGTTGCTCTTTGTTTCAGATACTTTTTGTTTTAAAGTTTCCATACCTTGTATAGGGTTCATTGTTTTTAAAAACTTTCTTAAGACATACATTCGGTTTAGCTCTGATTGTGTAAGCAGCAGCTCTTCTCTACGTGTTCCAGATCGGATTAGATCGATAGCAGGAAAAATCCTCATATCACTGATTGAACGATCAAGCATTAGCTCCATATTTCCTGTACCTTTAAATTCTTCAAAAATTACCTGATCCATACGGCTGCCAGTATCGACTAAAGCTGTGGCAATAATGGTTAAACTACCGCCATTTTCGATATTTCTTGCAGAGCCAAAAAAGCGTTTTGGTCTGTGCATTGCATTAGCGTCAATACCACCAGACATAATCTTTCCGCTTGATGGTGAATTATTATTATAAGCACGTGCCAATCTTGTTATACTATCCAAAACTATCACTACATGCTGTTCTAATTCAACTAATCTTTTTGCTTTTTCAATTACAATTTCTGCAACCATTGTGTGATTCTTTGCTGTCTCATCAAAGGTGGAGCTGATCACTTCTGAATTATAAGGATATATAATCTTTTTCATCTCAGTAACTTCTTCTGGTCTTTCATCTACCAATAACACAATCACATAAACATCAGGGTTATTCACTAAGATAGCATTGGCAATATTTTGCATCAACACAGTCTTTCCAGTTCTTGGAGCAGCAACAATTAGCCCACGTTGCCCCAAACCAATTGGAGAAAAGAGATTGATAATACGGGTAGATATTTTATCGCTTACAGCATCTGCATCAGCGTTATTTTCAGTAAGCACTTCGAGGTTAAGCTTTTGAGTAGGATAGTATGGAATGAGAGATTCAAAAGGAGATATCTCTAATATTTTCATCGGATCGATTCCATTTATAGAATCTATACGTGTCAGAGAGAAGTACTTTTCATCTTCTTTAGGTGCTCTTACAGGTCCAGAAACCATATGCCCTTTTTTTAATCCATATTTTCTGATCTGATTCTGTGAGACACGCACATCATCACGGTTTGGTAAATAGTTATTTTCACTATATCTTAGAAAGCCATTACCATCTTCCAGAACATCGAGGCAGCCTGTCGTATGTGCCAAACCTTCTTGTTGGGCTGCATTTTCGAAAATCTTTTGAATAAGATCAGCTTTCTTATAGTCTTTGATGTTTTTTATATCTAAATTTCTTGCCACAACATACAATTGTTGGAAATTCATTGCAAAAATTTCTGTACTAGTGTAGTCCATTTAATGGTCTCCTTCGGTTAAGTTTGCTTGTTTTCATATAATTTAATTTAAAATCTGTGATTAAACTGTCAAGAGAAATATATCTTTTTTTCAAAAAAGATGTTTCATTCTGTTATAATAATACTTCCTCCTTTCAAATTGTAATGCAAAGCTGTGATGTAATTAGCTGTTGGGCAATGTGTTTAATTTGTTAAAGATTAATTATGAGCAAGTTGTAACTTTTTGGTATGTGCATAGCAAAAGCTCGTATTTAAACAGTATTATTTACCATTTCCCCAACTACTGCACATTCTTTATTATTTTCACTCCAAATCAGGCTATAGGTTAGCCTGATTGAGATATTTTCTTGAGTTTGCGGATGAACAAAGTTTATCAAAAACCTTTTTTTGGGATTTGTTAGCAAACTAATTGAATTAAAGTATTGCTGCAACTGCATCCTTTCTTTATGGGCATGAATATAATCCCAAATATAGTTACCTTCAACAGGTTTATCTGCTGCGATAAACTTTTTAAACATGCCAGAATAAGCGATAATCTTGCCAGTTTGATCAACAAGATGTACATTGCTAACATTCTCATCTATCAGCAACTCTGCTATTCTTTTTTGTAGTATATAATCATTAAAGTAATTTTGAAGGCTTTCTTTTTCACGAATCATCAAAATTATTAACTTATTATTATACAAGGGTACGTAAAAAGCACCAATCAACAATCTAATAGGTGTTTTATCTTTTTTAAAAAGATAAAATTTATCTGATTGAGTATAGTCATAGACATTCTGTAAGAAAGTATCAAATGCAGCATAATACTGTTTAAAGTCTTTAAAAAGTGCTTTATTGATATTCATTGCCATTATTTCATCACTGTTTGTTTCTGTCAGCTCTAAAAATTTCTCATTATATTTTATTATATTTCCAGTTTTTTCTTCAAAGCCTACAAAAGCATAATTAGAATGCACCAATACATTGTATAATCCCTTTAAATCATTTTTGTATGACGAGTTTTGTTGGCGGTATTGTTTTATAAATTGGTTAATCCTTTTGACATTATCATTAGTAATAAAAACGGCCCTTTCAGAAAAGTATTCAAAATTATCTGCAAGAGGGTTTTCTCGTTTAAACTGCTTGGCAAAAGAAATTGATGAGATAAATATCCTATAGCTTAAAATCAGGAAAATCAATTCAAACATAATAATTACGAATGCGACTGTACTCTTAATCAAAACAACATTATTGGTCATAAGAGCGTTAATTTCATCATCATTAATACTATAAAGAATACTCCACTCTGTTCCATAGACTCTTTTGCTAACAAGATATTCATTTTCTGCATTTACTTTATGTGAGCCCAGAGTTTTATAAAAGCTTGACAGATTGTATCTTTTCCCGATTGAGTCGGTTGATGGATGATAAATAATTGAGCCTTCATCTTCGATCATTACATATTTAGTGTTTTCTGATTGTTTAACTACGAAATGATCACTGATAAAATTATCTCTCAGCAAATCAACAGAGCCACCCAAAATAGCTATCATTGTACCTTTTTCACCAAAAATTGGAGCTGTAAACATAAGACATGGATGACCATGTTCAAGAGTAGACTTATATGGTTTGGAAATAATTCCTTTTTGTTTTTGAACAGTTTGACTAATATATTGTCGATAAGAATAATTATCATCAGTTCTTTTCTGAATATTTGGTGCTTCATAAAGTAGCTTTCCTTTTCCATCAAAAATATACAAACCATTATTAAAAAAAACATTTACGAATTGGTTGTTTGTTATCACTTTAAATGGATCAAGTGATTTGTTTGGGCTTCCACTGTATTTAGCAGCAATTAACTTTAGTATATCATGGATTCGCAATACCTCATTAGAAACAAGATTTGACATATTATCAACAAACTGGTATTGTGCTTCGAGTCTCTCTTCAATCAACTGTCTCTTAACATGGTAAATAATAAATTTACTGATTGAGATATATAGAACAAAAAACAATACGCTAACTATCAAAACTACTCTGATATAGTTTTTAAATATTAGATTATTCTTAAATTCTCTGATAATTTTATCCAAATACTTTTTCATATCTAATCCTAAGAATAATTATATTTATGTTGTTTTATAAGTCAAGCGTTTTTATTTAAAAAAGCATATTTTAATATTTTGCTATCATTTGTCAGATAAACTTTCAATAGAGATTATTCGCTACTTGCTAATATTGCTCTTCTTCCTGTTTGTTTGTTTTCTGTTTTCGATTTTTGTTTTCTTTTTTTATTGAAATGCTGTGAGTCATCTTTAGGTGCATCTTGTCTGGAAAATGATCTTCTTCTATTATTCTTGTCGGGTTTTCTCTCTTTTCTTTTCTCTTGTTTATCATCTTTTGAGACTTCAAGATAGATTTTCCTATTATTATACTCTTTATTTTTAAAAGATTCCATTAATTTGCCAACAAAGCTCTTATCAATTTCAAAGAAAGAGAATATTTCTAATATCTTTATTTTTCCAATAGGAATTGTGCGTACACCTGTTGTTTCGTTGATCAGTGTGATCAAATCTGGAGGAGTAACCTTATCTTTCACACCTAAATTGATAAACATTCGTTCGTAATTAATTGCAGCATTTTTATTTTTTGGGTCAAAAGTATTGATATCTTCTGCATCTTTATAGTAGTCTAAAAACCTATTAAATTCGATAGATACAAATCTTTTGATTAATTCTTCTCTGTCCAACCATTCTAATTTGCGATAGATAAGAGGCAAAAAAGAGTCTATTTCAGCTTCATTGACATCAATCTTTTCAATCTTATCAATTTGATGAAATAATTGCTTTTCACATACCTCATGCCCACTTGGTATTTGCTTGAAAACAAATTGTTTTTTAATCTGTTTCTCAATTGTTTGAATCTTTCTTTTTTCTTTTAAATTGGCAATAACAACAGAGATACCTGTCTTTCCTGCACGCCCTGTACGACCACTTCTGTGAGTATAGATTTCTAACTCGTCGGGAATATTATAGTTTATCACATGGCTTAGATCGTCGACATCAATACCACGAGCAGCAACATCAGTCGCCACAAGCAAGCTTATCAATCTATGTCTAAAGCGTCCCATCACATAGTCTCTTTGGTTTTGTGACAAATCTCCATGCAGTGCATCGGCATTATATCCATCTTTGATCAGCAAATCTGCCACTTCTTGTGTCTCAATACGTGTACGACAAAACACTATTCCATAGATATTTGGGTAAAAATCAACTATTCGTTTTAAAGCTTTATACCTATCTTTTGCACTTACCATATAGCATTCATGATTTACACCATCAGCACCTGAATTCTTTGCACCTATCCCAATTTGCATATAATTCTTTAAATATTTTTTTGCTATTTGCAAAACCTCATCAGGCATAGTTGCAGAAAACATAAGTGTCTTTTTCTTATCTTTAGGGGTATCTGCCAGGATTATTTCCAAATCATCACGAAAGCCCATATCAAGCATCTCGTCTGCTTCATCCAAAACCAATGTGCTTATTTGTGATAAATCAACTTGCTTTCTATTCATCAAGTCAATCAACCTGCCAGGAGTTGCAACAACAATATGCACACCTTCTTTAAGCACTTTTATTTGTCTTTCAATACTTGCACCACCAAAGATTGCAACTATTTTGAGCTTTTTTATATGTTTTGCATAGATACTTATATCATCAGCAACTTGCAAGCACAGCTCGCGTGTCGGGCAGAGCACTAAATGCTGAATATTTGTTTTCTTTGTATTTGTATTTTCAATAATGGGAAAGCCAAAAGCTGCTGTTTTGCCTGTTCCTGTCTGTGATGTGACAACGAGGTCTTGATCTTTTTCACTCAATAAATGAGGGATTACTTTTTCTTGCACTGGGGTTGGATTAATAAAGCCAAGTTCATCTACTGCTTTTAAGATTTCCTCGCTTAAATTCATTTCGTTAAAGTTTAACATTTTTACTCTTTCTGTATTTTATTATTTGGCAAAACAACTTAAAAAAAGGGATATCTATCTTTTAAAAGTTATTAAATTACATTTATTTCAATTATAGTATTTTAGTCAATAAAAATCGATTCTGTTGCTAATATTTTTTATAAGGCAATCTATTTGCCGATTCGTATCAAGGGCACATACAATTCATCATCTGATAAACCACCATGAAAACCTATGAATTGACTGGCTTTTTCGTTAAATAATGGATCAAGTAAGACATATTCCTCTTTCATAAAGATAATATAATCGCCGACTCTATCGACAAGCTTTGGATTGATATCTCCAAATCCAAAAAGTTCTGCATCAATTGCCTCATGCAATCTCATCATTGTCCCATACTCTGTAAAGTCATTATATATAAAGCTTTCAAACTCTTTTACATAGCTTGGTCTTACATAAGCAAATGGCACTCTACTTTCTCCACACAGAGGCAGAATTAATGATTTTTCTATAATAGGAAAGTTTTGAACTTGCAGTTTATTATCCTCTTTTATATCGACCATTCCATGATCTGCAGTAATAATAAAGAGTGTATTTCCGTTATCAAATTTTTCAATTAATTCTTGTAAATCATGATCAATCTTAAAAAACAATTCATTAGACTCATTTGAATTGATCCCAAAAACATGAGCTGTAGCATCAAAAAAAGGATAGTATGCAAAAATCATATTTTCCTTTTTTTCATTGATTCTTATTTTCTTAGATAGTGTTGCAAAAAAGTCTTGATGATCTTCATAAGCAACTTTATTTGGTGAATTAAAACTATGGCTGGAATAAGCGGAATCTATAGTTGCACTTGGAAACATCACGCTATATGAGATATTATTCTTATCAAAAGCGTTTTCATGATTGAATACATCAGCACCGCTAATGCCCAATCCATCAAAGGGTTTACCTGTAAAACGAGGTGAAAATGGCAGAGATACAGCTGCAGTTGCAAGCTCTTTAAAATACATATACCAGCCCGTCATTCCATGCTGTAGAGGTGCTTGAGCAGTCAAAAAGCTTGTAATAGCACTTGATGTAGTGGTTGGAAACACTGAACTTAGTTTCAGCTGCATATTCTGGTGTAAAAAGCTTGATTTATGTTTTTTTAAAAACTCATACCCTAAAGCATCAATTACAATACAAACAATATTTTGATACTTTTGTGAATCGATCTTAAAGTTGTCTAATGAAGCATAATTATTTTTGCAGGAAAATGCTGATAAAATACTGCTCATCAGGTTTACAATGCTGTTTTGATAATTTGGTTTATTCATATGTATGTCTCCTAAATACCATTGAATCAAAGTTCAACTAATTGTCAAACAGAAAAATGATTTTTATCATAAAAACAAATAATAATTCTTTTATCCTGTCATTTTATGTTTAAAAAGCTTTTAATGTGCCTCATCCCAATTCTTACCTACTCCAATATCAACCAACAATTTAATCTTATCTTGATACTCTTTTGGTAATGCATTTTCCATTATTTCTTTGATAATTGTGCTATATTCCTCGACGCAAGTCTTATCTATTTCAAACACAAGCTCATCATGCACTTGGATCGTCATCTTAATCTTGGAGTCATCTTTAAAGCGGTCATGCAAATTAATCATAGCAATTTTGATTATATCTGCTGCTGTGCCTTGTATTGGCATATTAACTGCAACACGCTCCGCTTCTGATTTGAGCATCGGATTTGATGAATGTATATTTACCAGCGGTAATTGTCTACCAAAAATTGTTTCAACATACATATTCTGTCTGGCAAACTCTTTTTGGCTTTCTATAAAGTTAGTAATTTCAGGGAATTTATCGTAATAATCTTGAATAAATTCTTTTGCTTCTAACACTGTTATATGGAGCTCTTTCGCAAGGGCTTGAGCACCCATCCCATATATTATGCCAAAATTGATTATCTTTGCACGTCTTCTCTCATCAGGCATTACTTCGTCTAATTGTTTATGAAAGACTATTGCTGCTGTACGGCTATGAATATCCTCATTATTTTGAAAAGCTTTCAACATGTTTTCATCTTTAGCAATTAGTGCCATCAAGCGTAATTCTATCTGTGAGTAATCGGCTGCAACTATCACAAAGTCACGGTCTTGTGTACAAAAAGCTTTTCTCATCTTTCTCCCTATTTCTGTACGTACAGGAATATTTTGCAAGTTTGGATTAGAGCTTGAAAGTCTGCCTGTAGTAGTTACTGTTTGATTAAATGATGAGTGAATTCTTTGTGTCTTACTTTTCATCAATTTTGGAAATGCATCTATATAAGTGCCCAAAAGTTTATTTAGCTGTCGATAATTAATAATCTTCTTTGCTATTTCATGTTCTTCTGCAAGCTTTTCAAGCACTTCGCTATCTGTTGAAAAACCTGTTTTGGTTTTTTTTAGAGGTTTTATACCAAGTTTTTCAAAGAGAATAAAGCCAAGCTGCTGAGGTGAATTTAAGTTAAAATCTTCTTCTGTAATAGCAAATATCTCTTCTTGCAAGCTCACAAGCTGCTTGTTTACTTCTATCGACACTTGGTTCAAATAAGGCACATCAATAAACACACCATTTTTTTCCATTGCAGCTAAAACGGTAACAAGAGGCATCTCTATTTCATAGAACAATTTACTCAGATCTTTTTTTGCCAACTCCTTTTTATATGTTTGATAAAGCCGATAAGTTACCCAGCTATCTTCAGCTGCATACTGGCATGCTTGAGTGATTTCAACTCCTGCAAAAGAGATTTGCTTCTTTCCTTTGCCTATCAAATCTTCTATTGGCACCATTTCATAACTAAATTCTTTTAAAGCACAAGACTCTAAGCTCAGCCTATTTCGTGTTGGATCAATCAAATAAGCTGCAAGCATCGTATCAAACACGTCTTGATCGATATCCCAACCATGATTAGCAAGCACCTGATAATCATATTTAAAATTATGTGCAACAATTATCTTGTCTGCAAATGCTTTTTTTAGCATATGAATGGCAATATCTTTATCAACATTTTGGCTAAATGAATGTGATAATGGCACATAATAAGATGTTTTTAAATCACAACAAAACGATATCCCCACCAGGTTTGCAAATAGTGCCTCCACAGAATCTGTCTCTGTATCAAGAGCAACTACTTTTTGACCTTCAAACCCTGTCAAAGCCTTTGCCAAAGATTCTTCTGTATCTAACAATACTGCTCGAAAAGAATTAGTATCTGTTTCTTCCTCACCTGTATAGCTTTCATCGAGTTTTCTGATAATCTTGATCACTCTTTCTCGTAGATAATTAAAATCAAATTCTTGCAAAAAGGCTTGTGCTTGTTTCAAATTTGCTGGTTCAAAGTCAAAACTATACTCACCCACCTCATCAAGAGGCACATCAGTAACAATAGTAGCCAGTTTTTGTGATAAATACACATTCTCTTTTGACTTTTCAAGCTTCTCTTTTACAGACTTTGACTTGATTTTTTCGAGATTATCATACAAATTATCAAGGTTATCAAATTCTTGTAAAAGAGGTGTTGTTGTCTTTTCACCTACACCATAGGCACCTGGAATATTATCTGCTGTATCTCCCACAATTGCAAGATAATCTATAAACTGCTCTGGTTTAATACCATATCTTTCAATCACTGCCTGGCGATCTATTATTTGCTCTTTTCTGATATCATAAATCTTTATATTGTCGTTAATTAATTGCGAATAGTCTTTATCTCCTGTTATAATCACAACATTGTATTTATCTTGATTTTGTACAGCAATTGTACCCAAAACATCATCAGCTTCGTATGATTCAACAGATATATCTTTCATTCCAATCAGCTCAAAAAACTGCTTAATTTGCTCAATTTGCAAGACCAAATCGTCTGGCATCGGTGGTCTTTGTATCTTATATTCTTCAGCCAATTTATGCCTAAAAGTTGGTCCTTTACGGTCAAATGAAATTGCAATATATGCTGGCTCAAACTGGTCAACTATTTTTAAAAATGAATTAACAACACCATTTAAAGCACTTACTGGGCGCCCCTTCGAGTCTGTAAGTGGATTTCTAATAAATGCATAGTGAGATCGATATGCTAATGCTGTTCCGTCAATCAAGTACAATGTTTCCTTCATTTTTTCTCCTTTAAATTGATAATCTTATTTTGTTTCATATTGACCTTCCAGTTCGATTATTCGATCTCTTAATTCTGCTGCAAGCTCAAAGTTTAGATTTTGGGCTGCTTGTTTCATATCTTTTTTCAACACCTTAACAATATCAGTAAAAGAATCAAGATGCAAATATGTGTCAAGCACTTCTGCTTTACCCGCTTTTTTATTAACCTCATACTCAGCATATCCCTCTGCCACAGATGTAGATAGCATTATATCATCAATATTCTTTTTGATTTGAGTTGGAATGATTTTGTGTTCTTTATTATAAGCTACTTGTTTTTCTCTGCGGCGATTTGTCTCATCAATTGTATATCTCATAGCCTCAGTTATCTCATCAGCATAAAAAATAACTGTTCCTTCAATATGACGTGCTGCACGACCTGCTGTTTGAATTAATGAACGTGTAGAGCGTAAAAATCCTACTTTATCTGCATCCAAAACTGCCACCAAAGATACCTCAGGCAAGTCCAATCCTTCTCTCAATAGGTTTATCCCCACCAAAACATCAAATTCACCAAGCCTCAATTCTCTTATAATTTTTGATCTCTGTATTGTATCAATTTCACTATGTAAATAACGAACTCTAATGCCCACATCAGATAAGTATTTACTCAAATCTTCTGCCATCTTTTTCGTTAGTGTAGTAACCAGCACTCTTTGATTTTTCTCTGCTCTTTTATTAATCTCTCCGATCAAATCATCTACTTGATTACCAATTGGCTTGACTATTATCTGCGGATCCAAGAGCCCTGTTGGTCTTATAACCTGCTCTACAAATTCGCCTTTTGTCTGATAAAGCTCATAATCAGAGGGAGTTGCAGACACATAAACAACCTGATTTATTCTCGTTTCAAACTCTTCAAATTTCAAAGGTCTATTATCAAAAGCTGAGGGCAATCTAAAACCATACTCAACAAGGTTTTTCTTTCTTGAGTAATCGCCTGCATACATAGCTCGCACTTGTGGAATACTCGCATGAGATTCATCAATAAAGAGCAAATAATCTTCAGGAAAATAGTCTAATAAGCAATAAGGTGGACTACCTTTTTCTGCACCTGTCAAATGCCTTGAATAGTTCTCAATACCTGAACAAAAGCCAATCTCTTTTATCATTTCCAAGTCATATCTTGTCCTTTGTTCTATGCGTTGAGATTCCAAAAAACGATTATTTGCATCAAAATATCTAATTTGTTCATCCAACTCTTTTTCTATTGACTTTGTTGCTCTGTCCATTCTTTCTTTTGACATGACAAAGTGGTCAGCAGGATAAATTGGATATTTATCAACTTCATCCAAAATATGCCCTGATATCGGATTTAAGCGAGTTATCTTTTCTATTTCATCACCAAAAAACTCAACCCTGATAGAGTTTTCCAAATAAGCAGGGTAAATTTCTACCACATCGCCTCTAAC
>JAJBBH010000029.1 GCA_020532185.1 Candidatus Cloacimonadota bacterium | reverse complement strand
TCAAGAAGGTGAGTTGCAAATGTGTGTCTAAGAGTATGTGGAGAGCTATTTTCATCTCTTGCAATTTGAACAAAATATTTTCTTATTATTTCATTAAGTTCTGTTCGTTTTAATGCAATACCGCTTTTGCTAACAAAATAATTATTATCTTTTGGTTTAAAAGTGTGCCTTATTCTTTGGTAGTCAGTCAGTGCTTTAATAGCATCATCAGTAATGGGTACAATTCTTTCTTTATTACCTTTTCCTATGACAGTTACAAGTCTGTTCCTCAGATTAATACTATTGATTGTTAACTCACAAAGCTCGCTTATTCTAAGTCCACTTGAATAAAATAACTGCATAATAGCAAGATTTCTGATACCAAATTTACTACTCAGATCTGGTAATGCGAATAAAGCCTGCATTTCATCGTAAGAAAAGAATGTTGGCAATTTTTTACTATATTTCGGATACTTTATCGCTTTAGCTGGATTATCTTTTATCAAACCACTTATATAAAGATATTTAAAGAACTCTTTTAAAGAGGCAATTTTACGTTCTAATGTACGATTACTTAAATTTCTTTCAGATAAGTCAATAAGAAAGTCTTGGATCATGGCTTTATCGATTTTAGTATAGTCTATTAAAAAACCTTCGAACCTATTTATGATATATTCTTGGAATTGTAGTAAATCTGAACGATAACTATTTAAAGTATTTTGGGAGAAGTGTTTTGATTTCTCATACTTTATAAAATCATCGATGCGTTCAATGAAGAGTTTCATTTACCAATATTTCCCAGTTTTAATTTTACCTTTATTCTGATTTTTCTTCTTCATATGCTCTTGTTCTTTTTCTTCTATAGCTTTTAAAATACTTTCAGCATCTTTTTCTTCTTGAGACTGATCTACTTCTTCTTCCTGTTGATCTTGTTGATCTTCGCTTTGTTCACTATCTGACTGATCTTGATTTTGCTGCTCTTGTTGTTGAAGCAATAAACGTTTTGCAAGTTCATAATTTTTCCTTGTGTCCTCTTGATTTGGCTTACTAATAAGAGATTTTTTATAAGATTCAATTGCATTTTCATAATCTTCTTGTTCAAAAAATAGGTTACCAATATTATGATGTATTTTGTGTTCTAAGCTCTTATTGTTTTTTTGAAGAGCAATATTATATTCTTTCATCGCTTCATCGTATTTATTCTGCTTATAAAAGCTATTTGCAAGATTGTAATGTAAGTTTTCATCATTAGGATAATCTACAGAATTCTTTTCATATGATTTTTGTGCATTTTCATAATCGTTCATTTTAAAATCATGGTTACCTTTTAGATTTCGGTATACTTTTTTGAAATTCATTGCTCTGGCATTCAACGATAAAAAAGTAAATGCTAAAATCATAATTAATATAGTTTTTTTCATTTCTTACCCCTTAATTTGTTTTCATAGCTAACAATTGCTTCGAAAATTAGAAGTATAAATGCTATAATTAAAAAATAATGATATTGTTCTTTAAACTTAAAATACAGCTTACTTGAAATCTGGTCTTTTTCTTTTGCTGATATTTGGTTGAGGATATCATAAATCTCAGAATTTTGTGGTGTAATTGGATAGAATTTACCATTAGATACTTTGGCAATATCTGTTAATGAGTGTACATCCATTTTTGTTATAATTATATTACCATTGTCATCTTTTGCAAACTCAATTTCTCCATAAGAGTTTAACAATTCAATAGGACTGCCATCAATCGAGCCAACACCTATAGTAAAAATATTTACGTCATTTTTTGCTATCTTTGAAGCTATCTTAATTCCTTCGGCTTCTAAATCCTCGCCATCACTGATCAAAACAATTACTTTACTTTGAGACTCTTTTAAAAACAGTTTATCTGCTCTGTCTAAAGCTGCGCCAATATTTGTTCCATAAGCAGTAATGGTTTCTGTACTGAGAGTTGATAAAAACATATTAAAGGCTGCATAGTCATCAGTAAGAGGACAGATAACCATGCTTTTCCCAGCAAATGCAACGAGTCCCACCCTATCACCTTTAAGCTCACTAACAAACAAACTAATATGGTTTTTAGCTCTTTCAAGCCTGGACGGTCTTATATCAGCTGCATCCATACTTTTTGATACATCAATACAAATTACAATATCAATTCCTTGTTGTTGTGCAACTCTTTCTTCTTTGTCCCATTGTGGACGTGCAGCCGCAATGATAACAAATACCAGAGCTAATATTAGTAGTACAATTTTTATATTCCAATGAAATATTGAAAAATTATTATAAAAAAAGTCAAATAGGTTGTTAGTTGCAAATCTTTTAAAACGTTTTTGCCTTCTTTTTGTTCCTATATATAAAAATAATACAAGAAACGGTACGATCAACAATAAATAAAGAATATTTGGATATCCCCAATTCATCAAAACCTCACAATATTTCTCTTCTAAAAACAGTTCTTCTTAATATATCAAACAATATAATAACAATTATTATATAAAGAATCTTGGGAAATGTCTCTTTGTATTCGTAATAGTTCTTTTGGGTGATTTCTGTCTTCTCGAGGCTGTTTATTTCCTCCATTATTCTGTTTAACTCTTCTGTGTTCGTCGCTACTGAAGCTTTATTCGTTCCTGTTGTTTTGGCAATAGCATCTAACGCAGGTATATCGATATCAATTTCTACTTTACGATACTGTACACCAAAAATTGGATGCAAAAAAGGAAAATCGACTGGTCCTGTACCTCCAACAGCAACACAATAAACCTTTATACCAAGTGTCTTTGCGAGTTCTGCAGCAGTCATTGGGTCAATCTCTCCAGCATTATTTCTACCATCAGTAATCAGTATGATAATTTTTGATTTTGCTTCAGAGTCTTTTAATCGTGTTATAGCAGTCGCTATTCCACTGCCTATTGCTGTACCATTTTGGTCTTCATCTACATCAAGATTTTCTATAGTGTGTAAAAGCATGTTGTGATCGAAAGTAAGAGGGGATAGTGTATAAGCATATTCAGCAAAAGTCACTATGCCTATTCGATCATTTTCACGTAAATTGACAAAGTCTGCTGCAACATTTTTGGCAGCTTCAATCCTGTTAACTGGTTTAAAATCGACAGCAAGCATACTTCCACTTAAGTCTAACGCAAAAACAATATCAATGCCCTTTTTATTAATATCTTTATGCTCAATTACCTGTCTTGGTCGTGCTAATGCCAATGCAATTAAAACTATTAAAACAGATTTAATTATTATCGGTATATATAAAGACCAATGGTTATACTTATAAACTTTTTTTATAACTTTAACAAGTGGATATTGAACTCGAGGTCTTTTTTTGCTTTTTACTTTCCACTCATAATACCAATATAAAGGCAAGATGAGGATTAAAAGTAACCACAAAGGGTTTATAAACTGTGTCATGATTGCTCTCCTACATCCTCAATTTGAAAACTTAGTAAATAGTCTTCAAGCCATTGTTCATAGGCTTTTGATTCATTTATATTTGGTATTCCCTTTGCAAATTTGATTTGATCGCAAAATCTTAAAAGCTTTAAAATATCTATTCGTGCTGGCAAGTCCACTTCCATTTCATCTGTAATTTCTTGTGTCGTCATTTCAACTGCTTTCATGCCATAGTGATACATTAAAAAATACCTTAATACCAATGATAGATAATAATGATAATCAATCCACTCATTGAGCTCTAAAAGTTGTCTATCTTTTAATGCAAGCAACATTTCATAAGCTTTCTCCCATGCAGGTCTGGTATCAATTATTTGAAGTTCAGGCTTTGCTCTTTTCTTTCTTATTATTGCTTTTATAGCAATGTATATAATAATAATTATAGCAATAAATAATAAAATAATTAAATAATCATAAACTTTTAAAAAAACTTTTTGTGCAGCCTTTATATCGGTTATCAGACTGTCAGCAGGAGAAAGTGATGATGATACCCAAACTGAAAAAGAAGCTGTGCTTAATGAATCAACTTTATTCTCCTTTGTTCGATAAAAAGTTATACTTGGTATGTCTACCTTACCTGTATCAAAGACAGCTATTGATAGGAAATACTTATACAAGTCCTGCATCTCGCTAACTTCTGTATCCAACAATACTGCATCGTTTGAATTCAGTCGCTTGGGAGGAATAACTATAGCTTGTTCATCTTTACCTATCTGAACTTCGATAGAAAACTCTTGCCCTATATACAATGAGTCGGGTTTAATGAGCTTAAATGGTAGATTTGTTGCATATAAAGGGAAAATTAATACAAATATAACAATAATAAAGATACTCTTTTTCAAACTATCCCTTTCTTATTCGTTTTACTCTGTTTTTAAAAAATTTAATTAGGTTTGGAATATAGTCTTCATTTGTTTTTATTGTTAAAAGGTCAATTTTCATTTTCTTGAAATTTTTCTCTAAATCAAGACTCTGCTGATTCATATAACTATGAAAATTTTCTCTAAAGCGTTTTGAGGAGGTATTTACAGTAATCTTTTTACCTGTTTCTGGGTCTTGCATATGCATAATACCAGCGTCTGGAATCGTTATTTCTGATGGATCAACAATTCTAAAAGCAACGACATCATGTTTTCTGGACAGAATTCTTAGGCTATGTTCGTAACCCTCATCATAAAAGTCTGAAATAATAAAAATAATAGATCTCTTTTTTGATATCTTCCATACAAATTCAGTTGCTTTTTCAATTTTTGTTCCTTTGTTATCTGATTTATAATAAAGAATATCACGTAATATTTTCAATGCGTTTCTTTTTCCTTTACGTGGTGGAGAATATTGCTCTATTTGGTCTGAAAATAGTATCAACCCAACTTTATCATTGTTAGATAAGGCAGAAAACGACAATAAAGCAGTTATCTCAGCTATAATATCTGATTTTATGTTATTATAAGTTCCATATAGCGATGATGCACTTTTATCAACTAAAAAAAAGACATTGAGCTCTCGTGTTTCATTGAACTTTTTAATATGTGGTTTACCCATCCGGGCTGTAACCATCCAATCAATTTCTTTATAGCTATCACCTTCTTGGTATTCTCTAACTTCTGCAAATTCCAATCCATGTCCTTTGAACATTGAGTGGTATTCACCAGAAAATACCTCATTCACAAGAGCTCTGGTGGTAATTTCTATTTTTCTAATCTTTTTTAATATTTCAGAAGCTTCCATCCTCTATGGGACCTCAATCTCATCAAACAATTTATTGATAATATCATCAGCTGATATTTGCTCTGCTTCTGCCTCATAAGTAATAATTATTCGGTGACGTAATACGTCTCTCCCTATAGCTTTAATATCATCAGGTGTAACATATGCTCTGTGTTCTAAAAATGCATGTGCTTTTGCAGCTCTTGCTAAAAACAATGTTGCACGGGGCGATGCTCCACAGTCTATGTAGTTTTCAATTTCAGCAAGCCCTTTTATCTTGTTAGGTTCACGCGTAGCAAAAACAAGATTTATAATATAATCTTTTACATTCTCTTCTATGTGTATTTCTTTGACAAGCTCTCTCATAGATAATATATCTTTGGGATCTAAAATCTGATTTAGCTCAAGGGCTTTACTACTAACCATTCTATTTAGAATTTCTTTTTCTTCATTTCGGCTGGGATAAGTAATTTGAAGTTTGAGCATAAAACGATCAACTTGAGCTTCTGGAAGCGGATAAGTTCCTTCCTGTTCAATTGGATTCTGAGTTGCCATTACAATAAATGGTTCTGGCATTTTTTTTGTTACATCTCCAATTGTCATTTGTCTTTCCTGCATTGACTCCAAGAGGGCAGATTGTACTTTTGCTGGTGCACGATTTATCTCATCAGCTAAAATAAAGTTGGCATAAATTGGGCCAAAGCGTGTTTCAAAATCTGCTGTTTTTTGATTGTAAATAAGAGTACCTAAAATATCTGCAGGAAGTAAGTCTGGCGTAAATTGGATTCTCCTAAAGCTTGCGTTAAGAGTGCTTGCCATAGAGCTAATTGCAAGTGTTTTAGCCAAGCCAGGCACACCTTCTAACAAGATATGACCATCTGCTAAAAGTCCTATAAGCATGCGGCTTATCATATAGTCTTGTCCGACAATATTGCGTCGTATTTCATTTATAAGGCTATCAGTTTTCTGACTATATTCAAGCACCTGTCTGTGAATATCTTCTATAGAAATCATATTTTCTCCTTTTATTAACAATTATTACACTTTTCATCTTTACGTTTTTCTATCCATTCTGTCAAGTTATCTTTATTAAAATGCACTTTAATTATTTTAATATAAGATATAACATCAGATTTGTTCTTATGTTTCAATTCTTTTATTGAATGATAAATGTCACCATATAATTCTATATAATCGAGGTTAAGCTCTTTTTCGCTCACATGTTGGAAAATAGTTTTTTGTTTCAAATCATATTTCGTAATATCATATTTTCTTGCTAAATATTCAAAAAAAGTATTCATTAAAATGGTTGGATTTACCTTTTCTATTGATAACTCATAGTTTATTAGTTTTGAATAAAACCAAATATTGGCAGGTACAGTTTGGTTTCGTCTATCTCTTATACGCTTTTTTCTTCTTTTTAGATAAAACATAATAAAAATAAATATAACTAAGACTATTAGAAAATAGATAATTGGTTTAAAATAATGGGTAAATGAAAACAAAATCTACCTCCATTAAGTCTTTTTTAGGCAAGCAGCTACAATCAACATAAAGATAAATTTTTAAAAAACCTATAACAGCATTCTATAAGCTTATAATTCATCAAAATCATTTTCACTTTCGATAGTTTTTTACTTTTATGTCTTTGCCGTTTATGTCTTTTAATCTAACTATTAAATCATTGTTCTGAAATTCTAAAACCATATAAGAAGGGTAAAAGCCTCTATCTTTTTTAGATTTTAAGTGGCCTGGATTCAGTACTAAAAAAGTTGGATTTTGCTCTATTTTAGCTTGATGAGTATGTCCATGCAAGTATAGCTCGGCGTTTTGTTGTTTTAATTCTAAATCGTTTGGGCTATGAGCAAGCTGTAAGCTCCAATTATTTATCTTGATATTTATGCAAGTTTTGCTTTTCTTTCCATAATCATGATGATAGAGCCCTGCAACTGTATAAACCTGCTTATTATCAATTTCTTCAGAAAAGAACTCTATATCGTCATGTTCATCTCCTAAATGAATCAAGGTATCATAATCTTTTTCAATTTTAAATACCTGCTTCATTAGTGTGAAATTACTGTGTGTATCAGATATTATCAATACTTTTCTCATTCTTTTTTTGACATTTTTTCTGGAGCACTTACACCTATTAATTCAAAGCCAATTTTTAAAATATTTCTAATGGCTGTAACTAAATACAAACGTGCTAATGTTGTATCTTTTGTGCGTTTATTAAGAATATTAAAATCGTGGTAATACTTATGGAACATGCCGCTAAGTTCTTTTAAATAATCAGTTAATCTATGCGGTTCGCGTTGTTCAGCAACGTTAATTAGTATCTCTTCAAACTCCTGTAATTTTTTTATTAATTGGAATTCGTCTTGTTTATTTAATTTTTTTAATATACTATAATCTATTTCTATAGTATCAAAAGGTAACGCTTTTGCTTTTTCTAAGATACTGCAAATTCGTGCATGAGCATATTGACAGTAGAACACTGGGTTTTCTGATGATTGCTTTTTTGCTAACTCCATATCAAAATTTAAATGAGAAGCTGGCTTTCTATCGATAAAAAAGAAGCGTGCTGCATCTTTACCGACTTCATCAACAAGCTCATCCATAGTAACTATTTTCCCTAATCTTTTTGACATTTTGATCTTTTCACCTTCGTTGAAAAGGTTTACTTGTTGTAAAAATATAAATTCCATCTTTGTTTCATCATAATTAAGAGCTTTTAAAGCTGCTATTAATCTTTGAATATATCCATGATGATCGGGTCCCAAAACATCAATTATCACATTGTATCCACGGTCATATTTTGTAGTGTGATAAGCAATATCAGGCACAAAATATGTAGGCAATCCATCTGCCTTGAGAAGAACTCGATCCTTTTCATCATCAAATTTGGTTGCCATAAACCAGATAGCTTCATCCTTTTCATATGTAACTTTTGCTTCATAAAGATAGCTTAGCACTTCTTCAATAATACCTGTTTTTCTTATTGAATTCTCTGAAATCCATGATTCAAATTCAACACCAAATCTGCTTAAACTCTCTTCATGCATAATACGTATTTCGTTAAGAGCAAAATCTTTTATTTTTTCAAGACGTTCAATCTCATTCATGTGAAGAATTCTTGAGCCTTCGATTGTATTGATTCGTGATGCTAATTCTATTATATATTCACCATGATAGGCTTCATCGGGCATTTCACCAATTCTTTCTCCGAGTATTTCTCTAAATCTTAATTCTATAGACTCTGCCAATATTTCAACTTGATTACCTGCATCATTCATATAAAACTCACGAGACGGAGCATACCCTAAATAAGACATGACACGGTAAAGTGTATCACCATATGCCGCTGCTCGAGCACTAACAATATTCAGAGGACCTGTTGGATTTGCACTAACAAATTCTATTAGTATTTTTGAACCTTGCCCATAGTCAGATTTAGCATACTCTTCGCCAGCTTGCAGGATTTCTTTAATGACGCTCACATATAGAGTTCTTGATATTGTAAAGTTTATAAAGCCAGGTTTTGCAACAGTAACTGTACTAAAATTTTTGTTACGCTTAAACTTTGCAACAATTAGTTCAGCCAAGTCCATAGGTTTTTGTTTATTCTCTTTTGCACTCACAAGTGCAACATTTGATGAAAAATCACCATGATCAACATTCTTTGGTATCTCAACTGAAAAAACTGGATTTATACTAATCTTCAAAGATTTTGCGACTTTTTCAATTTCATTTCTAATTATTTTCTTGATTTTCATTTTGCTCTATTCCCTGCTTATTTAAATTTTTAGTCCATAATTCTTCTATTTTATAGAAGTTTCTGGATGCTGAATTGAAGATATGAACAATAACATCACCCAAGTCAATCAAAACCCATTTTCCATTTTCCATACCTTCTTTTCCCATGATGATATACTTATTACTTTTTGCAACTTCTATCACATGCTCAGCAATAGCTCGATTTTGCAGCTCTCCACTGCCATTGCAAATAATAAATGCATCTGTGATAGTTGACTTTCCGTGCACATCAATACAACTAATATTTTCAGCTTTTTTTGCTTCTAAAGCTTCAATTATTATTTCGATTTTTTCTTTTGTGCTATCCCCCATAACTCTCCTTTATTTAATTATTGTTATTTGTATGTTATCAAAAAGTTAAGCAAATAACATTATTTTACATCTTTACAAAAATATGTTTGATAATCTTTTCCAATCACAATCAAAAAAGGAACAGGAAAAGATTCATTTACAGCATAAATTACATTCTTTATACCTGTAGTCTTTTTGAGCCTTGACAATTCATCCTCATCATATTTTTTAACAACTATGATCGTCTCATTATATATAAATTTTCTTGCATTAGATATATGAACGACATCTATGCTCATATTGGTTAGCAATTCAGCAATATTTGTTGCAACACCTTGATATCCGCATCCGTTAACAAGATTAATTTTAATAGCAGGATAGAGATCTTCTGAATTAGCATATCTATCTTTTAATTTTGGAACAAATATTAATCCTAATGCAATAAAAGACATTAAAAAGATCAAAACACTTATGTTAATTATTTTTCTTTTCATAAGATTAATGACAAATTATTTTTTGGAGCTAATTTTGTCAAACCCTTCTTTAATTTTTGCAAAAGCAGTCTCAAATGCTTCTGGTATCACTCTGATTCCATTAATGGAATGCATAAAATTACTATCACCATTCCATCGTGGCACAACATGAACATGTAAATGTTCCGCAATTCCTGCACCTGCTGCTTTTCCCAAGTTCAAACCAATATTAAAGCCATCAGAGTGATATACATTTGTTAACACTTTTTCTGTTAGTATTACAAGTTCAAATAAATCAGAATATTCTTCTTTTGACAAGTCATTAAGTCGTGATACATGTTTATTTGGAACAACCATCAAATGACCATTATTGTATGGATATAAATTCATTATTACAAATGATAATGAACTTCTATATAAGATCAAGTTTTTTTGATCATCTTTTTCATGGGGTTTTATACAGAAAATACAACCTTTTTCTTTTTCCGATAAGATATACTGCAACCTCCAAGGTGAATATAAATAATCAGTCATTAATTAACATCTCCTGCCAATCCATAATGGCATTTGGTTCTAATTTGCTATTTATTAAAACATTATGTCCCTTTAATACACAATCGTTTCCAATTATAGAATTGTCTATGCATGTATTGATACCTACGACAGAATTCTTTTTTATTTCTGATTTGCCGCGTATCACACTTCCAGCTTGTATTGTAACATCATTTTCTATGATAGCATCCTCTGAAATTATTACAGTATTGGGTTTTTCTATCACAACTCCATTATTTAACCAATATTTATTAACACGTTTATATAATTCATCTTCTAATTCAGCAAGTTGTTCTTGTGAATTTATTCCTGCTGCTTCGGATACATCTTCAAGTACTATTGCATCAATCCTTTTGTTTTCTTTATAAAGAATTTCTAATACATCAGTCAGATAGTATTCATTTTGTTCATTTTTATTATCTACTTTTTTTAATGCTGCGAATAAAGCTTTGATATCAAAACAATAAATACCACTATTTATCTCTTTAATCAATCTTTGTTCATCGCTCGCATCTTTATATTCAACTATTTTGCAAATATTATTATTATTATCTCTAACCATTCTTCCATAACGACCAGGATCATCCAATATCATAGTTAAAACTGTGCAATATGCTTTATTTTTACGATGGGAATCTAAAGTTTTCTCTAATGTTTCTGCCTTCAAAAGAGGTACATCACCACATAAAATGAAGACTTCACCGTCACAATTCTTAAAGCTTTCTTCTGCTACCTTAACAGCATGACCTGTGCCCAATTGTTCTTTTTGCTCACAAAATTCAAGAGACTCATGTGGTGGGATGCATGAAATTACTTCCTCTTTTTTATAACCTACAATTACGACAATTTTATTACAATTACTTTTTAATGAGGTTTCTACCACTCTTTGCACTAAACTTTTACCAGCCAATGAAAAGCTTACTTTTGACTTTTCAGATTTCATTCGTGTGCCTTTACCAGCAGCCAATATTATCGATGCTAAAGTTTTCATTTTTACTTTTCCTTATATTTGTTTTTTATTTGTTTAACTGTCATATTAAAAACTGGATGAATATAATAAGGGCATATTTCTAATAAGCTGTCAAGAACAAAATTTCGTTCATGCATAAATGGATGAGGTATTGTTAATTCTTCATTATTCAGCACAATATCTTCATAAAAAATAATATCTATATCAATACTCCTTGCAGCCCATTTAACTGTTCTAATCCGCCCTAAATGCTTTTCAATCTGTAGTAAGTTATACAATAATTCTTGTGGCTGAAATTGCGTTTCTATCATGATAGCCATATTCAAAAAATCAGGTTGAGATGTGTTACCCCAAGCCTTAGTCTCGATTATTCCACTTTTTTTTAATATATTAGTATTGGGCATAAGGCTGATTCTATCGACAGCTTGTTCGAGATTATTTTCTCTATTACCAAGATTTGAGCCTAAGCTCAAAATAGCAATCATTAGCGTTCTCTCGTCATTTCGATAGCTACAGAAGATAGACTTCCATTTATTGGTACACCTGGTTTTTCAATTTTGACAGTAATTTCTAAAATCAATAAAAACTTATCTAACAAGGCATTAATTATACGGTTTGCACAGTTTTCAAGAAGAACAAACTGTTCTTTTTCCATTATATGTTTTATTTCATCATATACTTTGGTATAATCAACAGTATCTTCAATGTGCAAAATTTTACTATCAAGCAAAAAATTTGTCTTTAATGCGATATTAACAACGAATCTTTGCCCAAGTTTTCTTTCTTCAGGATAAACCCCATGGTATCCGAAGAAGATCATATCTTTTAAATGAATAATCATTAACTCAATCCTTTTTTACGATTCTAATTACGTTTTTTTTCGCAAGTAATCTATCAAATACTAAAATAGCACCAAATGCTATAATCAAACTTAGGAAACTCAATCCTATACTCAAAGGCTCAGAATAGTGAAAAACGTAAAAGCTTAAAGAGAATGTAGATATAAATATTAATATTGGAAGTATAAATACAATAAAAGATGATAAAAGACGTGTTGAACTTGCTATATGTATATCAACTAAATCCCCTAATTGATAGTTATCATTATTTGGAAATTCCAGTTGTGCTTGGTTTGACGAACCGCAAACGCCACTCATAGAGCAACTTTTACACCCATCTAAAGTAGTTCTCTCTATCCATATTGTGTCTTGATTTACTTGTACCACTACTCCAACTTCTGCTGAAGGCTCATTCAAATCGTTATGGTGTCCCATTTTGCACAACCTTTTTAATAATATTTGTTGTTGATTTACCCTCTATAAAAGAGAGGCTTATAACTTCCCCTCCCTTTTCTAAAACAATGTCTGAACCGATAATATCTTCGATTTTCCAATCTCCACCTTTTACTAAAACATCAGGTTGCAAAGCATGAATAATATCATATGGGTCATCTTTCTCAAAAATAACAACATAATCAACTGAGCTTAACCCTGATAACACAATAGCTCTATCATTTTGATTATTAATGGGTCTATTCTCTCCCTTTAATCGTTTAACCGAAGTATCGCTATTCAGTCCAAGAATTAAGACATCCCCCAGAGACTTTGCTTCTTCAAGATATATAACATGCCCTGAGTGTATGATATCAAAACAACCGTTAGTAAACACAATCTTATTGCCATACAATTTATTTCGCAAATCAACTAACTCATCCAGTTTTTTAATCTTTTCAATGCAGCTCATTTAGCTTTCTTCCATAATCTTATTATACTCGATAGAGTATTCTATATCTTTCTGTGTCACAGGTGATATGCCAATTTTACCACAAACAGCTCCTGATGCATGGTTGGCAATTATTGCAGCTTCTTTAATATCACATTTGCATGCCAGACATAAAGTAAGTACACTGATCATGGTATCGCCTGCACCTGATACATCAAAAACCTCTCGGGCAAACGTTGGGATAATAGTTTCCTCTAATTTACGGTTATATATTATTAGCCCTTTTTCACCCCTGGTTACTACCAAATATTTTGGGTTAATACGATCAAATATTACTTTAGCTGCTTCAATTAATTCTTCTTGTGTATGAATTTCAATACCTAAATTCTTTTGTAGCTCATTTAAATTTGGTTTAAAAACATCTACTTCTTTATAGCTAAAGAAATTTATGAATTTTGGGTCAACTGTGATTGGAATATTATGTTTATGTGCAAGCTTTATTGTTTCTGAAATAATGCGTTCAGTCATCAAGCCTTTATTATAATCTTCAAGAATAATAGCACTGTATGTATGAATATTTTCATTTAGTTTTTCCAAAATCTTATTTTCTAATTCTTCTGATAAATAATGTCTTTTTTCGAAATCACAACGTGCAACTTGCTGATGCCCAGCCATAATACGACTTTTTAATGTTGTAGGTCTGCTATAGTCTGCTATTACAAACTTTTTATTAACATATATTTGGTCCAAAAGGTTTTCCAAGATTTCAGCATATTTGTCTTGTCCACAAATTCCAAAAGCATCTGCTTTTGCTTCTAAAGATGTAATGTTTGATATCACATTTGCTGCACCACCAAGTCGATATTCTTCACGTTTAATATCAACAACTGGTACAGGAGCTTCTGGTGAAATCCTTTCTACATAACCCCACAAATAGTGATCAAGCATCAAATCTCCGATAACGGCAATCTTTTGATTTTTAAACTTTTCAAATAATTTTTTAATTTCCATTTTTTCACCTTTATAGCGGATATTTACCATCAAAACAAGCATAGCAGAAGTTATCTGGCTTGCCAACGGATTTTTTTAATGTCTTAATATCTATATGTTTATATGATGTAACATTAAGATATTCCCTTATTTCTTCTATAGTTTTTTTATTAGCGATCAAATCTTCTTTATTTGGTGTGTCGATGCCATAATAGCAAGCAAATTTGACTTGTGGTGAACCGATTCTCAAATGTACTTCTTTTGCTCCAGCATTTAAGATGAGCTTAATAATTGAACGAATAGTAGTTCCTCTTACTATAGAGTCATCTATCAAGACGACAACTTTATCTTTAAAAAGATGAGCAAGTGTATTAAACTTTTGTCGCACAGATTCATCTCTTATCTTTTGATCTGGTTTAATAAAAGTTCTTCCAACATAATGATTTCTAATTAAACCATAAGTAACGTGCATTTTTTTTGCTTCTGCATATCCTTGAGCAATAAAGTTAGAAGAGTCTGGAACAGGAACAATAAGATCTGGCTTTAAGTCATGATCATCTTCTGCCAAAAGCTCTCCAATCTTTTGCCTCACAACATATACATCTTCTTCAAAATCGAATGAATCCGGTCTGGAAAAGTAAATATGTTCGAATATACAATGACGATTAGTATCTGTGTTTCTATATTTTGAAACATCTAAATTTATATGTTTTATGCCACGTTCGCTAACAACGATTATCTCACCAGGATGAACTACTTGAACATTTCTCGTATCTAAAATATCAAGTGCACATGTTTCTGAAGCTACCACAACTGAATCATCAACTAATTTACCCCAAGACATAGGCCTAAACCCATAAGGATCTCTAAACATATACAACTCATTTCTGGTCATTAAAACAGCAGAATATGCCCCTCTGACTTCTTTCATCATCGACTTTATAGCTGAGGCTATTTCCTTACCTTCTTTTTCAATTTGATGCACAATATATTTTAGTATTAATTCTCCGTCATTATTGCTTTTAAACCAAACTCCTTTTGCCTCTAACTGCCTGCGAATATCAAAATAGTTTACAATATCGCCATTACTTGCAAGTGCATAAGATGGGCCACTTAGAAGCTCAACAACATGAGGTTGAGTGTTAGTAGCTGTTGCTGAACCTCTTGTTGGATAGCGAACATGTCCAATTGCTATATTTCCAGGTAAGGTCTCTAAAACTTCTGGTGTAAATACATCTTTTACTAAGCCCATTTGTTTTTCAAGCCTTATAGTATTTGAGTCACTTACTGCTATTCCGCAACTTTCCTGTCCCCTATGCTGTTCTGCATATAAACATCGAGCTGCATATTCTGCTGCATATTGTTGATTGAAAACTCCAACTATTCCACACATATTTATTCAATTCATAATGCATAATGCATAATGCATATTTCTTTTACACATTTGATTACAAACTATGAATCATCCTCCTTTCATTACAATAAGTATTATTTTTCATATATTTATACAAAGTTTTTAAACTCATATTTGTCAATATTGTGTCAAGTTACTTTCTTCTTCAAACTTATTTTATTTTCATTTCCATTTATAAGCCTTTTAATATTAGGTATATGTTTAACTATTACAAACACAACAATTATCAATACAAATATAAAATTTGCAAGTTCGTGATTATAAAAATGACCAGTTACTAAGCAAAGTCTCATTCCTTGTAAAGTTAGTAGTACAAGTGCTGCCGATATTGATGATAAAGATACATATTTTGAAAGAATTAAAACAATAGAAAATACAAACAGTGCAAAAGCTAAGTTAACTGGAATCAAAATAAAACAAACTCCAGCAGCAGTTGCAACACCTTTTCCACCTTTAAATCCCAAAAAACAAGTATATATATGACCAACTATGGCAAAAAAACTTGCAAGTATAATTTGCCATTGGCTTTCTAAAAATATTTTCGCAATATAGACTGCTAAAGCCCCTTTTAATATATCAATCAACAAAACAATGATGCCCATTTTGTTTCCTAAAACACGTAAAGCATTTGTTGCTCCTACGTTTCCTGATCCATGCTCACGAATATCAATCTTCATAAACAACTTGCCTGCCAGATACGCAGTTGGTATTGAGCCTAATAAATAGGCAATTACAACACTTATACTAATATATAATATGGGGTACATCATCTTCTTTTCCTCTTAAAATTAATTTTATAGTTGCTCCTTCAAACTTAAAAGCTTCTCGTATTTTGTTTTTAATATATCTACGGTAATTTACATTTATTAAGCTTGGGTCATTGCAAAAAAATATAAAAGTTGGAGGGTTGGTTGCTTGCTGTGTTACATAATATACTTTAATATGTTTTCCAGTTGAATGCGAAGGTGGATTTTTTTGAATGACTTTTTCCATAAAATCATTTAACTGTGATGTGCTTATCCTTTTGTGACTTTCTTCCCAAACTTTTAAAATCATATCAGGAATTCTATTTATTCGTTGCCCTGTAAGAGCGGAAATTGACATAATTGGAACATACTCAAGAAACGTAAATTCTCGACGTATTTTTTGAACATACTCTTTGTATGTATTAGTTTCTTTATCTTCAATTAAATCCCATTTATTCAATAGAATTATCATATTTTTGAATTTTCTTTGAGCATAAGAAGCTATCTTTTGGTCTTGCTCAGAAAACTCTTGTGAAGCATCAAGCATTAGAATAATTATATCTGCTCGGTCAATACTGTCGATAGTACGCATCGATGAAAAATAATCAACTCCATACTTAATCCGGCTTTTCTTCCTAAGACCAGCTGTATCAATAAAACGTATTATTTTATCTTCATATCTATAGTCCAAATCGATAGAGTCACGAGTTGTGCCTGCTATATCAGTTACAATAACAGCTTCCTCACCAAAAATCTTATTAATTAGAGAAGATTTACCTGTATTTGGGCGCCCAACAATAGCAACATTAACACGTTCTTGATTCTCCTCATCGTCATAATACTTGTCTGGCAGGATTTTTGTAAGTTCATCTAAAAAATCTCCAGTATTCCTGCCTGAATTTGCAGCAATGCCAAACGGATCACCAAAACCAAGATTATAAAATTCAAATAGATCTAATTCATCCTTTTCATTATCTACTTTATTTACTACTAATAGTACTTTTTGGCGGTGTGTCGATAAAGTTTTAGATATCTCCAGGTCATAATCTGTTATACCAGTTTTAACATCTGTTAAAAATATAATTAGGTCTGCCTGTTCAATTGCTATTTGTGCTTGTAATTTTATATTTTTATCAATAGCAAGATTAGAATCAGGAATTATACCACCAGTATCAACTATTATGAAGCTACGATCATTCCACTCAGTAATCTCATATTTTCTGTCGCGAGTAACACCTTCTTCAAAATCTACTATAGCCGAACGTTTTCTTGCTAATCTATTAAATAAGGTGGACTTGCCAACATTAGGCCTCCCAACAATCGCAACAATAGGTTTATTTTTTTCAATCATAATAATATTTCCTTCTTACGTCATTTTATATAAAGAGTCAATTTGTCAATTTAAAACTTGCTTTTATTAAAAAAATACAAATTATATTATTAAAAGGGAGAGAAAGGCGTAATTTGAACAATTATTTGATTGATGCACATTGTCATTTAAACAAGCAAGAGCTGTTAAATGACGAGCAATTGTTGAGCTTTTGGAATACACACAATTTCTCGTTATTTATAAATTCAGTGATAAACAAATCTGATTTGATAATAAAGCATAATAAGCTTCAAATAAGACATATTGCTGGACTTCATCCATATTTATTCTTTGAAAAAAAACAAGATTTTGATTTAGAGGACTTGTTTTATATGGCATCAAATGGAGACATAATCGGTATTGGAGAATGCGGGTTAGACAAAAGATTTAATAATATTAACGATCAAATATCTTTGTTTAAAGAGCAAGTGGCAATAGCTTTGGAGTTCAATCTGCCAATTGTAATACACTGTGTTGGTAAATACTATGAAATTGCAAAAATTATCAAAGACAACTTCCCAAAGGCATTGATTCTTTTGCATGGCTTTACTGGCAATAAAGAAATTATTCAACTATTTAACAAACTTAACACCTATTACTCAATAAGCTTTAGGCTTTTTAATAAACATTTGAACATAGAAACTCTTTTAAATATTTTAAAAACTGAACAGTATGTTTTTGAAACTGATATTGAGCTCAATACTTTTACGGATATCGATGATGTCATAAGTAAATACCAACAAGTAAATCATTTTATAAACTATCTAAGTGAATTTCAAAATATTGATAAAATACTATCAATTCAATCTAAATCTATAAAATCTATATTCAACATTCTCTAATTAATGAGCTTTAAAACAGTACTTAAAAGCATAATTCAAACATAAAAACAATAGGAGCTTAAAAAAACTTTAATATTTACTTGACTAATTTGATATATATGGGATTTTTGTAAATTATGTATATTCACAAAGAAATTTTAAACTAATAATAAAGTATTGGATATATTTTTTACTTGATTAAACAATAATCCAAAAAAAATTAAATAAAATAAAGGGAGTTGAGTTCGAATGAAAAAATCAAAGTATCGTGCAACAGCCATTACGATCTTTCTTTTGCTGACACTCTATTTTTTAGCCCCATTATTAATTGGAGAAAAACCAGCCTTTATATCTGAGAAGATATGGCCTGGAAAGCTAAAACTTGGGTTAGACTTGCAAGGCGGATCTCAAATTGATTTGTATGTTGACTTAACAGATGTACCTCAAAAAGAGCAAGATAGCGCTGTAAAATCAGCACTTGAAGTTATTCGTAACAGGATTGACTATTTCGGTGTTGCTGAGCCATCTATCCAGCTTGTAGGAGAAAACAAAATTGTAATCCAATTACCAGGATTAGATGATCATGAAAGAGCAAAAGAACTTATTGGCAAAACAGCATTATTAGAGTTCAAATTAGTTCTAACACCTGAAGAAACAAAAACTGTGATCAACAGATTAGATGCATATCTTGAAAAGAACATTGATCTGTATAATATGACACATTTAAAAGATTCTTCAAACACACCACTTGAAATATTGGAAGACTCTTTAGAAAGCAATGATAAAAATAATTATTTCTCTATGTTAGTAAAATCTGATATGGGGCGTTATTATGTAGCTAAAGAAGATAAAGAAGACTTGAAAACACTGTTAGCAGATTCTGTATTTGCTGCAAATATCCCTTCTGGATATCAAATAGCATTTGGACGTGAAGATAAGCAAGATTCTTTTGGTGATACACCTATATATTTTTTAAATAACAAAGCTGAGCTTGAGGGCAAGTACTTAAGTGAGTCTTCTGTTAGAATATCAGGAGATTCTGACTTTAGAAATGCAAATAAACCGTATATCTCATTAAAGTTTAATAGAGAAGGTTCAAGAATATTTGAAAGAGTAACAGGCTCAAACATCAATCGTAGCCTTGCAATTGTACTGGACAACACTGTCTATGTAGCACCAAACATACAAGATAGAATCAGAGGTGGAGAAGCTCAAATCACTGGCCAATTTACTCTTGAAGAATGTAACGATTTGGTAATTGTACTAAAAGCTGGTAACCTTCCAGCACCTGTTAATATTGGTAAAACATCTTCTATTGGACCAAGCTTAGGTGCTGATAGCATTAGATCTGGCTTAATGGCTGGTATATTTGGAGTATTGCTGGTTGTTTTATTTATAATTATTTATTATAAGGCATCAGGTGTTAATGCTGCGATTGCTTTATCGCTAAATATTGGTTTCATTTTTGCTGCACTAACTGCATTCAATGCAACATTAACCCTACCAGGTATTGCTGGTATTATCTTGACAATTGGGATGGCTGTTGATGCAAACGTACTTATATTTGAAAGAATTAGAGAAGAACTACGTGCAGGAAAAACTATTAGAAACGCTATAGATAATGGATTCTCAAGAGCGACAGTCACAATTCTGGATTCAAATATCACCACTTTAATAACTGCAGCTATCTTATATCAGTTTGGTACAGGTGCTATTCGTGGATTTGCAGTTACGCTTTCTGTTGGTATTCTCTCATCAATGTTTACATCAATTGTAGTAAGTAATGCAATCTTTGACAACTTTGTAACAAACAAAAACCGCGATAAGCTGAGTATTTAGGAGGAAAAATGCAATTATTTAAAGACACAAACTTTGATTTCATGGGCGTACGTAAAATATGCTATTTTATATCTATTGCATTAATTCTTATAGGCTTTATTTCTATTGCAGCTCATAAAGGAATAAAATACAATATCGACTTTACTGGCGGTTTAATGCTGCAAGTTGAATTAGAAGGCGTAAAAGTTGAACAACTGCGTACAGTTTTGTCTGATATTGGATTCAAAGATGCCGAAATACAACAAATTACAAATGAAGACAAGGAAATATTCATTTTAAAAACTGTAAGCACTGAAAATGCAGGCGATCATATAAAAGAAGCTTTAAGAACAACTTTCCCTGAAGCAACAAAAGGTAGATTTGTTATTCAGGAAGAAGAAGTAGGACCAAAAGCAGGTTTCGAATTAAGAAATCAAGCTATTAAAGCAGTTCTTATAGCAATTATTTTCATACTTATCTATATTTGGATACGATTTAAATTCTCATGGGGTATTTCTGCAGCAGTTGCATTGCTTCATGATACACTGCTTACAATTGGTATGCTATCTATTCTAAATATTGAAATAGGCATGACTGTGCTTGCTGCTTTACTAACAATCGTCGGTTATTCAATTAATGACACAATCGTGATTTTCGATAGAATTAGAGACGATATTAAGATATACAGAAAAGAAGATGAATACAGAATATTTAATAGAAGTATTAACTCTACTCTGAGCCGTACTGCTATTACAAGTATCACCACACTAGTGGCAGATCTTGCTCTATTGATTTGGGGCGGTCCTGTTATTCGTGACTTTGCTCTAACATTACTAATTGGTATTATAATAGGTACTTATTCGTCTGTTTTTATTGCATCATCATTAGTTCTTGACACTGTTGTAGCTTACAAAAATAAAAGCAAAAAGAAATAGACCTAAAAGTCTAAATATATTTATAAAAGGAGAGATAGCTCTCCTTTTTTTATTGTACCTTATTTGACAATCTTTTCATTTACTCATTTTTTTTCGCTATCAAAGATATTGAAAGCAAACTTAGCTATTTTGTTTTTTTATAAGGCTTATTAAGACCTTATTAACACTTTATTTTTTATCTATTTAATCTGATAATTGTTTGTTAATCGAAACCGTCTAATATTAGCCATTTGTGTGTTTATTTAATCTGTCAATTGTGTGTTAATATAAACTGCACATTACCTCAAAAAGACAATATTTCTCTCATATATCTTCTTCGATTCCCCTACCATCCCGTTACCATCCCGTTACCATCCCGTTACCATCTCCTTGATATCTTAGAGAAACATAGGGTTTGTACAGGGCATCTTAACGGTTGCAAGGAAGAGCTAAAGGAGCTTAAGGCGAGAATCAACTACGTACGATCAGAAAAGAGAATAGAAACAATATATTATTTTCGCTTGCTTCTTCAAACAGCCAATTAGTTTAATAAGAAAGCTATTTATGCATTATAATACCAAAAAATCTATTATATCAAATAATCCTGTAATCATCTCTTATTCATCTTCGGGCGACTCCTCCTACTTTCCTTTTACATGTAAAAAAGTAAGAGAGGGCTTTAAAAAAGTGTCAAACCTGCTCTTATCATTACGCCTCTGTCTCATGATAGCACCTCTAAAGTCTTAGAGAGTCAATATATGTATAGCACTGGGCTTATGACTTGAACAAACTCACGTTTATGGCACAATCCTGAATCGTTATCAGTGGTATTTACAAATTGTTTCTACTAAATTATTAAAAATTATAACATAGTTGTTCTCTCATCTTTTGCTTACAAATCATAATCATACTTTTTATATATTTAATATAAAAAAAGACTGCTTCAAAGCAGTCTTTAATCTTTTTTAATATCTGTTTTAATTCTGTTTATAAATCTCTAATATTACTATTCTCTATACTTTTAATAAAGGCAGTCAGCAGCTTCACAGTGTTTTCTATATCAGACCACGAAGCCATTTCGTTTGGGCTATGCATATATCTACAAGGTATGCTAACTAATAAGCCAGCAGAACCAGTATTTTCGGAAAACATAGAATCAAGATCTGTACCTGTTCGACCAGGATATATTTCAACTTGATAAGGTATATTTTCTTTTTCAGCTATAGATTTTAAATGCTTAAATAGCTTATAATTTATTCTCGAGCCCATAGTAATTGCAGGACCTTTTCCAAGTTTTATATCAGCTGAATCTTTTATACTGGTATCTGGGTGATCAACAGCAAATGTAACATCTATAGCTATTGCAATGTCAGGGTTTATATAAAAAGATGAGGTTTTTGCACCAGCAGCACCAACTTCTTCTTGCACATTAGATACGGCATACACGGAGCTATAAGTTTTGATATTATTAAGCTCCTCAAGCACACGAGCACAAACATATACACCAACACGATTATCGATTGCCTTTGATATAATAATATCATCTGTCAGGAATTCAAATTCGCCTGTCCAAGTGATTATATCACCTAATTCAACATGCTCCAAAGCTTCTTCTTTAGAGCTTACTGCAATATCAATCCATAAGTTTTTTGATTTTACATTATCATCATCTTGCAACAAATGTTTTGGTGCTCTTCCTATGATGCCTTTTCTTATCTTTCCATCGTGATGAATATTTACTCTTTGCCCTGGCAATAAAACGGCGTCAAAACCACCCATTTCTTTAAAGTAAACGAAACCATCTGAGTCAATATGACTCACCATTAAACTAATTTCATCTGCATGTCCAGATAGCATAATTTTTAGGTCTGAATTGCCTTTTTTATGAGCAATTATTGAACCCAGTCGTGTTTCGCTGATATTATTACTATATTGTTCGACATAGTTTTTGTATATTTCTTGTACTGCTTCCTCTTGACCTGAAGGTGCAACAGCTTGTGTTAGTTCTTTTAAAAAATGTTTCTTATTATTCATTCATTATTTCCTTTTAATATGATATTAACAGTTATTTGCTGTACCCGATGCAAATGGGTTGATTGCCTTTTTAGTCTTTGGTTTATCATGAGGTATAATACATAAAAACTTTAATGTTTCTGATCCTGTATTTCTAAACTGATGTTCAATATTTGGATCAACATATACTACATCCCATGCTTTGATTTGTTTTTCTTGTCCCTCAACAACAAATATACCTTCGCCAGCAAGAATAAAAACTTCGTGTTCAAAGTCATGAAAATGCAACGGTGTATTACCATTAACGCCTAACTCAAAAAGCCTTAATGCAAAGTTAGGTGCATTATCTTTTTGACTTATAAGCCACCTTATTTTTGTATTTACAGCACCTTCGACTGTTACATCCTCTAAGGGTACATCTTGATAATTAACTACTTTCATATGTCATCCTCCATTATTTACATTGCATCATATCCAAGAGCGGTAATTTCTTTTTTGATACCGTCAATATCAATAATATCTTCATCATATTGAACTATAACTATCGATTCAGGTAAATTAACACTGACCCATTTGATACCATTTACAAGCTCTAAACCTCTAATGACAGTCGTTCTGCATGCTTCACAAGTCATGCCATAAACAGTTATCTTTTTCTGTATCATAAAAAATCTCCTTTTAATTAGTAATTTATAAACATCTTAATGCAAATATTAAAAAGACTTGATTATTTGGCAAGTATTTTTTTATTCTTTATAAAAATACTTTAATTTTATAGTGCAAAGAATATTTAGAAAAAGTATATAAAACAGTGATATGAGCAGGTTGTAGCAAAAAGTTGAGTATCTTTTTTTAAACAATGTTTTATAGCTCGATAAGAATATGTTTTTATTTGTATTTAAATACTTTCCATCCATCATACTAACACTCAAGCTCAAATACTGATTAGTATATTTTTCTTTGGGGTACTTTTTGGTTTTTATAGCTATATCTTTATAGATCTTGTTTTGTTGTCTTAATAGCTCAGGTCCCTTGATTTTCTTAATTTTTTGTCTTTGTTTATCAATCGACCCAATGCTTGCATCGTATGGATTAAGCTTTGCTTGTGCAACATATAAACCCTCAAAAAGCCATCTTGAGGGCATTACTTGAACAATTTCAGGTATAGGATTTGTATCTACAAGCTTAATGCTTTTATTCATTTTCTCATATTCGATTATTGCCCCTCCAAAAATAATCTGAGGTATCAATATTAGTGGAAGAATATTGATAATTGCCTTTGTATCTGATAAAAATGAGGAGATCAACAAACCAACTGAATAACCAGAAACTGCGGATAATAATAAATAAATAAAATATGGGAAAAACATACCTTTTATGCCTAAAATCAATGAAGAAGCAAGATAGTAAAGAACGACTTGAACTATCGAAAAAAGCCCTAAAACAATGAATTTTGAAATTACATAATGCGACATACGAAGATTTAATAGTTTTTCTCGTAACAAGTTTTTTCTTTCAGATGTTATCTCTTCAATACTGTTAGATAATCCTAAAAATATAAAGACTATCACAGATATAAATATATATATGCCAAGGTTAATATTTTGATAAAAACTATAGCCCACACCTTCAGAATCAAGTCTTAGTATAAAAGCGATGATAATTGCCAAAAGAGGTGCTTCTGCAAATGTAATAAATAGATTGGTTTTTGACCTCATCTTCATCTTCAGACTGCGCTTAACGAAAGCAAACAATTGAGTTAAATTTGAATACAGATCATTCTTTTCACCTTTTTTGGTTTGAGCTTTATTAGTCTTGGCTATATTGCTATCGAGATGAATCAGATCATAAAGCATTTTTCTCTTGTATTTATCACGCCAATACTCTGGAGAAAACTTTCTTTTTATTGCAATATTTTGGGCGATTTGTTCATATACAACATCTCCATTTGCTTTGTATTCTGGATACTCGATAATTGAATATAAGTATTCTGGCAATTGAGCATCTTTTCTTTGGGTTATTGCTTGATGCTGATAATTTACTTGAGCCAACTCCAAGTCAAAATAATCCCAAGACTCGGTTGGGGTACCGAAAAATACTTGTTTTCCACCTTTGTCCATCAATAATACTTTGTCAAAAGACATGTATACAGGTGATGTCGGTTGATGAATAGTGATAATTACTACTTTGCCTTGATCTGCAAACTTGCGTAAAGAGTCAATGATTTGTTCAGCATCAGAAAATGATAAGCCAGATGTTGGCTCATCACATATTAAGACAGTTGGTTCAAAGAGTAGCTCAAGTGCTATGTTTAACCTTCTACGCTCTCCCCCACTTAAGAATTTCTTTTTTATGTCCCCAACAAGAGTGTTGGTTCGATGACCAAGATTAGTATTAAAAAGTATATTTCTTATCTTTTGGTCTAAATATTCATAAGATAGTTTTGGCATTCTTAATCTACCACGATAATATAAGTTTTCATATACAGTAAGGTTAGAAAACAACAAGTCTTCTTGCGGTACATAACCAATAAATTGTGAATAGAAATTGATGTTTTGGTAAAAGCTTTTACCATCATATTTTATATTGCCATAGCTTGGTATTATCTCTCCAGCAATACATTTTAAAAAAGTTGATTTACCACAACCGCTTTGTCCTAAAACTCCTATCAATTCATTTTTTTCAGCTTCAAAAGATATACTATCAACAGCTAAATTGCCATCTCGATGAAAGTGTTTGATATCTAAGAAATTTATGTGCTCAACTTCAAAAGGGATCTCAATTAAATCAAAAAACTGATTTAAACGAAAATTCTTTTTATTGATTGTAATAATGTCAGTATTTAAAAAAATCTGAGCAGTTTCTTCAATCATTTTATTATTTAAATATATGTCCCAATTCTTTTTGGTTGGGCTTAAATAATATTTATTGTCCTTTATTTCGAGATAACCAATAGTTTTTGATGTATCGTTTCGAGACACAGAGAAAAAGTCTTCGTCAAATATGATAAATAATTCTTTGGGTCTCACATAGTCAACACCAATCTCTCCCCTCTCTTTTATTACATCCAATAATGTAAAAACAGAGTACCCTTTAATTTGTAATTGGTCATCATAATATATTTCTATACTTCTGTTTTTCGGCAAAAGCTTTTGGTTTTTAAACACGGTTCCTACATTGATATTAATTGAATATTTGTTGTGATTATTAATGATTTTAAAATTATAGTCTTGCTTTTTAAAGTCTATTACATCATATGTTTGCTGATTTTTATACAACTCGTAAATACAATTATAATCTATTACTTGGTTGCTAATTCTAAGTTTGTGATCTCTTGACATAATATAAAGTTGATTAGGCAAAAGTGTTTTACCATCAAGCTCTGAAGAAACATGATGACTTGTACCTAAAAAAACAAACTTATCAATCATAAAAATAACAAATTCGTTTGCATATACTTTCTTGTTTCCAAACTGGATATTACATTTATCTGTACGCCCAAATAATAAGTAATCACTAAATATTGACTCATCAATCATATTAATATAACGAAACCCTTTTATTGATACAGAGTCTTTTGCCTGATGTTCAATTGCTGTAATCATATCCATAAAGCCATCTGTTTCAAGATCAAGCTTCTTTGCCAAATCAAGTATATAAGTAATGTCTGAAATTGAGAAATCTTCCTCTGTAAATGCCATTACAATTAAGCTTAGTAATATACGCACTTTGTCTAAACCAGAAAGGTTTTGATTTAAAAATAATAGAACTGAATTTATATCAATCTTATCGCTAACTACTTGACGGATATAGACTTCCCATGAAATACTTTCACGCCTAAACATATTAATTAAAAGACTATATAGTATATTTATTTCATAAGGACTTATTTCTTTATCTGAATCAGACTTAAGCACTGAGACATATAAACGGGTTACATTATCTATTATTTTTTCACGTTGACTTGAAGTCCGTCTAATTCTCTTAGAACGCTCATTTGAATACATCACAAAACTATCCTTGCCTTAATATCGTCTAACTTGTTTGTACAAAACTCACATAAATGGTTTTCGCAATAATTATGGTAAATTTGAATTAAGCCTTGCTGCATAATAGCCTTTTTACTGATTTTATCTTCAATATCTTCTGTCAAATATTTTCTCATTGTGCTGTTTATTGAGTTGTCTGCTAAGCTTGGGAAATCCATAAATAAATCATAAGCATAGACTTGCAAGTCTGGATAATCCATTTTTTGTGCATAAATATAAACAAGAGGTATGATAATATTTATTAGCATCAAGTCAATCCTCGAAATACCTAATCTTGTATTTAGTCCTTCAATTGTTTGTTTTGATATAGCAAGATGGGAACGCTTTCTAAATGCCGATACACTAAGATTATCTTTTTCGAATGAAAAAAGCTTGAGAATATGCTTTGTTAAACTGTTTTCATGCATACTTAAAGCGCTATCATAAATAAAGTCTAAGCCTTGAATTAAACGCAAAACAGGATGATTTATGGGTCTCAATCTAAACAAATTCCAATCGTAATGATAATCGGATATCACGTAGTTTTGTTTGACAAAGCTATCTTGAATTTGTGTGCCGAGTATAGACTCAACTTGACTCGGTAGATAATTGATAAGACCAGACAAATGCAATAATAAAGAGAGAATATCTATTTTATTAAACCCCTGATTGATATAAGTTTGTATTTTGATATAAGGAACCTGTTTTGCCAGCTGGTAAAATGGAAATTTGTTGTTTGCATACCCTAAGGATTCAAATATACCCTGATAAAGCAATTGATCAAAAGAACAAAATGACAGTTCTGCTAAAAATCTTTTAACTTTTCTTTCAAACCTTTCTTTTCCATATTCAGTTAATATTTGTGGTATCCAGTGACTTTGACTTGAAAATAAAGTACAAAACTTCTCTTTTTCTACAAATTGTTCTTCATTAGATTCTTTAAACAACTTTTCTATATCGGTAGACAATATATTATTCATTTGAAGTATAGGAGTTAATTCACCGTTTTCCTTGATTGTATAAGGTAGTCCAGATTTATTAGAAAATACAACATGCAGAATAACATTATTATAATTTGGGTCTTCATGATGATTATGTGCTTTCCAATCATAACTATTGATATGAATTTCAATATCTCCTTGTATCTCAGTACCATCAATATCAATTATCGCGTTTCTAAAATCAGGACCTTTAGCTCTATTCAAATGACCAGCAAATATTACCTTGATATCTTTACCACAATCAGTCTTCTTTTCAAATAAAAGATGTTGTTGGTCCCAAATATGATAAAGAAACTTTTCATTGAAATCAATCATTAGATAGTCTTCTCATTTTTTTAATGTATTTGATTGGATCAATTATGCCTGCTTCATCAAAAGCCCTAAGTCTTAAAATACAGCTATCACATTCTCCACATGCTATATCATTATTATTATAACAACTCCAGCTTAATTCAAAGGGCACATTCAATGTTTTTCCTAACTTGATTATCTCGCTCTTATTTTTATGAATCAAAGGAGTTTTGATACTAATCTTAGTGTCTTCCTTTGTGCCATAATTAATCGCTTTTTCTAATTGATCATAAAAAATCTTACGGCAATCAGGGTAGCCCGAACCATCCACTTCTACAGCTCCAATATAGATAGACTGAGCTCCAATTACTTCTGCCCAAGAAGTGGCAATTGCAATCAAATTACCGTTCCTGAAAGGTACATAAGTATTTGGTACATCTTCTTCACCCAGTTTATTCTTGGGAACATCTATGCTCTTATCAGTTAATGAATTGCCACCTATTTGTGCTAAATAGTCAATATTTACAATAAGTATATCTTTTGGAGAATAGTGACTACAAATTGACCTAAAAGCCATAAGTTCCTTATCTTCTGTCCTTTGCCCATAATTCGTATGCAATAGATATATGTCGTCGTTTTCATTTTTGGCAATTGCTGTTGTAACAAGACTATCCATACCACCACTTGCCAAAATAATGGCTTTTTTCATATTATATCCTTTTGTATGTAATTAATCTTTTAAATCTTTTAGTTCTCTCTCTTCAAATTTTTTAATAATAGCCTCTTCAACAACTGCGGGTATTTGATCGTGCGGTCTGCCTCCGAGCCCGATTACTTGTCTTATTATGCTCGAACTCAAATATAAATATCTGTAGTCAGGTACCAAAAACACTGTATCGATTTTCTTGTCTAAATACTTATTCATCAGTGCTAATTGTAACTCATATTCAAAATCCGACACAGCTCTCAGACCCCTTAACATAGCATCAGCACCTATTTCTTTAGCAAAATCAACCGTTAATCCATCAAATTCCACTACTTTAACAGCTTCAATATGCTTAACTGACTCTCTACAGAGATAAAGCCTTTCTTCTGTTGTAAATAGAGTATTTTTACCAGTTATATTAGCCACAGCGATAATAATTTCGTCAAATATCCTTGTAGCTTTTTCAATAATATTTATATGCCCATTTGTTATTGGATCAAATGTGCCAGGATATACTGCTTTTTTCATCTGGACCTTCTACCTGTGTTTTTGCAAAAAGCTTTCTAATTCATCAATTTCTTTAGGGATAAAATCTGATAAAACACGATTTGATTCTGCTGTAACAAGTACATCATCTTCAATGCGAATACCAATAGCTTCGTCAGCTATATAAATACCTGGTTCTACGGTAATTACCATGCCTTCTTCAAGTATAGAGTCTCTTGTGCCAACATCGTGTACATCTAAACCTAAATGATGCCCAATACTATGCATATAATATTTGATAACATCTTTTTCTTCTGTTATTAAGCCAAGCCTCATCATTGCAGCGAACATTAATTCTCGAGTTTTTGCATTTAAATCAACCATTGAAATACCTGGCTTTACCATAGAAATTATTTCTTTTTGAATATTTAAAACTTCTTGATATACTTCTTTTTGTCTATCTGTAAATTTACCATTCACTGGGAAAGTTCGGCTAATATCCGCACTATAATTCTCATGAGATGCACCGACATCTAAAAGAACAAGCTGATTGTCTTCAATTGTAGTATTGTTGTCAATGTAATGTAAAGTTGCAGCATTTTCTCCTGCTGCAATAATAGGAACAAAACCAAAATTCCGACAGCCTTGTTTTTGCATTTCATAATGTAGCATAGCTTCAAGTTCGTATTCTTTCATACCAGCACGTGCATTTTGCCAAATAGATTTTATGCCTTCCCATGTAATCTTTATTGATTGAGTTAGTGCTTCAATTTCTAATTCATCTTTTATTTGCCTCAATGGTCTAATTATTGGGCTTACCTCTTGAATTTCGAGATGAGGAACCCTTTGCTTTAGTTTATCGATAAACAATAATGATTTATTTAGGGGTTGATTCAAACCAACTACCCCGCAATTGATATAAACTTTTTTAAATTGAGTTAAATGAGATACAACATTTTTTTCAAAGTCTTCAATGAATAAAACAAGGTTAATACCTGTAAGAAGAGTTACATGAATTGGATAGATTTTTTCGCCATCCCAGACAATTCTTTCTGGTATATTTCTCTGAATAAATATTTCATCCAAAGATTTACCGTTAATTTTGCCCATTAACAAAATTGCTTCTGGTGTATTTAGTCCAGTGAAATAGTAAAAGTTACTGTTTTGGAGAAAACGGTTTGCACCTGTTGCCTCCTCATTGGCAAAAATTAAAACTAACTCTCCATCATTAAGACTGTTAATTAAATTCTCACGTCTTTTCATGAAAAACTCAACATGGTTCAAAGACATAATGCGACTCCTTTATTATTTATTTCTAATTTTCCGTATAATCCATCAAAACCAGGTGGATTGTATGTAAACTTTTGATTCTTAACAGCAATTATTGAATATAGTTCGTCATTACTACAAATCTCTTTTAATGAATTCTCGATAATATTGTCTGTACTTTGCCAAAGATTTATCTCTGTGGCAAAATGTTTTATTATTTCTTTATACTTTGTAATCACGCGTTTTGAGTTTACACTCTTTATGCCATTAGCGTAGGCTAAAACATCAATTAATGGTATCAAATGGATAAAGTTTTGTTTTGGTGCACAGCTTTGCTTAAGCATTTTGCATCTATCACGAACACCGATAATTAGCTTTTTATTGCATATTGGGCAAATTAAGTCGTGAGGAGCATCATTCAGAAAATAAGTGTCTTCGATATGATTATTCTTCCCCGCTCTATGCCCTGTTAGATAATAGCGACCTTCTGCTGGATTAAACTCTGCTGTATATATAATTCTTTTCTGCCTAATACTTTCTATAATTGACGCATAAGAATAATCTTTACATTCAAGAACAGTAAATTCTCGCCCTACTCGATTCAAAGCTGCACTATGACAATCACTAAATGACAACATAGCCAGTAGGTTAATACCATCAAGCTTTGATAGCATTGCAGGATCAGCACTCAAACCAGTCTCAATTGCATGTATATTTGGTAAAAAGTTACCATAAAACTCTTTCATAGATGTAAGTTTATTTTTACCACCCATAAGCCCTTCTGGAGTCATAATATGGGCTGGTATAATTTCTATCATACTGTCAATCGATTGTATTTCAAAAAGCCTATCTTCAAGTTCAATTTGGCTTCTACATACGATAAATGGGCGTCCTATTGTATTTTTTTGTTGCCATTTATTCATAAGCTTGCTCATTTGTTCAATTGCTTTGAAGTTTGGAAAAAATATAATGTGATGTGCAACAATTTTATGGGTATAGGCTTCAAGTTTAACTGAAAAAATCACTTCTGTTTGTAATAAAAAACTTTGTTTATCATCTTTTTTTAATCGATACAACTGGTTGTTTTCATATTTTAATTCTTGATACAATTCGTGCGTTCGCTTTGGATACAAGCAATCTCCCGTACCAAAAACATCTATCCCTTTGTATGACATAGTATTAACAATGTCATTCAATTGTATATCACCAACCCCACCAGCGTAACCTGAATGAGAATGTAAATCAACACATAATTGCATATTCACTCCTTACTATCTTTAGACATATAATTTATAAAAAAGTATTTTGTCAACACTAAAGTTAAATTAGATTTTTTATCTTTTTTAATTTGTAGAGTCGATAACTGTAAAACTTGATTTATCTAATATTTAAATGTCTTATAAAACCTAATTACTTGTTGTAGATATGGTAAAATAGATGCTTGTATCAAATACATTTTGTTATTGTAATATTTATAAAGCTCTATCACAATCATAATTAACAAATAAATACACAAAACACTAAATTTTTCTTGACTTTGAAAAATTTATTATTACTATATATTAATAGGGAGGAAAAATGAACCTTACTTTGTTTTTTACTTCAAGTATTCGAAAATACTTTTTTATTATTCTTATCATTGGGCTGACTTTACATATATTGAATGCTAAACCATCATCAGACAATATTTTCACACAAGAAGAAATAGATTGGTTAGAGAATAATCAAAGTAAACTAAATTTATGGTTCGAAACAGGGTTTCCACCTATCGAATTTAGCTCCTACACAGGTAAATTTACGGGATTTGGTGCAGATATAGTAGATATTATTGAAAAAAAAGCAAATATTAAGTTTCAAAAAACGCCATCAGAGAGCTGGGTAAGCCAATTAGAAGGTTTAAAATCAGGTGAATGTGCTGTAGTGCCGACAATCATTAAAACCGAAGAACGAGAAGAATACATCTTCTTTTCCAAATCTTATCTGACAGTTCCACTCGTATTAATATCAAAAAATGATTATCCATCAAACTTATCTTTATCTGATCTGTCATCTAAGAAAATTGGTGTAATACAAAATTATGCTACTGAAAAGTATTTAAAAGAACGTAAAATTGTATATAATTACAATATTGTCAACTACAATTCTGTACGTAATGCCCTAACAGATTTATCGTTTGGACAAATTGATGTTTTTTTTGAGAACTATGCGGTTGTAGCTTATTATATTCAGCAAGAGAAAATTAGCAATCTAAAAGTAGCAGGATATATTGATTATACATACTCATTCCATATGGGAATTAGCAAAAAATATCCGTTATTATACAGCATTGTTGAAAAAACTATTAATAGTATTTCAGAAGAAGAAATTGATAATATCTCCAAAAAATGGTTTAATCTTGATCAAAGAATATCAGAAAAAACAATTCTACTTATAAAGTTTAGTGTTGCATTCTTGATTCTATTAGTTATGAGTTTATCTGTTTTCTCATATATTTTAAAAAGACGTTTGACAAAACACACTCAATCACTGCGTGAAAGCGAAGAAAAATATCGAAATTTAACTGAGAATATGTCTGACATGTCTTGGTTCTGCGATTTGGAACTTAATACAAGTTACGTAAGCTCTTCTGTTTATAAAATTCTTGGCTTCACACCAGATGAATATTTGGAAAAGCAAATAAATAGTTGCTACACAGCAGAATCTTTAACAAAAATAAAATCAATTGTAAATGAACAGCTCAATCTTGAGAAAAACTCAACAGTTGATAGAAATAGAAGTGTTATTTTAGAAGTACAACAATTTAACTCAAATAATGAGCCTATTTGGGTTTCAATAAACGCAAGTTTCGCAAGAAACAATAAAGGTAAACCAATTGGTATACAAGGTGTCACACGTGATATTAATAAAATTAAAATTGCTGAAATGGAACAAAAAAAGCTCGCAGAACAACTTGCTCATTCACAAAAAATGGAGTATATCGGCAATCTTGCAGGAGGTATTGCACACGATTTCAACAATATGCTTGGGGTTATTATTGGTTTTACTGACTTGACACTAAATAAAATGAATAGTAATGATAAGATATATTCAAATATTATCGAAATTAAAAAAGCAGCAAAACGTTCCTCAATCTTGACTAAACAGCTTTTGACATTTGCAAGAAAACAAGTAATAGAACCAGAACTTGTAAATATAAATAACTTAATAAGCGGTATGTTAAAGATGTTAAAGCAAATAGTAGGAGAAGAAATTTCAATAGAATTCACCCCAAATATTAAAACATGGAATATAATGATTGACCCATCTCAGATTGAACAAATAATCGTAAATCTTTGCTTAAACGCACGAGACTCTTTTCAAAAAGATGGTAAAATTATTATTGAAGCAATAAATATGGACTTACCTCATCCAGTAGTGTACGAAAATTTTTCTATAGCTCCTGGTGAATATGTACGCATCACTGTAAGCGATAACGGCTCTGGAATGAGCAAAGAAGTTCAATCTCATATTTTTGAACCTTTTTTTACTACTAAAGAACAAAACAGAGGCACTGGATTGGGCTTAGCAACAATTTATGGTGCTGTTAAACAAAATAACGGCTATATTACAGTTTATAGCGAAGAAGGATATGGAACAAGCTTCCATATGTATTTTTCACGCTATTTGGCTGATAAAAGAGAAGAAAAGAGAATTTCTAATTCAACAGTTAGCATAAAAAAAGGGAATGAAAAAATTCTTCTTGTAGATGACGAAAAATCTATGCTCAATATGAGCAAAATGATGCTTGAAAGTCTTGGATACAATGTAATTGCGTTAAATGATCCAAGAACAGTTATAAGTTTAGCAAATGAATATCTCTGTACCATTGACTTATTGATAACTGACATTGTCATGCCATACCAAACTGGGCAAGAACTCTACAATAAATTAAAGAAATACAAACATGACCTAAAAGTAATATACATTTCAGGGCACCCAAAAAGTATTATAGCATATCAAACTTATCTCGGTGCTGATGCCCAGTTTGTGCAAAAACCTTTTACTACATGCGAATTAGCTAACAAAGTTAGAGCTGTTTTAGATAATAATATCAATCAAATATCGATATAATAAACTAAAATCGTGCTCTTGGTTTTAAGATGAAGTGCCTTGTGCCCGTTCGATCAAAGATACCAGCCATATAAACATATTAATTACCCAAGTAGTTTACTATTGTCGATTTCGTTGTCTCATATTAAAAAAAGATTCTTTGCAATTCATAGAATAAAGCAATCCTTTCTTGTTAAATAGTTTTTGAGTATTATTTGATACAATGTGAAGTAATTCACACATAGAATGCTTTTGGAAACATCACAAAAAGTGTGTCTCTGTTGACAAAAACAAGAGAAATTACAAATTGATTTTATAATATAAAAGATGCCTCTCATAAGCTTAATTCTCTATAAATGAGAAGAAATACATGATTGTCCCATCTTTATCATAAAATTTGGGTGCGTCCCATTGAGTGTGTCTGAAACCTCCAATAAGATTTATCTTAACCCCTGAGATTCCCCCTTGACTCCTACTACACTCCTCCTGCTATCTTGGAGAAGTAGTAGGAGTGTAGTAGGAGTGGATAGGGGATCGATTTGTGTTAAACATTGTTTTTAATAAGACATTTTAGTAAAATCGGCAATATAAAATTTACCACATTAGCCAACTTCGATTAAGGTTTAACTTGAGAAGCGAGTAGTGAATAGTTTAAACAGTTTCTTTTAAACAGGCTATATCTAAAACCACAAATACCACTGTGACAAATGATCAGAAAGTTCGTATCTGTTTGAGATGTTCGTTGTTAAAACAAAATCTTTTTGTTGTTCAAATAAAAAATCTTAGTGCTTTATTTGTTTCTATATTCTCGTATGTACAAATTTCAAATTTGAAGTCCAACAGCTGTCGTATGAGTATCTCTTGATTTTATATTTGAATCCCATTATTTGTTCAGAGATAACAAGAGAAGTAATAAGATTATCTATTAGTGCTGCTGGTAATTATGAAATTTACAAAAAAGGCAAATTAATGCTATAAACTGATGTGTTTTTGAAAATTATTTTATTATTTCGTGCATATTAAATAATGGGCAGGCAAATATATATTGCCTATTGCCCATTTAAACTATTGAAATCAGTCTTTAATTTTTTCTTTAAAAGAAACTTCTACCTGATCACCAGGTTTATAACCTTTTAAATTACTGCAAATAGCAACTAAAACATCATTTAAAATATCAGTTACAAAGCTATTTGCCATAATTTCTTCGCCGTTAAAATGTAAACTAAAATTATCGGGTCGTCTGACAGCACAATCTTCTCGTGTTTTTTTCCCTTGCAAAATCTGAGCAGTTAACTCAAAACAGTTAAGCCCACAATGCCCGCAATAGCCATCTTTATGAAAAGGTAAAACATGAAACACTTTTTCAATAATCAAGGCTACTAATTCTTCGATATTTGTTCTTGCATTTATTGCAGGTATTCCTTTATATTCTTTAATTTGCTCAGAAACTGGTCCACTAATAGCAAATACGCGATCATCAAACACTTCTTCCAATTGCTCCATATTTTGAGCACAAATAATCTTTGGTAATGGCGATGATCTCATACCTTCCACTATAACCCAATCTGTATGCATATGGTCGAGCATATCTTTTAAGTTTAACTGACGATTCCATATCATGAATGTTTTGTTGAGTCCTCGTGCGATAACAGATTCACGATTTGCGGCTAAATGCCGCCAAGAGTTTGAACCTTCTCTATCCATTTCGAAGTTTTCCATATGGATATCTTTGATAGAAGAGACTGAGTAACCTTTTTGCTTTAAACTTTTCATAACTTCTTCACAAACTGTGGTTTTACCACTATGGTGAAGCCCTGACACACTAAATACTTTCATTTCTTTTTGCCTTCCTTTGTATCTTTTTTATTCTATAAATAAATGTAAAAATTATACTAAGCAGCATAACTATATCAGAAATTGAAAATGTTGGTATAAATCTTGTTTTCTCTTTTGTTATTTCTAAAACGCCAACTGGTGTGGTTTTAATGCCACCTCCACCACCACCAGCATCAGAATTATCGTTATTATCGGTATTTAAGGCAAGGCTGGCTCCTCCAGCTCCAAATGCATATTGTGTTTTTGCCAATGGTATAATCATTTTGTCTTCAAATTCGACAGGTGAACCAAACACAATACCAACATTTGCAGTAATCTGAAATTTTTCCATAAAAGAGTGGAAAATATCTTGTACACTCATAAGTCCTCCTATTTAATAAATAAGTGTTTTTTATATATGTTAAAAATGTAAAATTTACACTTATATGATAATAATATACAGAGATTTAAAAAAAAAGCAAGATTTTCTTGATTTATTTTCATATTATTTTAGAATGTCTTTTGAGGTAAAAAATGTATCGTATTAACAGAAAAATATCATTGATTAGTTTTATAATATTATTTTACGTAATTACTTTAGCTGCATATAGTAATAAATACCCACTTGATAGTAATTATCATAGAACAAAAGATATTGAAAATTCAATAAAAAAATGGGAAATAGAATACCCCAATGTATTTTACTCTGAAATTCTCGGCTACACAGGCAAGGATAAAATGCCTATTCGTAGCTTTAAAATCTCGTTTGATCCAAAAGTTAAATCATTTGATAAGCCATCTATCCTTATAATTGGTCAAATACATGCATCTGAGCCACTTGGTGTTGAGATATGTATGAGATTTGCTGATTATTTACTGCAAAATTACCAAAATAATGAGCGAGTAAAAAGTTTACTGCGTTCATTCAGTTTTCATTTTATCCCAACCATCAACCCCGAAGGCTTTGAAGTTGTCAGTTCAGGCATATACGCAAACCATAGAAAAAATAAAACTGATATCAATAGCAATAATAGATTTGATAGAGGAATAGATGGAGTTGATATTAATCGTAACTTTCCACTAAACTGGAATAATGAAACTCAAAAACTACCTCATGATCCACATTATGCAGGAGAAAGCCCAGCATCGGAAAAAGAAACTCAAGCTATTATTGATTTTATGAAAAGAGAAAGGTTTTATTTGGCAATAAATTACCACAGTTCATACTTTGGTGATCTGAATGAACGTATTTTTTTCCCATGGAATTGGTCTGGAGCAAAATCTCCACATTGGTATGAAATGAAAGCAATTGCTTCTATTATATCAAAAAATTTAAAGAAAGATTATAGTTCTGCAAATTACCTCGTCCATACAGGAAACACTACCAAAGTAGGCTTTTTAAGAGATTGGTCTTATGCAGAGACGGGTACATTTTTCTTTGATATAGAGGTAGGCGGTATTTATAAAAACAAGTCAATAATATTTCCTGATAATGCTAATATGCACATAATTGTTGATAAAAACATTAAAGCTCTTATAAATAGCTTTGAATACTTGGACATCAATACAAGCATAGTAAAGATTATTGATAGCAAAGGTAAGCCATATATTTTGTCAAAAGTTCATTATAATACTCTTAAGCAGGATATTGTAAAACCCCTTTTAAGCAATGAAAAAGGTTTGCTTTTTATCTTTTGGCCACCTGATAGAAAGCAATTAAATCTTTATATAAATGATCGTAAGTATTTAATTAAAAAATCAAAAAGCAAAAATATAATTATTAAGCTCATTAATTGACAAATTTATTATTATACATCATCTCTTAAAACAGGCATAGTCATACATCTTGCTCCTCCACCTCCGCGTGATAACTCAGCACCGTTAATTGCAATTGCGTAACGCTCATAATTTGCTAAATTTACTTTACCATTTATAACATCTTGTGCTTCAATTCGTGGCATATTAGCGACTTTATCGAGCTGTTCAAACGTTCTGATATTTCGAGAATATCCAATGATTTTACCTGGTGCCATAGTAAAGTAATTTGCACCGCACATCCATTGCTCTCTTTCTTGATGAAGTTTATCAGTTCCACCACACAACACAGGTTCAAGTTCTATACCAACTTTTTTTAAAGCTTGTAAAATATCTCTTTCTTTTGAGTATTTATTGTTATCTTCTTTTATTTCAATATGTATTACACCAAGTTTATCCTTGCCAAGAATCACAGGTTCGTATACCACACAATAGTTTTTGTCAATCATTGTAAAAATCATATCCAAATGAATCATCGCACGTTCCTTTGGCATAATTATAGCAAATACATGCTTTATTTTTCCTTTTTCTTTAAGCTTTTCTACAAGCAAATCAACAGCGTCAGCATTTGTACGCTCTGAAATTCCTATTGCAAGCACGTCATCACGTAATATTAATATATCTCCACCTTCAAACTGAATATTTATGTCAAAACCATTATCTTTCTGCAAATAAAAGCCATTAGGTTTTAACTCTTGATGATGTGAAAAAATATTATGCATAATAATTGATTCAGCAGTACGAATCTTATTAGCCATCGAACCTGTTAAAATACAGTCATTAATTGCAATAGCACTATCTCTTGTGTATATAAAGTTAGGAAGAGGAGGTAAAGCGTATAAATCAATGGACAATATATCTTTTAAACTGTTGTTTTGCTTCTTTACACCATTTATAAGCATGTTTGTAAAAGTATCTGAATCGAGCATCATCATCTCATCAAGAAGAAATAAAGTACTGTTCATTTCCTTAATCAAAGACCTTAATAGTGTCTCCCTAACATAATTGTCGGCAACTATGTCTTTCAATAAATCTTTAATAAAATATGTTTCAGAATGCATTTTTAATATATCTGTAAACTCTTTGTGTTCTTTTTTTGCATAATGTAAACTTAGAATGTCGTCGTATAATAGGTCATTAGAATTTTTGGGAGTCATAATCTCTATTTCTTGACCTGGCTCATGTACAATAACTTTTCTTAACCTTCCAATTTCTGACTTGATGGACACCTTTTCCATTAAGCTCCTCCATAATAAAACTATTCTTTTTAAGCCAAAAATATGAATATAGTCTTTTTGTCAAGAAAACAATTTAAAATCTATACACATATTATGCTTCTATCATAATTTTTAATATTTATTCAATCTCCCCTATTATCTCTATACTAATGGGATATAAGTTATCAAAAAATTTAACTTTAAAATTTAGAAGAGCACTGAAAGTGTTTTTATTTTCTGCTAACAATGGGTTTGAGAATCTCATTTCTTCTGTGTTTTCTAATTTATAAATAATTGTTATAGACTCTGTAGATGCATTATTTAATAATATTATATTTGTATTTTGCAGACTACTTGCTCTTTGAATCTTGTTTACAGACAACTTTGAATCTATACTAAGGATGTCAATCCTTGTGCCTAATTTGTTTTCAATATTTATTGGTAATATAATTGTGCGCTGTTTACTTTGATGATTATACTTGGCTTTAAATGCACTTACCGAGCTTTGAAAAACTCTAAAGATATACTCCTCAAATATAGATTCAAATGATAAATTAAAAGCTTGATTGATGTGAACTTTTTTAATAAAACCTAACACTTTCACATCACACACTCCTTGCATTTGTAGATACATGCTTTTCTTATCTATATTTTTTGCAGAATTTATTTTTTCTAATGGGATTACAATTTGAAACTTCATTATTGACGTAGAATTGGCTTTTATATTATCATAATTTTGTAATGTGATATACCCCAATTGTTTATTTTTATCATAAAGTGAGAAGCGAGAACTAATAATTGAAAGTGGAAATATTGACTGGTTTTCTACTTCGGCGGATAAACTTATGTGCACATTATTATTTTCAATTCTTAAAACTTTTGCATTTTGAGTTATCCTAATTATTGGAGAAATTGATTGATAGATAGTAATAGCTTTTCCAATAACAGATAATATTGTTAAAAATATTGCACTTATGAAAAGTATTTTTATGCAGCGTTTCACGAAAAAAACCTTATTTTAATATAAAGTGTTTTAGGTATGGCTTGAAAAGGAAATAACATGTGTGCATAAAAAATGCCAGACTAATTAAAAAGAATAGCAAAGTTATCACAAATATGAAAGGCAAATGCTTTTCACTCTGTGTAGTTTCTACTTTTTTTATTTGGTTATTAACTCTAATAAAAATCATACTGACATCGTTTTTTAATTTGTATTGGCGTAAAAATGTAAGCAAATTAACTTTTAAAGTGTCAAACTGTGTTGATAACACATATTTTAATAAATCAATTCTGGTAAATTGTTTTAAAAAACTGTGAGATGATAGCACAATAGTGTCTTCATTATAAAGTGATTCCTTTAACACATTAACATATTTTAAAGTAGTATTACCGAGATACTTAAGCTCTGTGTTGGGATAAATATTCTTATGTGTTATGACTTGAATTTGTTTATCTCTGATTATAAATACTGTAGAATTTCCAATGATTGTATAATACAAATAATTGTTTGCCTCTATGGCAATTAATGATGAGCAGCCTATACCACTATAATACTTCTTTTTTGTAACGTAATCAATTAATGCTTGATTAGCTGCAAATACAGCTTTTTCGATGCTTTGCTGATAGTTTTCTTCAGAAGAAGAAATTTTATCTTTAATTGTTAATGCAACTAATTGTGCTGCAACCCCTTTGTCTTCAATATTCCCAAACTGATCGATGACTATATATAAATTGACTGTTTCTATTTTACAATTGATTATATAATCAATATTTTCATAATGATGGAAAGCAGATTCAGATACAACAAAAGATGTAGATTCTTGTTTATTCATCGTTATCAGAGATATTGTAATACTCTCTTGCGTGAATCAGAACTTCTTCATGCATCTTATTGTTTTTATACATCATAATCATGGGATCGCTGTCTAACATTTTTCTTAGGATATCAGGTGGAAAATCCTTTGATAAAGAATATAATTCACTGTCATTTGTTGAGTACAGTAAATGTCTTATAATCTTGTTATTCTCCTTATCAATCACGAGTAAGAGTGGTAATGTGTTTGCGTATTCGCTGTTTAAATCTTTGTCAATAGCCTCAAGATAAGCTATAATATACTTTTTGATATAAAAGCTATCTTCTTCAATCCAAATATTGTCGTAAACACAAAAGTATTGTTCTTTTTGTTCTTCTTTTTTAAAATTTTCAATTACATACTTTTGTACCAAATCATAATTCAACTCGTTATACTGCTGCTCTACTATGGCTAATTCAGCCTTTTTACATGCAATTGCTAACAATAGAATACTTATTGTAAGCAAAAATAGTTTCATCTTTTTCATAATCACCTCTTTTAACAATTTTTATAATATGTCATTTTATGTCAACAATATAGTAAATAAAATCATCTAAAAGAATTACTAATACAAATATCTTTTAAAGCTGCAGTTTTAATTGTTCCATGTTTTAACTACTTTCTAATATTCATTGTAAAGTTTATTATAGATTTTGTGATTAGAATTGAATATTTTAATAAATTGAATCAAATAGAAAACAAAAATCCCTTGACAAGTTAATCTTTTTATTTTTAAGACTTAAATATAGGTAATCAAAAATGAGTAAAAGAATAAAAAATAATTCAAAAAAGAAGAATGTTCAGGTAGGAAGAGAAAGTAGAAGCTTTTTCTTTCTATTTATAATATTTTTGCTAATGTTTTTCTTGATAAATTGGCTTGCCAAAATACCAAAAAACAATCAAGATAAGATTAGCACAATTGAGGCATCTGATACAGATACTATCCCAAAAAAGTTAAATGAAAATATGGTAAAAGTTAATACAATTAGCTTTGAAAAGGATAGCTATGAATATATTGTATATGAATGTGCTAAAAAACTTGAAATCCCTGATAAGCTATTTAGATTAAAAGTGAAAGATAATATTGTAAATATAAATCTACCTATTAATCCAAACAGACTTGACCTTAACTTTGCTAACTACCTAATCAGTAAAGAATTATTAGATAAGAAATGGATCTTAATATCAGGCGAAGAAAGTGCATCTGAAAGAAGCCAAAAGCTCACATTCAATACTCCAGATTTAGGTAAGCAATTCGTTATAAACATCTATTATGATAATTCAAAATCATACCCAGTTGAAAGACCAAAAATCGCACTCGTAATTACTGAACTTGGAGATAAAGAGTTCTCCGAAATATCGAACTATTTGAACATTCCATATAAGCTTAATTTCGCAATAATACCATTTAGAAAATATAGTAACTCAATTTATCAGCATGTGATGATGTATAATGCTGAAGTGCTTATAAATATTCCTATGGAAGATATAAATTATCCAAGAGTAGATCATGGAAAACATGGTATTGAAGTAAAATTTTCAGAACGAGAAGTTCATAATGCACTTAAAGAGCAATTAAAAGAATTGCCGAGTGCTAAAGGTGGAATCAACTATCTTGGCTCTCTTGCTACAACTGATGAGAGCATTATGTATTATACAATGCAATTTTTAAAAGCAAATAACTTATATTTTATTGATAATTTGACACCAATATCATCAATTGCATTTAAAGTTGCTCAACAAAATACATTAACTGCTTTTAAAAAAAACATGGTTCTTGATTTTAGTCAAAAAAACACCAGTCTCAAAGAGAAAATAAATGAAATTGTTAAAATAGGACAATCATCAGAGTTAATTGTAATTACTATACCCTTTTACAAGTTAGGTAATTATAAAACTTTTTATAGCTTTTGTGAAATACTTGACAATAATGGCTATGATATAATTAATGTATCATCACTTGATGAAGTATTATTTTAAGGAGGATATGTGATTAAAACTATATTGCTTGGTATTATTCAAGGCTTAACAGAGTTTTTACCAGTGAGCAGTTCTGGACACTTAGTTTTAGCACAACATTTTTTCAGTAAAGGAGAATTTAGCACAGATTTGACATTAGAAATATTTTTACATTTAGGGTCTTTAGTTGCTGTGATAATCTATTTTAGAAAAGATTTGCTAAAGCTCTGCCTGTCTTGTTTTAAATGGGATAAATCACCTGAAACTAATAGCCTGCATAGGCAAGTCTATTATTTGTTGGCAGCTACATTTGTAACAGGTGTGATAGGTATTTTATTTGAAGATATTATAGAGAAACTTTTTTCTAATGCCTTATATGTTGCTGTACTGCTGATAATAACAGGTTTAATACTATACATATCAGACAAAATAAAAGTAGGTAAGTTACAAGTTGACGAACTTGGCTTTCCAAGATCTTTGATAATCGGGTTAGGGCAAGCATTTGCAATTGCACCAGGAATATCAAGATCTGGCACAACAATCGCATTTTCTTTATTTACTGGCATGAAAAGAGATGAAGCAGCAAGATTTTCTTTCTTATTGTCTATTCCTGTAATATTAGGTGCTAATTTGTTAAAAATCAAAGAATTGTTCGCTTTGAATGGATCACAATTAATAGAGTATTCTATTGGCTGTGCAGCTGCATTTATTTCAGGAATCTTAGTTATTAGTTTACTTTTACAAATGATTAAAAAGGCTAATTTAAAGTACTTCGCATACTATTGCTGGCTTGTTTCGCTACTAACAATAATTTTTATACTAATAGGTCGTTAAACATATACTATGGCAAGCTATAAAATTGACTATGGTGACCTATATCGCAATCAGAAAAGAATCAAAGAATTCAACAATTTTTGTATTTTAGGTAATGAAGACTTTCAAAAAAATCAAGCCTTAAAGATTGTTCTAAATAGCTTTAATGTATCTGATTTTGATGGTTTTGATTCGTTTCTTGTATACGGAGATGACTTTACAACAAAGAATAATTCGATTAGCTCTATGATAGAACAGCTCAATATGCTTCCATTTATTCAAACACATAAAACTCTTGTTTTAAAAAACTTTGATGAATTGAATAACGACAACCAAGCACGTATAGTAAAATATCTCGAAAACCCATCACCAGATAATATATTTATTTTTACTGTAAATAAACTCGATGCCAGAAAAGCACAAACAAAAATCATTTTTGAAAGCTGTATGGTTATTGAAAGTAAAGAAATAAGATACCCTAATGTGCTGGCTCGCTGGATAGATGATGAGACGCAGCAAAGGGGTCTTAGATTTGAACCTAATGCAAAAAATGAGTTTTTAAATAGTGTAGAGCTTGACTATTATGTTGCCTTTAATGAGTTGACTAAATTAGAATTATACATTGGCAATAGAAAAACTATAACACGGGATGACGTAATTAACTGTACTGCATTATCTAAGACTTATTCAATATTCGACCTTCTGGACTCAATTGGTTATAAGAATACACAAAAATCAATACAAATAGCTGATAATTTATTAGAAAATGATACAAACCACATTATGATTTTGACTATGATTAGCAATTTCTTCTTTACTTTATGGAAGTTTTCGGCTATTATGAATAAAAACATTTCAGCTGCTGAACTAAAATCACGGTATATGAACGAAATATACCCTTCTTTCAGAGACAAATATATAAACTTTTTAAAAAACTATCCTCTAAATAAAATTAAGAATACAATCAAAATATTATTAGAAACAGATCAACAAGCAAAACTAAGTATGGCAAGTGAGTTTATCTTAATTCAAACCATGATTTATAAAATTTGCAATCTTTAAATACAGGAGACTAAGTAAACTATGAATGAAAACTTTAAAGCTGGATTTGTGACAATCGTTGGGAAAGCTAATGTTGGTAAATCGACTTTTTTAAACAAGATATTAGGAGAAAAACTGTCAATCGTAACCCCTAAACCGCAAACAACCAGAATAAGTATAAAAGGTATTTACAATAGTAATGATGCACAAATAATTTTCTTAGACACGCCTGGTTTTATAGAGCCACGTTACGAATTACAAAACCGAATGATTTCTCATATAAAATATTCGTTATTAGACTCTGATTTAATTATCTTTATTACTGATATTACTGACTTCCCAACAGAATACGATACCAAAGTCATCGATATTATAAAGCAAACCAATAAGCCTGTAATTGCAATACTTAACAAAGTAGATTTATTAAATGAGCCCTATGTCTCTAAAAAGGTTGAATTAGCCAAAAGTTTCTTTAATAAAGTTTTTCCATATTCAGCACTTTTTGCAAAAGATATTGAGGGCATTTTAAAAGAAATTATTACAGATATCCCTTATAACCCACCATTATATCCAGATGATAACTTGTCTGACTTACCTATGCGATTCTTTGCCCAAGAAATAATCAGAGAGAAAATATTCATAAATATAGATAAAGAAATACCATATGCAAGCACTGTTTTAGTTGATTCATATGAAGAACGAGATACTCATGATTTTATTAGAGCCACCATATATCTTGAAAGAGAGAGTCAAAAGAGCATAATTTTGGGTAAGGAAGGCTCTAAAATTGGTAAAATCAGAAAAGATGCTGAAATTGCAATTTCCCAATTAAGTGGAAAACCAACAAAGCTCAATCTATGGATAAAAATAAAGCCTGGCTGGAGAAAAAAGAGCGGATTACTTGATATTTTTGGTTACAATAAAGTCACAATGGATTAATTGATGTATTAAGTTGTTTTTAAACAAATTGAGCTCTTTACAATTAAAACTAATACGTAAAGTTAATATCTATAAATGCTTTCCAAATGAATTTATTAAAGGTTGTACCAATAGGGTTTATATTTACTCGTATAAAAGAGTTTGTTGCATAATGCCAATTCATATTGAACATAATATCAATTTCATGCTTTTTAAAATGATATTTTAACTGCGGTTCAACTTGATAATCAAAATTATCTTTATACATTTTTAGCTTAACAGCGTAAGTTCTAATTATATTCTGGCTATTTTTATACCATTGAGACGATTGCCTCTCTGCTGTTTCGTTGGTTTCATAAATGCTGCTTATTTGAACACTCGACTCTGGATTACTATTCAGACGAATTGCTTTAAAGCCATATTCTGCACTAAGCCTTCGATAATATCGATCGTTAATGTGCTCATTCCAAATATAGTTCTCGTAGTTAGCTTTAAGATTATAACTATTAAAAAGTTGTATCTTTTCAGTTATGCTACTAACTATCTCTGGTTGCAGAATATACGTTGTTTTGCGGTTATTATTGCTTGACAGGCTTTTATCAATATAAACCTCATGGTTTCGTTGAATAGAAAACGTTGATTTAAGCATTACTATTGAGTTCAACTGCTCCTGTAAATACAATGACCCAATCTGAATTTGCCTATCATTATCGAGCATTTTAAATGCTTCTGAATGAAAGTTTTGAGTTAATAAAACAGACAATACAACATTTATTGAGTCAATAATGCTTTGGTTTATTTTAATATTTGAATAAATAGATTTATCAAGAGTTTTTCGATCCTGCTTATTTACGTTAATATATCTTTTTGCATACCCATTTTGCACACCAAAAACAATAGAAAAGTATTGATTATCATTCTGTATTGATGAGTCAATAAATTGTTCTAAAGTTCTATTTTCACGATTTTTGTTATAATCAAAGTTGTTTCTTTTGTAACTTCCATAGTGTAAAAAACTCCAATTTAAACCATACATCAAGGGAATTTGTAATCTGATATTATCATTATAATCTATTCTTTTACTCTGATCACTTTTGGCGTTATATGTGTAAATGTCTTGAACTTGATGACTTAGATTCAAATCTGTGTCAATTCTTGTCATACCATTATTATACGTGGCAAAAAAGTTGTTGTTGTAGTTTTCATATTTATCAAGAAATACAGTGTTGTTTTGATAGTTCATTGTATTGTATAAACCCCAATTAGCTAAGTTATAATTAGTTTCAAATGTTGTTTCAGTGCGATTTCCCCTATATTCATTTAACTGTGCATCGATTTTTGTTGTAGCAAAACTTTGTTTTATACTAAATATGTCCATAAATTTCTTATTAGCCGACAACTTTACTAATTGAACTTGCCTGTCAACGACAGAAACAGTGTCTTCTGGTAACCCTTGATTAAGAGAATAATGATATCCGTAATCAATTGAAACAGGAAGGTATTTATTGTTATTATGCAAAATCCAGTTTATCTTTGTATTTTTATTGCTGCGTTCAAAAAAACTATTAGAAACATTTGCAAAGTCTGCCTGATAGTCCAACACAAAACCTTTAGTAAAATTAGTATTATAGTTTATATTTGTCTCTAATGTGTTGTAATGATTGAAATTAAGATATGATGACTGTACAGTTATTTCAGCGAATAATGAGAGGCTGAAGATAATTATACAAATTGATAAAGTCAATCTCACTTAATGTTTCTCCTCGTCTTGAAAAATCAATTGGTGCATTAACACACACTTGTTCATAATCAACTGAATATTTAAAAGATTTTAAGTTATTCCTTAGCATTTTACGTCTATTCAAAAAAGCTATCTCGATAATATTCCAAAACAAATCTAAGTTATCAATTTTTGGTTTATTCGTACGTGGTTTTAATCTAATTACAGATGAGAAAACTTTGGGTGGTGGAGTAAAATGTTCAGGTGCAACATCAAAGAGAATCTCACAATCAAAATAGTATTGTAACTTAAGGCTTAAAACTCCATAGTCCTTTTTATTGGGGGTACTTGCCAAGCGTAATGCTACTTCTTTTTGTATCATTAACACAAGCTGTTCAAAGTGTTCAAAATAGTCTATAACAAGAAACAAAAATGGGCTTGTAATTTGGTATGGCAAATTCGCAACTATTTTTATTTTATCCTTAGTAAAATAACTCTGCCAATTAACCTTAAGTATATCCTTTTCAACAAGGTTTATTTTGTTTCCAAACTTGTTTTTTAACATATCCCACAGGTCTTTATCAACCTCAAAGCAATATGGTTTGACGCCTTTTTTGATAATATAATTAGTTAAATTGCCAGTACCTGGACCAATTTCCCATATTGTATCATTTGGGTTAATACATGCACTTTCAACAATGTCGGATAGGATTAGTTCATTATTCAAAAAATGCTGTCCAAGACTCTTCTTAGCAATAGTTTTATTATATTTTCTATTCATATTTAAGCTCCCTAAATACATCTTTTATTAACACAGATATTTTTGCAAGTTATTTTTTATAGTTTGTTTAACAAAAGAATAGAATCTTTCATCTTAATGCAAGAAAAAACATTATCTACTAAAGCATTTTTTTTGATTATTATATTGACTTTTTTGTACTATTATTTATATTATCATCAGAAAGGTATGGTGGCTTATATGAAAAATCCCATAATTTTAATGATAATTGGCTTATTTGTAAACATCTTCAGTTTCTTGTTTCTTGATAGAAAACTTTTTTTAATTTCTTTTTTACTCTATATGTCTGTAATAATTGTTTATATATTATTCTCACCTTATAGAGCAGACCTCTTTTTGTTTGTTGTATCTAATATTTTCTTTGCTGGATTCAACTATTATATAACAAAAATATGGAACTTCATACAGATGGACGATTCGTGTCAAAGGCCCTGGATACCAATTTTTTTTAAGTTCAAAAAACTTTTTTTACAATTTGTTACATTATTAATTGCCATTTATGCCATCATATCAATTAGTTATGGTACTAATACTGCAATTGTTAAAAGCATATTTATTATTGCTGTAGTTACACTTGCACCTATTGTACTGTTAATTGTAAACAACTTACTAACTATCATTTTTTCAGGCTTTTTTATAGCTTGTAAGCTTAATTATGATGATATTAAAATATGATTATAAAAACCAATTACTTATCCTATACTAATAAAAAAGAATTAGTTTTTCAAAAAAACATATTTCTGGAGATACAAAATAATAAAATAGCAAGTATAAAAGAGAGATATAATGGTGACCACGTTGATTATTCTAATATGTTGGCTGTACCTGGTTTTATTGACACACATACCCATATTCCACAAATTAATATTATGGGCAAACAAAAGCCAAACTTACTTGAGTGGCTTAATATAAATGTTTTTCCAGAAGAAGGTAAGTTTAAAGACCCAGAATATGCAGACAATGTTAGCAAAGATTTTTTTGATCAAGCAATAAAAAATGGTACAACTTGCCTTGTTGCATATTCTTCTACACATCGTGAAGCATGTAATATTGCTTTTAAAAATGCAAATAATGCTGGTATTCGAGCCTTTATTGGAAAAACAATGATGGACTCAAACAGTCCAAGCAAACTCGTTGAAACAACACAAAAAAGCTTAGAAGATAGTGTTTATCTATACGAGCAATGGCATAATAAAACTCCATTATTAAACTATATCTTTTCGCCACGCTTTGCAATTACTTGCAGTATCGATTTAATGAAAGAAGTTGGCACTTTTATACATAAAAATAATGCTTACTTACAAACCCATCTATCTGAAAGTCTAAATGAAATTGCTACCATAAAATCAATTTATCCCAAATACAAATCATATACTGACATTTACTATCAGTGCGGTCTCATGAGTTCAAAAAGCATCTTTGGTCATTGTGTTCATTTGTCTGATGATGAGATTAGATTATTAAAAGACACTAAATCAAAAATAGCTTATTGTGCAGACTCAAATTTCTATCTAAAAAGCGGTAAATTTGATTTAGAAAAAATTACAGAGTTTGAAGTTCCATTTGCATTTGCATCTGATATAGGAGCTGGCACCTCATTCTACATGCCATATCATGCAAAAATATCATCATATCGACAGGATTCGATATACATAGAGCCACAAAAAGCTTTTTATTTAATGACATTAGCTGGTGCTGAGGTCTTATCATTAGAGGATAAAATTGGTAGTATTGAAACTGGCAAAGAAGCCGATATGGTATTTTACAATTACCAAAACTTTCAAGGCTTATCCTCTGATGATATCGTTTCTAAATTGATCTATACTGACCAATCTAATCAAATAGAACAAGTAATGATCGCAGGAAAAGAGCTATTGTAAGGAGTTATAATGAACGAAAAGATCAAAATACCTTCAGTTGATTATATTTTAAATCATGAGCAGATTAAAAATAGTCTGATTAAAGATTCTGTTTTATTAAAGACTATCGTAAAAAATTATATTGCCAAGTACAAAGCAGACAATGGGATATATATTACAAGCAAAAATGATTTTATAAATGAAATCTATAACTATATTTTATTGACTACTCAATCACAGCTCAAACAAGTTATTAATGCTACTGGTATTATCTTGCACACTAATCTTGGCAGAGCTCCATTAAGTGAATATATATTAAGTCGTAGCTTTAATACTTTATCTTCTTATTCAAATCTGGAGTTTGATTTAGAAAGTGGTAAAAGAGGAGATAGGAATAAACATTTACGTGATCTAATCAACCTGATTACTGGTGCTGAAGATTGCTTGATTGTAAATAATAACTCAGCAGCTGTTTTTTTAATTCTCAACCAGCTTTCTAAAGATAAAGAGGTAATTATTTCAAGAAGCGAGTTAGTAGAAATTGGTGGTTCATTTAGAATACCTGATATCATGTCTGCCAGTGGCTGTTTTTTAAAAGAAGTCGGTACTACTAATTGTACAAATATCAACGACTATCAAAATGCTATTAATGAAAACACAGGCATGATATTCAAGGCACACCAGTCAAATTTCTATATTGCTGGGCATACAGAAGAGGTTGATATTAACACTCTTTCTGAATTAGCAAAGAATAATAACTTGCCATTTGTTTATGATATCGGTTCAGGACTATTGAAAGAATTAAAAAGTCTTGGTACACAAAAAGAACCAAACGTTCAAAGTTGTATTGCATCTGGTATAGACTTGATTAGTTTCAGCGGCGACAAACTATTAGGTGGTCCTCAGTGCGGTATAATTGTAGGGAAAAAGAATCTAATCAAGCAGTTAGAAAAAAACCCACTAATGCGAATACTGCGTGTTGATAAGTTGACATTGAGGGTATTATATGAATGCATTTCTTTATATTTAGATGAAAAAGAGTTAATAAAACACAACCCACTTTTCAAAATGCTTTCCCAAACTGAAAGCGATTTAAAAACAAAAGCGATTATCTTTACTAACTATTTAAAAAAACAGACTATAGATTGTAAATTAATCAGCTCAGAAGGTAAAACTGGCGGCGGAACAATGCCCGATCTCACCCTTCCCAGTTATAGTGTTCAACTTAATCTAAAAGATAATTTAGCAGAGGAATTGTATTTACAATTAATGAAAAGTGAAAGACCAATTATTTCTGTGTTAAAAGAAGGTAAACTCTCTTTTAACATGCTGACAATAACTGAAAATGAAATGACTATTATTTCTAATGAGCTTAGTAAAACAATAACAAAGGATCTTCAATGAAGCATATTATTATGGGTACTGCTGGCCATATTGACCATGGTAAAACTTCTTTAATAAGGGCTTTGAGTGGACAAGATTGTGATACCCATCCTGAGGAAAAACAAAAAGGAATTACTATTCATCTTGGTTTTAGTCACTTAAAACTTAATGATGAGCTTGATATAGGCATAATTGATGTGCCTGGTCATAGAAACTTTGTCAATACAATGATTGCTGGTGCAAATGGAATAGATTTTGTTTTATTTATTATAGCTGCTGACAGCGGAATCATGCCACAATCAAGAGAACATTTACAAATCATGCAAATGTTGAACATAAAAAAAGGCATTGTGGTTGTAAATAAAATTGACTTAGCTGACAACGAACTATTAGAATTGCTCGAATTAGAGCTATTAGAGCTAACAGAAAACACTTTTCTCGAGAATTGCCCTATTGTTCATGTATCAGCCAAAAATGGCATGGGTATAGAACAGCTAAAACAAGAGATTATAAAACTATCAGATAATATACAAGAAAAAAGCAATAAAGGTGTTTATCGACAATATATTGATCGAATATTTTCAGTAAAAGGATTTGGAACAGTAATCACTGGAACTGTTTTAAGTGGCAATCTTAGCAAAAATGAGTCCGTATACCTTTTACCTGGTAAAGAAAATATAAAAATCAAAAGATTAGAACGACATGGCGATGAAGTTGATACAATACAAGCAGGAGACAGAGCCTCTATAAACCTTACCGGGCTTGACAATAAAGAATATAAAAAAGGCATGCTACTTAGCTCTTTGTTATACGATAGTACTAATTTGATCGACGTTGAGCTCAACTTGTTTGAAGATGCTACAGCACTATCTCTTTGGTCTCAAACTTTGTTTATTTCTGGGTCTACTGAAGCTTCCGCAAGAGTACATTTACTTGATAAAGATAAACTCTTACCAGGTGAAAAAGCATTTGCTCAAATTCATCTTGATCGATACATACCCGTTGTTTATAATGATAGTTTTATTATCAGAAAAAGTAGCGGTGATATTACGTTGGGCGGTGGACGTATTATAGATGCACAACCTTTGCACCATAGACGACGTACTGAAAAAATGAAACTTGCTCTAAAGAAACTTGCAGAAGGAAACTTGGAAAACACTATTTTCCTTACTGCAGAGAAGCACATCTACCCCATCTCTCTAAAAGATGTGGCTTTTATGCTTGCATTAAACTATAAAGAATTACAAGGATTAACTTTGTCATCTGATAATGATAATCAAATTATTCTTAAAGAAAACGATGAACTTTTTTTCTGGTTAAAGACTCAACTAAAAAGATATTATCATCGTGTCAAAAGGCATATCCAATCATGGCACAAAAACAATCCATTCGACACTACTGGCAAAACCTTTGAAGAATTACTTGCATTGTTTGAATATCCAAAAGAAAGAAAACCTGCGGCTGCAAATTGGACAATCAAAGCACTCTTAGAAGATGAAATAATTGAAAAAAGAGAAAATACATACGCACTAACAACACATAAAGTAACATTTACCGTAGAAACAAACAAAGCACTACAATGGACAGAAAACTTTATTAGACAATCAAGTATGAAAACACCTCTATGGAGCGAAATGAGTCATAAGTCCAAATATCAAGGAATTGATGACAAACTATTACAACAACTACTTACATATTTAGTCAGAAAAAATAAAGCATATTATATTGAAGAAAGCTATATTCATTATACTATTGTTGATAAGTGTCGCATTATTCTTTTAAAATATTTATTTGAACACAAAGAAGGAATTACTGTATCTATTTTTAGGGACTTAGTTGATGGTAACAGAAAAATATGTTTACTAATGCTCGCAATATTTGACATAGAAGGTATAATACGAAGAGATGGAGATTATCGCTATATCACAGAAAAAGGAAGACGTATTCTTGAAACATTATGATATTTTTAAAGACGTTTCTGGTGTAGTTTTGGCTGGAGGTCAAAATACACGCTTCAAAAGTGAAAAATCTTTGATTGAGGTTGATGATCAATGTATTATCGAAAAAGAAATTAATATTCTTAAAAATATATTCTCAGAATTAATCATTGTGACTGATAAAGAAGATATAAAAAACATGTTTCCAAACATCACTTTTGCAAAAGACTATTTTAATGGCTGTGGACCACTTGCTGGCCTTCATGCTGCACTTAAAAAGTGTAGCACAAAAGGAGTGTTTATTGTTGCATGCGATATGCCAAACCTTAATGAAAGATTTATTATAAAACAATTAGATTTATTAGAACAAAACCCTAATGTGCTTGCCGTTGTGCCACGCCATCCGAATGGTTATGAGCCGCTACACAGCTTCTATCATAAAAACTGTCTCCCTTTTGTTGAAGCATTGTTACAACAAAAAAAGTATTCAGTGAGAGGCTTTTTCAATAAAATCTCTATTAACTGGTTTGACATTAAAAGTGAAGATGAAAAATTCTTTTTTAATATCAACACTCAGCGTGACTTAGAGCTTTTTATAGACCAAAAAGTAAAATAATTACTCTATATAAAAGTAAAACTTCGCTAATAGATTCTATCTGCCTGATATCTTATAAAAAAATAACCTTCTTGAATCTCTTTATCTAACAAATAAAAACATAGAAACACATAATTACAATACTTTTAAGAAAAGTAAGACTTTTGAATAATAATCAAAACACATTTTTAGTTTTATTTTGATGTATAGAATAAATATCAGCTGGTTTTTAAGTTTTTTCTTTGAATCATATATAAAAAAAGGGAGCACTTTAGCTCCCTTTTACGTTATTAAGTAAATTCTTTATTTAAGTAATAAAGCTTTTTTTATTGAGCGATTTTTCTCGGTATTTATTTTTATAAAGTAAATACCTGAACTAACCGATTTGTTATTATTGTTTTTTCCATTCCAGACAACTGTGTGGTGACCTTTGCTCATAACTTCATTCTTTAATTGCTTAACAAGCTGTCCCTTAACGTTATATACTGACAAATTCACATGTGATTGTTCAGGAATGCTAAAGGCGATATTAGTTGTTGGGTTAAATGGGTTTGGATAATTCTGTGCAAGATTAAATGTGATTGGTTCAACAATATCATCATCACTTCCAACAATATTTGGATCAACATAAATTACATTTGATGAATCACTTACACCAATTGTATAGTGAGCTAAAACATAATAGCGATATCTAAGTTCTGGATTTAGTGTTTCTGTAAATACTGTTTCATTTGTGTTAGCTACCAATTCAAAATTTGCAGAGTTTTCTTGCTTAAAT
>JAJBBH010000071.1 GCA_020532185.1 Candidatus Cloacimonadota bacterium | reverse complement strand
GTTAAATGTATTTATCTTTGAATTTGCTATTGGTGTGTGTTCAATGAGTTGTGGTAATTCTGGGCTAAATAGGTGAAATGGTATGTTTTCTGTGAAAATGTTCCCAGCTTTATCAGTAGCTTTTATTTTAATTATTAAATTTTGGTTTGTATTGTCAAGATTAATAGGGTTATTCAAGAGCCAAGTAATTCTGCCTGTATTTGTATCAATACGACGAATACCATTAATAATTTGATTATTATCATTATAAAGCTGTACCCTTGTCATATTTGTAGCATAGTCTATATCGCTAAGACTGTCATCAAGATACACAGAGATAGAGTCAATTTGAGATGAGAAATAATACTGGTTATTTACTTTGAATAACTGACTTTGATTGATCTTGATAGATGTAATAAATGGGTTTGTCGTATCATAATTAAACATTGTATGTCCAGTAATAGTTTGACCAACCTGATTTTCTGCATTGTATATTATTTGGTATTGAGAATCGTCAGCACCGTCAGAGCTTAAAGGATTAATTAGTTGCAATATAATGTGGTAATTATTTTCTTCAAAATCATAATCATAATTTAATGTTGCACCATTATTATGAGAGATTTCTTCTCCAGATAAGATGTTTTTTAACACTAAATAAGTGGCTGTTGTATTTAAAACAAGAGGGTTGTCGCTGGATATAGTTACTCTTATCTGGTTATTTGCTAAGATTCTTAGATTTGAATTATCTTCTGGATAAGAATTTTCAAAATTAGGTGGGTTGGTAGCAGAAGGTTTGAAATAATTATAACTGATAGGATTTTCTAAGATAATTCTATTATTCAGATTGTCAGCAGACTCAATAAACATGCTTATGGCTAACTGTGAAATATTTTCATTTATATCAGTATTAGTTAAATTACATCTGTAAATCTCTGTATCAGGGTCTTTTATACCTGTTTTCCAAATAAGGTTAGGGCTATTATTGAACGAAAAGCCAAAGCGAACGAAGTTTACGCCAAGACCATTGTCAGTAACTTGTGCAGAGAATTCTTGAGGAATAGAGGTGAAAATAGTGTTAGCTGGGGGTTGAATTAAAGAGATAACAGGTGCTTGCGAGTCGAGATAATAGTTAATTTGATTGGAAGATTCGCCAAGATTATGTACAGAGTCTCGCAGCTTTACAAATATTTCATTGTTTCCTTCTTCTAACAACACATTGAATTGGAAATAGCCAGGGTATGCTGGGGTAGTTCCAACAACTCCTTTTTCTATACCATTTTGAAAGAGAATGATACTGCTATTAATTTCATCCGAAATACCTGATACAACGATATTAGGCGAGCTTAGTTGATTTGGTGTGCCTTGTGTTAAGTTTGGTGCATCAGGGGCTTTATTATCAACTAATATGCTCAGATTGAGACTCGTAACATCTTCATTGATATTTCGATCCACAGCTGTTATTTCAACTCGATACAATTCTTCACTATCTTCAGATACGATTTGACCTAAATTGTTTGAACCATTCCATAATACATAATTACCGACCTCTTTTAAGTTGAGTTGATTTTCGATAATCGTTTTGATAAGCTGGTTATTTGTATCCCACACTTTTACAGTTATATAAGCATCTTCACTTGGGGTATATTGTATTATAGTTTGGTCAAAGATACCGTCTATTATTTGTGGAGAAATCTTATCAGGATTGACTTCTCCGTCTATACTAATTGGATGATTATTGATAATAAACTCTCCAGAAATAAAGGTGCCTAATTCATATTCGTTAGAAACAGTGAGCCTATAAAGATACTTGCCATCGTCAAGCTCATCTCCTGGTATTTGTCCTTCTTCAGTGCCAAGATTTATAGAATATGCTCTACCCAGACTTATATCAATATCTGTTCTGTCGAATGGGTTGTCATTAAATGAACCAAAAAACATATGATACATGTCGTTTAATGAAATCTCTTCCCCATTAGTTTCATATACATTAAAAGACATATTATTTGGCATAGCATAAACAGCAAGATAGTCAACTCCGTAAGAGATTAAAGTATTATTTTCAATGCCAATATCAGAGCTAATTGAGCCATATGAACGATTATAGTTTTCCCCAAGCTTGTAAAGGGTATTGCCTCTTGTAATGTTTTCTTCAAAGCCATTTACAATTATATTATAGTCAATATTTGAAGGTACAGTGATATTAGTTGCAAGCTCTGCTGGTCTATTTAAAAACAAATAAGCACCTTCTGAATAGGGGATAGGGTTGGGGCTTACTCTTGTAGTTAGGTCAGTATCATCGACAAATTTTGCAGTTGAGTCTTGAAAGTTTATTTTGATAGTACCTAAATAGTGAACGTCAGAATATTTAATTAATGATCTAACTATTTGTACGTCTTGATATCCATCTCCGTTTGGTGAGAAAGGGTTAGGCGAAGCAGATATTAGTTCTATTTCTGGATAGGTTGTTTGCACAATTATGCCACGATCGACTTTATAAATCTTTTGTGGGTTATTAAACTTGATCTGCAAGCCGTAATTGCCATCAGCAACAATATTATCCATTTCATCTTTACCATCCCAGATATATTGGTTTTGACCATGATATGGAGTGTATACTACTTGTTTGACAATGTCAGTAATATCGCTATTTTTATATATTGTTAGTTCAACTTCTGGATTTGATAAGCTATTTGGAAAATATAGATAATAGCTAATTGTTGTATTGTCTCTTTGCCCGTCATTGTCAGGTGAAAAAGGGTTTGGGTTTATTGAAACATTTGTAATAGTTACATTATCTTGAGCTAATAAGAAGCCAATACTCACTATGAATGCAAGTAAGAGAATAATATTTCTTTTCATATCTGTCTCCTATGGACGAATTTGAATTATTTTACAAGACGATTGAGTACAAATATAAGCATATTTGTTTTGAACAAAAACAGATAGGACATAGCTTGTTGTTTCAAGCTTACAGAGCGAATATAATGCTAAAGGATTTACAGCACTTACTATTAGAAATCCTTCGTCTCTATCTGAAATATAGATGTTTCTTGAGTCGATAGCCAAGGAGTTGGAATACCCTTGTGTATCGTAATCAGATATTAAATCAAAATTGGTTTTATTGAGCAGAGCAATACCCCGATCTCCTCTTGCAACATATAAATAATGTTGCGAAAGAGAAATATCTACGATTGTGCCGATATTTGTTTTATGATTTATTAAAGTGGGGCTGTAGGGGTCACTGATATTAAACTGTCTGACGCCATTGGTACCCTCAGCAATATAGATGGAGTTTTCTGAGATTATACTTTTAAAACAATGAGCACCAGGTACTGTATTTATGGATTTTATTACAATAGGCATAGGCATGTTTGGTATATCGAATGCAATGATTTTTAAACCTGAGCTACCAGCAGAAACAAATGCATATTTTTGCCCATTGATAACAGCAATTTTTATATGATTGCCTTGACCATAAAAATGAATGTCATTATATAGCTTTACTGGGTTATTGATTGCACTGATGTCATAAACCTGCATGATGCCTTGATCGTTTGCCATGTAAAGTTTGTTTTCATCCAAAGCAAGGCTAAGTGTTTTGCCTGGCATGTGAATAGAAGTCAACAAATTAGGACTTGTTGGATTTTCAATGTTATAGATCAATGCACCATTATAGTCATTTGCAATAAAGAGCATATTGTTTTTAACAAATACTTGATTGCCACTGTTTGTTAGATTAATGGAAGCTAACTCAAAAATATTAAAATTTATACTTTTTGCAGAAGAAAAAGCTGAGTACAGAGTATCTTTTTTTGATCTAACTCGATAGGATAAAGTTGCAGATTCTATACTTAGATTGTCAATATATTGCTTTTGTTCACCGCTTAATTGCGTTAGGTTAGCCCAATCATTGGTGCCAATTTTTCTTTGTATATCGAAATTATCGGGTGTTTCACCTCTATAAGACCAACTCAATTTTACCTGACTTGTTGAAATTTGGCTTAGATTGAGACTATCAGGAGTTTGAATTGTTGGTGTAAAAGATATTTCGTTTACAGGGCTTTTTGTATTACCAACATAAGCATAAACTCTATAAGAAACAGTCTGAAACGATTCGTTAATAGTGTCAATATATGATTCAGTGTTTTCTTCTAAAACAGCATATCCCTCGACCCAGTTGTTATTATTTAACTTTCTATCAATTTTGTACCCAGCTTCTCCTTGAATATTGTCTGTCCATGAAATCATTAGCTGGTTTTGGCTATATTGTTGTACTTGTAAATCAGTTGGTTTTGATAATTCAGGGAAATATGATACAGGGCTTGAAAATAAAGATTCATTACCACTTTCTGTTTCTTTTGCTTTTACTTTGTAGCTATAAATTGTGAAACTATTTGTAGGTATTTCTTCGACAAATACTTTTTGGTCACTTGAAGTTTGATAATAGTTTTCATTCCAATTCTCAGCACCATCTTTTCTGGCAATAATATAGACGATATTGCTACTTTGAGAATTATACTGCCAAGTAAGCTGAATATTACCTTCTGTGGTTTTACTGATTTGTAAATTGTAAGGTGCATCATAATCTATTGCGTCTTTCATATCATCTGAGCATGCACCAAGCATGAGCGATATTAGTATTATAATGCTTATCTTTAAAAGAAAATTAATATTTGTAATTGGATTTGTATCTTTATTTCTTATATAACTCATATTATCTCCAAGTTCACGGCAAAGGTTTAGTTCTTTTTCTTTTCTTTAATTTTGAAGGTTTTATCATCAAATATTTTATCATCTGGGCGATCGCGGAATTTTTCAATCTTTTCTTGCAGTTCAATTTTGTTTCGCATTCTCTGTTCAATTGATTCATATAATTCTGCTTTAATAATAACTATCATTTCACGATTATGTTGTTCATAGATATTATAGCCTGTTAAATACTTTATGCCAAATACCCACCATGGCAGGTCTTTAAGAAATGGAATTCCCCCACGCTGTTGAGTATATTCAACATCATAAAGACCACCTATGACTGTCTCTTCACCATCAAACAAATATACTTCAGTATTTGCCTCATTTTTATTGATAATTGTACTTATAGCACCAGGAGTAGCACTACTTTTTTCAACAGATGCAGCTAAATGTATGATATTTATACTATCATTTTGGATAATTGTTGGTTTGACTTTTAAAATAACACCTGTAGAGAAAAACTCATCTGTTATATTTCCTGCTTCGTCAGACTTTTTAATAGAGAAATCTTGCCCAACTTGTATTTTGCCCTCTTTACCAGATAAAACTGATATGTTTGGATGTGCAATAACTGAGCCTTTTTGATTTGATTCAACAAATCTAAGCATGGAGGCTAAATCGATTACATAATCATTTTGAGATATTTGGTAGGACCCAGAAGCACTAATCAAATCACTTGCTACATTGTTGCCGCCTTTAAAATCAATATTTGCCAGCACTTTGCCGTTGAACAAGGTTTGCCAATTAACACCTACAGAATTAAAAAAGTCTTTATCTGCCCTAAAGAAAATCGCTGTTATTTTGACTTGTTTCTCTGAAGGCCTTAGGTTTGTCTCAACTGGTTTTTCATCCACAGATTGATCTAATATATAAAAAACTCCGCCTTTTTCGTTTAATTTTAGCTTTTGTGTTTGGCATAATAATTCCAGTGCCTCTTTCCAATGTAACTGATTGATAGGTATCAATGTTGCCCCAGTAAAAGAACTGGAATTTACGATTTTCTTTGACTCATACTGATAGGATAAAGTTTCAATTATCTTAAGTGCAGTATTAAAATTTGTGCCTCTTTGTATTGTTATATAACTATTTAAATCTGTTTGTTTTTGTCCGTATAGGCTTAATAATATAAAATAGAAAACAACTAATAATGCTATAGATTTTTTCATATTTACTCCTTATTGAGTTCTAAAATAAAATCTTTATAAATTCCAATTTTGTTTAATGAAAATGTTATTGTCTGATTATTCCAATTTATTGATTTCAGATAGCCAAAAGCCACTCTGTGCCCTTCCTTCATTTCAATTATCTGTCCATCATCAGTTTTGACAAAAGCTTTTTGTGGTGTAAGACTGAGTAATACAAGCTTTTCAGAATCCAACCTATTAATCTCTTTTGGATCGTCGTATGGTGAATATATTTTTGGATTAAAGAAATTGCTTATTTTATGAGAAGCTATTTTTTTAAACTTATTATTATTAATATCAAGCCCAGCAGAGCTTACAATTGACTGTAAACGAATATCAAAACTAACTTTACTAACTCTTGTTCCATCCTCTTCAAATTGGATGCTTCTGTTGATACGAGGCTCATTTATAATATAAAAAGGTTTTTGATTCTCTATATGGTTGATAAAACTGTATAATGATTGCATATCGGTCGTTCCCGTTATATGGTAATCATGATTACTATTTTCGTCACTATCATCGCCATTGTTCGTAAAGTTTATGTCAAGAATGGGTGCATAGTTTTGAATTATTGTATTTAAGTAAGACCATGTTTTACGTGAATTATCTCTTGCTACAAAGCTCTTGCCATTTTGTTCTTGCCAACTGTCCAACTTGGAAATATTTTGTTTTATATGATAGATTTGCATAGTGTCAATGATTATATATTGTAGAGAAGCAAGCTCTGCTTTATTCTTTGCCAACAGATCATTTTCTGCTTTAATTTGCTTTGCGGTTCCTGCCGACAAAACAATTCTCATAATAAAGATTATTATCAAAAGGCTTGCTAAAATTATGCTATTTCTAACTTCATTCCTCATTTTGCTCACCATCCACCAGTTCTGTTTCTTTATTGCTCTCTTCTATGTTGTCAATGATTTGTTGTTTATCATCTGCTTGCATCTTAGTATTTTGCTGTTCATTCAGCTCCTGTTTTTTTATTGTTTCTTCTAAAGCCATTATCTTTTTTTCAGCATTTTTTGACAATAGTGACTTTGGATATCGTCTTAGTAATTCATTAAATGAATTTATAGCTTTATCATATTCATCAAGGTTTTCATAACATAGACCCAGCTGAAAAAGTGATTCAAGTTGTTTTACTTTTTTCAAGTCTAAAACAATATTATAATAGGGTATAGCTTGTTCATAGTGTTCTGATAAGAGATAGGATTCAGCTGTTAAAAAAATAGCCATCGGTACGAGCCTATGCTCTGGATAATTTGACAAAAACTCAGCAAACATTTCTATAGCCTCATTGTAATTAGCCTCTTGAACGTTAATCCTTGCCTTTACATATAATTCAGAACCTTGTTTTTGCTTCAAGCTTATCGAATCTTCTTTTGCAATTGTTTTAATCGTTTTGGTTTTAGGTTGTTCTTTAGGCTTTCGAATATCTTTTTTTACTTCTTTTGTTTCAGTTTTTACATCTTCAACTATTGGATCAACTTCAACTTTGATCTCCTGGAAAAGAGGATTATATAAAGATGGATCAGGATAATCAAAACTAATCTCAAAAGTCCAAACAGGTTCATCTTGTATTTTACTGATATTTATTCTTTGAATATTTCCTTGAGGCAGTAGATTTGAAAAATCAGTTACGTGCTTCTTATTATAAGAAATGCCTTTAACATAAATTTTTTGCTCACCTCCATCAATGCTATCTATCCAAAAATACGAGTGCTGTGAAGCGAAATTAGAGAATTTATTAAATATATGAGCCCATTGGTTTTTCTTGCCAATTATATTTGTTATCTGTTTTCTATTATTCTCAAAATAATCAACTTGCGCAGTATATTCATGTAAAATTTTCTCAAACGCTCGTTTTTCATTTATTTTAACATTATACGAGTGATTCTCAGTTTGTACAGTTGCAAGCTCAATCTTTTTACTCAAAATGTCATAGGTTGTCCACATAGTTGTTATAAAGACAAGAATCATAATTAAAATGCCATGCCAGTTTAGTTTGAAGTATTTTTGTTTGTCAATAATTAGCTGAGGCAGCATGTTTATCATATGTAGCCTTTTGCTTTTATTATTTAAAGCACGATATGCTAACATAATTGATGGCACGAATTTTGGTATTATTAATTTATTTATATCGGGATGAAATTCTAACGGGAGCTCATTTTGGATTGTATATTCTTTGGTAAAGGAAAATGCTGATATATAACTGGACTGGAAGTTATCTTGAAAAAAAGCAATATCTTCTTGGCAGGAAAAATCTCCACATATCAGTATGTTTTGAGTTATGTTTAACTGAGAAACATCTTGCTCAAGCATTATTTTGGATATTATCGCCTCTCTAATTATGTCAGTATCATTGGCTTGAATTATTAATGGAAATGATTTTATATAGTTGTCGTCTTGTAGGATAATTGCAATTTTATTCTCTTGGCTTAAATACAATACTAAAACATAGTCTCCACTTTTGAACTTATATTGAGTAAGAACCGCATTGACCAGGGTGCTTTCGAGTGGCTCTGTATGGCAATAATTAATGTTTTTTATATTAAGGATTTCTTGAACATTTTCAAAGATATTAATTACATCGTGTTGTCCTTCATAAACAAGAGAATAAGCACTTTTATTTTTGTTGTAAAACATATCAAATTGAACAGATTGATCCTTTTTTTGTTCTCTTGACAAGCTCTGTTTTTTCACTTTACCTTTTTTTATCTTTTTTGCTGAATAGGGGATATAATTCCAAAAAAGCTTATCTTCAGCTGTGATAAAAGATACCAGCGTGCTTGCTAAGGGGAATTGATTTAAAAACCTTGATATTTCATAATAGCCCGACGAGCTTAGATTGTATTGTGGCAAAACCTCTTCTGTTGGTTGTAGATTTAAATCTTCATTTGAAGCTTTAACTTCTGTAGTTGGAATTTCTTTATTGTTTGTCAAATTCAAAAAGTCTGTATCATCACCAATACCCATGAAGTCATCCATGTCGTCAAATAGTGGTTCTGCCTCCTTAGGCTCTGAAAAGCTAAGGGCAGGAGCTTCTCCATCTATGCCAGGAATACTATTAATATCAAGTTCGGCTGATTTTTCCTCAGTTAGGGGTTCTTTTAGTATAAATTCTTCCAGCTTTTTTACATAAATAGATTCGAACTGCTGCTCACATTGGGCAACTCTAAGCGTTAAACCATCTAAAAAAATACCGATAATTGTTTTGTTTTTATTTTTCATAATACTCTAAGCCTGAAATAGCTGCATCATTCTCTTTTTATTGTTTGCGAAATTAAATGCAGTTTCTCGAGTTATTTTGCCAATTCTGCATAAGTTAAAAAGGTCTTGTTCGATTGTAAACATACCATATTTTTTGCCTTCAGAGATCATCTGATAAATTTCTGCGACATTATTATTACGAATAGCTGCGACTACAGATGATGTTACAGATAGGATCTCTTTTGCCAAAACTAATCGTCCATCCACATCTGGTACAAGTTTTTGAGAAATAATAACAGACAATGTGTCTGCAAGTCTCATTCTGACACGTTCTTGTTCTTCTGATGAAAATTCTCCTACTATACGATGAATACTTTCAACAGCTGAGCTGGTGTGCAAAGTTGAAAATACTTTATGTCCGCTATCTGTGATTTCCAGTACCATAGCCATAGTACTTGCATCACGCATCTCACCGACAACAAGAATGTCTGGATCTTGTCTTAAGGCTTCTCTGGCACCATCTCTAAAAGATAATACATCGTCGCCAAGTTCGCGATGACGCACAATGCATTTATCAGATTCATGAATAAATTCAATTGGAGCACCAATAATAATAATGTGTCCACTATTTGAGTGATTGTTTAGATCGATAATTGTATCAAGAGTAGAGCTTTTACCAGATCCTGTGATACCAGTTACAAGTATCAAACCACTTTGTTCATATTCAAGATTAACTCTTTTTAATATTGGTTCGGGTAGTTCAAGATTTTCAATAGGAAACAGTTTTTGGTTGATTCGTCTAAAGCTTCCTGCCAACGACCCAGTTTCATAATAAACATCTGATCTAAATCTACTTGGTTTTTCACCTGGCATCAAGGGAATTCCAATAGAAAAGTCAATATTTTTGTTTTTAAATAATTCTACTTTTTGCTCATCAGTTAATACACTTAATACAATACAGCTAATGTCATCTTCACTATATGTTCCATGAGCAGAATGTGGTTTTTTCTCTCCAAATACTCTAAACCATATGTTGTTTTTTGCACCAGGTCCTCCAATTTCCATATCTGATGCATTTATTTCTCGCATAATAATAAATAATTCTTTAAGCTTTGCCCAAGCCTCTTTTTTCCAATGTTGGTTGACTGTTAGTAGCTTATTTATCGCTTGAAAACGATTTGTTCCTGATATATAGTCAGGTATTGATATACTTATTTCAGATGAATAACTTAATCCCATAGCTTCACAATTATCATATTATCTATAGATCTTATTTTTTTTAACAATAATACCTATAATAAAATATGAGAAATACTCCTTTCATAAAACTCACTTCCTCTTGTTAAAACAACTGTGTTTTAGTTTAGTCATTACTTGTGACAAGCTTTAGCATGACAATTCTTTGAATAGACTTCCTCCACTTGATAAAAACTCCTGAAGAGATATTTATTATAAAGCGTTTTAATAGCTTTTCGCCTTTGTAACTAAAATAGTCCAAAATCTTTTTCCTCTCAAAAAACCTAATTACCACTACTCCTTCAGCTCGTAAATTAACAGGTATAGATCCTGTTAAAATTATACTTTCCTCCCCCCAAGTATCGAATTTCTTGAGATAGTCAATTGTTGTATTACTCATCCACACAGAAGCCTCTCCTGATTCTATAACGACAATAGAGCCATCTCTGGAATCACCTATAGGTATTGTTTCTCCTGCTTGGAATTGTTTTACACGACCAAGAGCCATGAAATCCGCCTTGTCTTCAATGGAAAAACCGTGAAGCATTATTGGCTCAGCTGGATCAATGCTTGATGCACCTGGATCAAAGGCTTTTTGCAAAGGACCATATAAGTCTTCTGAATAATCAAGACCCTTATCTACTATTTCAAACAACTCTTTTGCTTTTACTGGTTTAGACAAATACTGGTATGCTCCTGCATGAATTGCATTAACTGCTCCTTCGATACTGGAAAAACCAGTTAACACAATAACTACAGCCAAGGGTTGTATCTTTTTTATTTCTTTTAGCAAAGCCATGCCATCCATTTTTGGCATAGACATATCTATTAAAAATAAATCAAAAGAGTCATGTTTCATCTTTTCTAAGGCATCTTCGCCGTCAGATGCTGTGACTACACGATAGCCTTTTGTTTCCAAAAGCTCAGTTATAAGCTCTCTGATTTCTTGTTCGTCATCGACGCAAAGAATATTCTTCTTCATAAATACCTGCACTTTTAATATTGTAATGTCATTTTAAAATATTACTTATCATTATAAAATGTTATGATTATTTTTGCTGTAAATTTGTCAATCATTTTAAGTAAGTTTTTTTAAATGATTTCCAAATTGTCATATAATAGTATATCATATCGTTCTCATCCCCCTTCCAACCCTTATCCAAAAATGTTAATTCCATCATAACATTATTTACACTATCAGGTGATGCAACCTCGACCATATCTCGATTATAGTAGGTAAAAACATTATAATCTGCTAAAATGTAAGACCCTGCATCTATTTTTTCCTCATTAGTCAAAATATCTGTTGTTTTGACCATTAAAGGATAACCTATTCCAGTTTTATTATCACTTATAATTATTTCTACAAGTTGCTTTCGTCCCCCCTCGAGTGTTGCATGATAAGAAAAATGGCTGGGTTCAGATCCAACAACAGTCTCAACGTTAGCCATATAATATTGATCAAAAACCTTAAATATCTTTTCGCTAATATCGGTAAGGTTTGTAACTGTTATTATATTATAATTCAATTGTTGAAAGTTTAGAATAGATGTCAAAATTGTAATTAATACTAATGAGCCGACAACCATAGCCCCGATAGAATCTAATAATGCACCCAAATTATTACCTATATCCTAAATACATTGATTGAAAAAAATCTTACAAATGAAATTACCTAAATAATGAGTTATCATGGCTTAGTCCATTGAAAACACATCGCCAAAGATTTTTGTTACTGATACGTCAATCATACCAACTTGAACAGAGTCCCCTAAACCACGCTGTGTTACCACTCTTGCGTGCATTTTCATATATTGAGGAGGGTCGGGAACAAACAGAGTGTCGCCAGTAGCGTGCGATGGTTGAGCACGCAAATAAAGTCTATATGGCAAATTATGAATATAAAAAGTATCAATTGGGGTAAAGAAGTTTTGATATTCTGGCATAATGCTTGCTATCCGAGTACCACTAATAACGCGCGACTCGATTCTTTGAAATTCAAAGTCAATTATTCTTAATGCTTGTTTTTGGATTTGATTTTTCTCAATCCAATCTATCTGGTTGGTAAATGTGTTATAATATGACATTAGAATTGTTGAAAATAATGCCAAACCTAATAACACTAAAAGCATTTGTCCCATATTCATAGATTAATCCTCTGACGTAGCATAGATTATCTCTTCCAGACTTGTCAGACCATTTCTTATACGATCCAAGCCTGATTCACGTAATGATAGCATTCCTTGTCCTTCAGCAATCTCGCGAATTTTATACTCGTCGATATCGTTGCCAGATTCCAATACAGCTTTTTTGATTGCAGGTGAAAAATATAAAGCTTCGCAGATGTTCACTCTACCTTTATAGCCTCTATTACACTTTTTGCAACCAGGACCAGGATCTAATATTAGTCCTTTTTCAATATCTTCCATAGTTAAACCCAAGTCTAAAGCACTATTATACTTTTCTTTTGGCAAAGGTATGCAGCATTCAGGACAGATTTTTCTTACCAAACGTTGAGCAACAATGATATTTATTACATTTGCTATCAAAAATGGCTCTACTCCCATTTTAAATAATCTGGAAACTGCTGCCACCGCATCATTAGTGTGTAGGGTAGATAGTGTTAAGTGCCCAGTATTTGCCAGTTTTACTCCTATATCAGCAGTGATTTTATCTCGAATCTCTCCTACTAATACAATGTCTGGGTCATGTCGAAGAATTGCACGTATAGCCTGATCAAAGCTTAATCTATGACTAATTTTAATCTGACGTGCACCTTGTATTACATATTCAACTGGATCTTCACAAGTAAGAACGTTTTTGGAAGGATCCATAGTGTGAAAAAGTGCTGCCATTAAGGTCGTACTTTTACCGCTGCCTGTAGGACCTGTTACCAAAACCATGCCTTGAGATACTGAAATTGCCTTGAGAAAATCATGTTCTGCTTTTTCTTGAAATCCCAATTTCTTTAAATCAGCTATAACATTACGATCATCAATAACACGAATAACAATACTTTCAAACCTACGCTCAAATTCTGCAGAAACTATTGGAATTATTGAGACTCTAAAGCGTATTAAATGCCCATCTACAACTCTCTGAGCAAAACCATCTTGAGCACCATCACGCTCAAATCTATCAACACCATTAGTTCTGTCTTTTACAACTGCTGCCATTGCCTCTGGAGATGTATGTTCTTGTCTATGCCACAATTGAAGCTTACCATCGACTCTAAAATAAATATCTACCGCATTTTTTTGATATGGAATAATGTGAACATCAGAGACTCCACCTTTTCTTACTGCTTCTAAAAGGCAGCCCTCAAAGAGGTTGACAAGAAGGCTTTTATTAATCTCCTCATCAAGCTCGCCTTCATTGATATTCTCTTCATGCCAAGATGTATCTGTGATTGTAGACTCTGTTGCCTCTTGCAAGATATCCAAGAATTCATTTTTTTGGGGTGCAAACATCTGTATTAGTTCATCCAAAGTTTTTAGCGGGCAATAAACAACTTCGTATCGTTTGAACTCGGTATTTAAAGGAATTTTTTCAACTACTTTTTCTGTGACATCTGCTGCTAAGACTATTAAATTACCTCTTGGTCCTAAATTTGCATGAAAAGGTAAAACTTTTTTATAGACAAGCTCATTTTTTAGGCTTTCATTAAATCTCTTTAGCAAGTCTTTTGTATGTTGAATTTTCGCTGGCTCCAACTTTGATGGCTCAATTGTTGCAGAACGAAATGCATATATTTCTGCTAATGTAGAGAATATCTGATGGTGGTCAATACCAAAATCCTCAACAAGAATTTGCCCAAGCTTTCGCCCTGATGCCCCTTCTAACTTTTGTTGCTCAAGGGCTTTTGCAAGCTGATCTTCACTAATTATCTTCTTTTTGGTTAAAATATAACCTAATCGAGATTTCTCAATCATTTTGTTTCACAACACCCTTTTTATTCTCATTTTTCATAATATGACCTTTATATATCCAATTTATTAAATATTATTTATTTTGTCAACTATATCATTGATTTTTTTTATTTGCAAGCTTTATTTTGATTATAATTCTGCTTAACTACACTAACCATCATTGATCGAGGACCTCAAACTTTTTTATTTATGTGTCAATTAATCTATTACAATTGTAGATAGCTGAAACATATTTATCATAAAATACTACAAAATTGCCTTTTATTATGTTAATAATGTGACTTGACTTTGAAATGATATCTTCTAAACAAAACACCTCTTTTGCAAATGTATTGATATATGATTGTGATAAAGGTATGCCTAATTCTTTTTTCACAAATATTAGTTTTTCGTTTTGGAAAGAGTGCTTAACATGCAAATAATACAATAAAGTCTCTCGCATTAGTTTTTTTATGCTATTATATTGCTTTAAAACGCTCATGATAAAGTCAACAGTCATATCACAAATTGCTATGCTATAACGTTTTTGCAAACGATATAAAAAGTAGATAAACATACTAAAACCCGATACACCTTGTGCTCTTTTTAGCATGGTGTAACACTTGTAGACTTTTGCATAATCACCAAATAAAGATTTGATATTTATACTCATAGAACTCCAGAAAAAACAAATAAATGATTGATTATTTTTGATATTAATATTCTGTGCTAATATTGTCCTCTTAACAGGTTTGCGTAAGATTACAACATTATTATTGGCATAATATGCTAAAATAAATTCTCCAATACGCTTAGGAAAACCGTGTGATTCTGATAGATATACTCTCATCATTTCTCCTTCCAAATTGATTTAATGGTTTGATAATATTTGTTAGATAAACAATTTTCATTTTTAATTCAGTTATTGGCGAAAATATAAATGCTGATAATCATAGCGTAAAGTCATTATTATAGACTACTATTTGCATTCAAAATGCATGTTTAACCAAAAACTGTTTATTACCCAAATATCTACTAAAAATATATGCCCCTCTATATATATACGCAGGACAAAACAGGGGTTTTGCAAAACTAAATTTCATTCATTTTACAGATAGCGTAATAGAGCGGGTTTGGAGGTGCTTTTTTTATTATGGCAATATAAGAAAATTACTGCTCTATCAAAAATCTTTTTTACATAATCGACTGGTTTGTCAAAATTATCAAGTAATAGCTAAGTATTAATAAGGCGACAAATGTTTTGTTTCAATATAAACGGCTGTTATTTATTAGATTATGAACACTCTTCAATAATAAATGAAATAAAATGAAAATATTACTTGACAAGTTTGCAATTCTATATAAATTGATTTGTACATAGAGTGAATTATGAAAATGAGTAAGTCTTTTTCTCATATAATCTCATAAATTTACCCAACTCCGTTTGGAGAACGGTAAAACCTCCTACCCTAAACCCTGAAACCCCTCGCAAGAGGGGTTTTTTTATTTTGAAATTATATTATTATCTAAAAAAAACATCGTTGATTGATGTTAATTCACAAAGCCAGAAAAGACAACGAAGCCAAACTCATCTCCCTTGTAAAACTGGAATTACATAATTTAACTGTTTATATATTTTTTTAAAGTCTCATACATTTTTTGTGCTTGCAGCTCATTAATTGTCTTCAATAATTGTGTACCTAAGCTATGCTCTTGTACGAGAAGCTGACAGAGTTCTTGATATGGATAGCAAGTGATTGTTGCAAATGTTTTGCTTCTTATTGTAGCAGTACGGCGTAAAGGAATGACAAAGTTCATCTCTCCAAAAATATCACCTTTAGATAGGATCCCAATAATTATTTCATTACCATAAATATCTGTGCTAATAATCTCTACTTCTCCAGAATTTGTGACCATAATATCTCTATTACGATCGCCAAGAGCGATAATAATCTCTCTTGGTTGAAAAGATTTGATACGCTCAATTGTCTGCAATTTTTGGATTTGTTCAGTATTTAAACATGAGTATAATTTATTCACATTAGGTACCTAAAAGCTTTTGTGTTAATCGTATGTGTTTTTCACATAGGCTATCATTTAATGCAGCTTGAGTCTTGAGATGAATGATAGGCTCTTTTGCATAAATATTCTCCAAATCTTTTTTGTTATACACAAGCAACTGTGTATCTTCCATGCTATGAAAATGAATATTTTCGGACTTTTGTATAAAAAAAGCTGACTCCCAGATAGTTTCGTTAGCACCCACATTATCAAAAAAAACAGGTAAATTTTCATGATTATACATAAAAAATGCAACTTTACCTTGTTTTATAACATATAAATTAGACTCTGTTGCAAGATGAAAAACTGTATTTTTTTTATATCTAACCTCTTTTGCTATTGCAGCTACTAATCTATATTCTTGCTCATCAAGATATTTCAATAAGTCATTGTCTTGTAAACGTGAAAAAATATTCATATTATTCCTGCCTAAATTTTAAAAGAATTAATGTCATACTATTGAAAAAGAGTATGATAAAGATGGATATACTGATATTATACAGTATTATCGAAACTTTTTTACCAAAAACTATACGAGAGCTTGACATAAACTGATAATATCCACTATTTGAAGTTCTTCCATTTTGTATGAAAACCAGTTTATTGAGTTTTTCATTTTGGTAATTCTTTGCTGGAAAGCTTTTTATAAAGCTATTCTTTCGCGAATATAATGCATTCTTGTCTTTATAAGAGCTTGTCAGCATTATTTTTTTATTTAAGCTACTGATAGTTCTATCCCAATAATTATTCTCTACTTGAGCTATTGCCAAGCCTTCAAAAAGCCAACGTGATGATATTATTTCACAAAATTCTGGGACACTTCTATTATGATTGATTTTCACATAGGGGTTAAGTTCAGAGAACGATATCACAGCACCAGCAAATAGTATTTGCGGAATAATTAAGTAAGGCATAAGGTTTGTAGCTGAGTCTCGGTTATTAAAAAGCGATGAGAGAAAAAGCCCAATACTAACACCTGTTAAACCTGCAAGAAATAGAAAGATTTGGTATTGTAAAATGACACCTTTTATTTGTAATATGGGCATTGAAAAAGCTAAGTATAGAAACGACTGAATAAGTAATAATAGTGATAAAAACAAATATTTTGCAGAAAAAAACTCAATAAGATACACATTAATTTTTCGTTCGCGATTGAGAATACGCCGCTCACTGATGATTTCATTTATACTTGACGCCATTCCTAAGAAAATAAATATTATGACAGATATAAAAATAAACAAACCAATATTTGGATTATGATAAAGAGAATAAGACTCATGTTCTGCATTGTTTACATAACGCAAAATAGAGGAGATAATCAAGCCAAGAATAGGAGATGCTAATAAGCTGACCAAAACATATGACAAGTTAGCAGTTTTATTTATCATATTACGTAAAAAAAGGAAATAGTTCTTTTTCACATTTGCCCGATAGTTCTTTTTGGCAGTATGTTGCACTTGTTCTGTTTCTTTTTGATCATCTTTATGAGTATCATTATCAAGCTGCAAAAACTCTAACATTTTATTATTACGATACTTTTCTTTCCAATAAATAGGTGAAAATTGTCTTTCTTTAAAGCCTATATTTCTTATTAATTCAGAATGGTTTATTTCGTTGTATTCAAGTATATCAAATAAAAATTCAGGCATTGAAAGGTCTCTTTTAGTCTCAAGTTTTTTGTCATTCAGCTTCGCCAGTTCTTCATCAAAATAAGAGAATATTTGGCTTGTTTTGCCAAAATATACTTGTATTCCACCCTTGTCTAATAAGAGAAGTTTGTCAAATTGTTGAAATAAATCTGCATTTGGTTGATGTATAGTTGCAAGGATAATCTTGCCAATTTGTTTTAAGTCATTCAGCGTCTCAATTAATTTCTCTGAATCTTTGCTTGACAAGCCAGAAGTCGGTTCGTCAAGTATGATAATCTGGGGATCTGAGAGAAGTTCAAGAGCTATATTGAGGCGTTTACGCTCTCCTCCGCTAAGTACTTTCTGATTTATACTGCCAGCACGTAGATTGCGTTTATCATGCAAACCCATTAATGATAGAATATGATCAATTTTTAGATTTATCTCTTCATTACTTGAAAATAAATCTGGTACACGAACTTTGGCACAATAATAAAGATTTTGATATATAGTTAGATTTTCAAATAAAAGATCATCTTGTGGCACATATGCAATGGCTTGCCGATAGCTTGAGGTCTCAGGATTATATTTTTTACCATTGATAGTGATATTTATTCGTTTGGGTAATATCTCCCCAAGTAAGCATTTTAAAAACGTAGTTTTACCACTGCCACTCGGACCCATTATAGCCAGCATCTCCTTGCTTTTGAGATCAAAACTTATATTATCCAATGCTATTTTTTGTCCTTTTGAAAATTCATGATATAACTCATGTACTTGGAGATTGTGGATATATTGCTTTAATTCCTCAAGCTGGAAATACTTGTTTAATTGATAATTATGCCCACGATATTCAATTATATCATTTATCTTTAGGCTTTCCAAATTATTAATATCAACACCATTTACAAGAATTTCGTATGTGCTATTAATATTACTGAGTATGAGAAAGTTTTGCTTGTTTTTACTGATAAACGTAAGCTGAGCAAGCTCTGGTATAAGGTTTTGAGTACCCGATTCAGATAGATTGAGCTTGCCATTTACATCATTTAAGACATGCTTTGATATTGGTTTTTCTTGTTGAAGAAATTCACCTGAAACAAAGTTGAACCCCAAATGTTTATGTTCGAGCTGGATCAAATCATCCAATGCTAATATTTCATGTTTGCGAGCAGGTCGATTATTAATAAAGTATTTGCCTGATAGGGTTTTAACAGTTGTTTTAAGTCCATTATTATCGACTTCTAATTCAATATTAGCATGTTTAAAGAGATAAGAAAAACTTGTTTTGCTTTGTTTTCTTTGATAGAGTTTAAGTAACATTGCTTTATTTAAATTGATTGTTAGATCATCCTGAGCGATAATCTTAATAAAACCGTCATCTGCCAATAAATTAAAGACATTGCTTGCAAATACAGCATTATCATTTTTCTGGCTATTAAAAGCGTAGAAAATATTATTTAAGATATTCAAAACAATAAGATTAACATTGTTTAAATACAAATCAGCATTTTTTTGCTTAGAAAATATAATATCATTTTGTAAAATTCTGTCGTTTAGATCGACAAAGAAAATATCTGTGTTTAAAGAAAAATGCTGTGATTTGCCTTCAATAATGTCTAATACCTGCTCATAAAAAGAAATATCAAGATAGAGTAAGTCAACTATTTTGATTATCTCAAGGCTCGATAACACGTGGAAATTATCTTCTTGATAAACAAGATAAATAATGTTTAAAAAGAGGATAACTTTATCACGTTTGGCAAAGTGATTGTTGAAAATCTGGCATGATTGCCTCAAGGAATAGGGAGATTCTGCTATCTTCCACAGCTCCAACAATGAGGGCTCATAAGAAAGTGTATTACGAAAAAGTTTAGCTAAGGAGTCAATATGCTTTTTTTCGACTTTTCTTATGCGAGCCAGATTAGTAAATACTGATACAAGAGCGTATTGTATATCTTTTTTTATATTATCTTTTAAAAGTCTTGAGTTCTTTATATGTCTTTTTTTTAACATGAATAATTATAAAAATATTTATAATAATTAAAGATAGAACGAGTGAATATTGAATCCACTCGTTCTTGTTTTATATTTAGAAAAGCCCTACAATATCACCATCATGACTGACATCTATGTTCAGTGCTGAAGGTGTCTTTGATAAACCAGGCATACGCATTATTTCACCTGTTATTGGAATCACAAAGCCTGCACCTGCTGCCAGCTTAATTTCACGAACTGTTACCAAAAAGTCTTTTGGCCTGCCAAGCAAATCAGGGTTGTCTGATAAAGATTTCTGTGTTTTTGCCATACAAATCGGCAGGTGCTCCAAGTCAAACTTTTTGAGTAATCTCAAGTCTTGTTTTGCAAGAGGTGAGTAGTCAACTGCTTCTGCTCCATAAATATTCTTAGCAATTATTTCAATCTTATCTTTAATTGGCATTTTCCAATCATATAAAAACTTTTGTTCGCATACTTTATTATCTATCAAGTCAACAACTTTTTGTGCTAAATCCAAACCACCATCTCCGCCTTTTGCCCAGAAGTCAACCACAAATGCGTCAAAACCCTTTGATTCACAAAAATCTTTGATGATCTGCAATTCTTCATCTGTATCAGTGATGAAACGGTTGATAGAAACAACTGATTTCATACCAAATTTGACAATATTTTCCAAGTGTTTGCCTAAGTTATCAAGCCCTTTACGAACTGCATCTGGATCAGGTTCTGTGATAGTTTTTAACTTTGCACCACCATGCATTTTTATTGCACGAACAGTTGCCACTAATACAACAGCTGACGTACAAAATTCTCCATAACGGCTTACAATATCAAAGAATTTCTCTGCACCTAAATCAAAGCCAAAACCAGCCTCTGTAACTGCAAAGTCAGCTAATCTCATCGCTGTCTTGGTAGCTAAAATACTGTTTGCACCTTGAGCAATGTTTGCAAATGGACCTCCATGAACAAAAACAGGAGTATTCTCTAATGTTTGTACCAAATTAGGCTTTAGTGCATCTTTCAAAATAGCGGTTATTGCACCTTCAAATTTAAAGTCTTTCACTCGTAATAATTCACCAGTATAAGAGAAAGCAACTGCAATATTGCCAATTCTTTCTTTAAGCTCTTCAATATTATTTGACAAACAAAGAATCGCCATAATTTCTGATGCAGGTGTAATATCAAAGCCTTCTTCGCGAGGAAAGCCTTGTCTGCTACCACCTAAACCAATAATGCAGTCTCTCAACATGCGATCATTGACATCCAAGACGCGTTTCCACAAGATTCTACGTGGATCAATGTTCATTTTATTGTCATAATAGACATGGTTGTCAATTAAAGCAGCAAGTGTGTTGTTTGCAGCTGTGATTGCGTGAAAATCGCCTGTAAAGTGCATATTAATATCTTCCATTGGCATGACTTGTGAATATCCACCGCCTGCAGCACCGCCTTTTACTCCAAAAACAGGTCCCAATGAAGGCTCTCTTATAGCAGCAATTGCTTTTTTACCTATTTTGTTTAATGCTTGAGCCAAGCCTATAGTATTGGTTGTTTTGCCTTCTCCTGCTGGGGTTGGGGTGATAGCTGATACGAGAATGAGCTGTCCCATATTATTATTCTCTAATCTTTTTAATGCCTCGTAAGATAGTTTTGCTTTATATTTACCATATAACTCTAAATCGTCTTCTGTCAAACCAATAGTTTTTGCAACATCTATAATTGGTTTTAACTTTGCAGCTTTTGCTATTTCTTGATCTGTCATAGTTTTGCTCCTTTATTTATTAGCTTTTTCTTGTATTCTGTCAAACGAAATACATGTGTTATTTCTTCTTGAATTATGTTTTGAATAACTTCTTTTGTTGATTCTGTATGTACCTTATCTCTTAAAGTATGGAAAAAAAGTAAAGTATCTTTTTCAAAAGTGATAGCATAATTGATGATATCTAAGACTGATTTAGCCTCATCAACTAAAGCCATTGCCGATTTTTCATCTGAAAATAATCTCGAGTCTGTAATCATTTTAATATAAGATGAAATCATTTCCCAGTCATGAGCTTCATCCATATTAAAGAGGTCTACATCTTCTCTTAAACTTAGAAAGTACTGCTCATGTTTTACTTCCTCATTTTTCAAAATTGTTAAAAGATCTCTTGTCTCTTGATCAAGATTATCCTTGCCGAGAGCACGTTCATAAAAAGTGTATCCACTTCTTTCAATTTGTACAGCCATTTCAATCACTTCGTTTGTTGAAAATATGTTCATAGACCCTCCCATATTAGATTTTAATGTATATTATAAAATATCTGTTTAAAAGTCAAGAAAAAAGATTTAATAAAAAAAGATTCTTTAATAAAACAAATTAGTTTTATATCGACCAAAAAATATTTGCTAAAAAGCTAAGTAAATGACTTGCAAAAATTATCTTATTTTATAAATCGATCTTAATAATAGTAGATGATGTATAAAATATAAAGTTTCCCTCTTTTTAAAAGAAAAAAACAAAGTCTTATTTTCTTATCTGAGCTATGCTCTTTCTTACATAAAATGGCTCAAGTGCAGCATAGGCTTCATTATTCCATTCGGGGCATATCTTACGTAAGCTCATTAAAGAAAATAAAGATGTGCATATTTTTAGCGATAATATCCCTGTTTGTTCAAAATAGTTGATCTTGTTTTGTTTGAATATTTTTATAAGACTATCTGGTTTATCACCACAAAGAAAGAAATTGTCTAATTTTTTCTCTTCTAAAAAAAACTGCAATTCTGGGTAGGAAAAACAACATGGTGAGCTAATTTCATTTAGATGCTCATCATACAAAGACAAGTATATCTCGTCCATTTTAGCATCAATAATCGAAAGGATAGGCTTGCCTTTATTCATATAATTGATCGCATTAGCCTCAAGTGTATAAAATGGCAAAATAGGTATTTTGTGTGGATAAGCAATCCCTTTAGCTGTTGCAAGACCAATGCGTAAACCCGTAAATGAGCCAGGTCCATTTGCAAGCAATATTGCATCAATGTCTTGTGCCTTGATTTTTGCTAATTTAAATGCCTCATTGATAGAGGGCATCAAAGTCTCTGAGTGCGTTATCAAACTATCAAAATAGTTGATATAAAGTATCTTGCCGCCTTTTTCTAAGGCAATACTGCCCGCATTAGAGCTCGTATCTAAAGAAAGGTAAGTCATGAGTTTCTCCGGCATTTATACAACTCACGACTTACATCAACTATATTGCTGAAAATTAATATTCAATTTTTAAAACACCCTTATCTCGACTTGCAACAAAGAGACTACGTTCATGTTCGGAGAAATGGATATTATTCACATAACCGACAACAGTGCTTGGCAGTCTGTCAGCAAGCTTGATATCTAAGGGATTGGAAATATCAAAGAGAAATACGCCTTGAGAATTCCATGATAGAGCTGCATAATTATCTTTTATTTCAATATTTTCGGCATATCCACTTGTTGTATTATACGTGTAAATATGTTCAACATTCATATTTGTGTCTAATTTGTAAACATGGAAGCCTGCTTGCCTGTCTGCTACATATATATAACCATCATGGTATTTGACGGCTGTTGCATAGCCAGGAGTGTCAAAACTTGCTACTTTATCAAAGGTGTTTTTGTTAAATATAGTAACACCAAGCTGTCCATAACATACAAAAACGTATTCTTCAGATATACCAAGTTGCTCGGGAGGATAGCTTGTTTCAACATCTCTGATATCATGTTGAATCGGATATGAACCCAATTTAACTTCAGAGTATTTGAGTTTGCTGCTTGATTTGCTTGTTCTATAAATTGCAAAGTCATATTTAGATGTATCGGCAGAAGCTTCTAAGACAATACTTTTTAAATCAACTGTATCCCCAGATGAATAATCTAATAAAGTAGGATTAGCAGGGTCATTTAAAGAGAAGAACTCCATATTCCAATTTGAGCTGTTTAACCTATTTAAGAGAATCATACATTTTGAAAGATGATCATATCTAATAATTTTCACTTGTAAGGGTGATTGTATACCTGCATACATATAGTAATTAGCTGATTTGATCAACTCGCCAGAATTTGAGTTATAAATATGGTAACCGCCAAAGTCATCTGCGATAAATAGCATATTACCATGTGAATCAATATCAATTGGATTGCCTATAGTAGTATAAGTTTGAATAACTTTCATCTTGTGTGTATCAACAAGTGGGTCATTTGCTTTGGCACAGCCTATTAATAATAAACTAATAGCTATTAGCAAATATAGGACTTTTTTCATTACTCCTCCGTGTTGTGTTTTCTTTATTAAATAGCAAATATCATTCCAAAGGTCGAGAAAATACTCTCCACCTATTTAATTAACAAACTCCTTATGGTGTTCATATATTCTTTTTACTGATTTGTAAACGTTTTCTTCGCCTAAATCAGCGTATTCATAGACATCGGAAGCTGCACCCGAAAACGCATATCCTTGAACACCAAACTTATAGAGCTGAGTACATAAACCGCTACTCATGAGATGGTCTGCAAGAATAGCTCCAAGTCCTGTATTGATATTATGATCTTCATAACTGACTACAAAAGGCTTTTCTACAATAGATTCAAGCATTTGTTCATCTGCCTTTGTAGGGCATGAAACGTTCCAAAGCTCAATCTTAATTCCTTCTGCTGCTAATCTGTCAACTATTTTGACTGCATTGTTAGCAAGAGTCCCCATTACGACCATTGCACCGTCAGAACCGCTTCTCAATTTATCAGCTTTGCCATATTTGAATGTATAGTTTTCATCAAAGTAAATCTCACCATTTTCTTTTTTAATAATATCAAGTTTTGAACGACCCATAGACATTACGAGATTGCCTTTGTATAAAGATGCAAAACGCACTGCACGATCAGTTTGATTGGGGTCTGCAGGAACTATATTTAGAAAACCGTAAAGGTTACGCATAAGCCCCACATAGTCGAGGCATTGGTGTGTTTTTCCGTCTTCGCCAACATCGAGCCCAACGTGTGTGTTGATTATTTTGAGATTAGTCTTATTTATATCACTTAGCCTGTGCTGATTATAAGTCTCATCAACGCCAAATACACCGAAATCTGCAAAGAAGGTTTGAATGCCCATTTTGGACATTGCTGCAGCACAAACGGCTGTGTGATGCTCCATTATACCTGCTTGAAAAAAGTTGTCTGGCATAACTTTTTGGAAACCATCTGTCTTTACACTGCCCATTAGATCACAGTCAAAGACTGCTATTTTTGTCTTGCTATCCAAATTAGCATTAGCAAAATCTGTCAGAGCATTGCCCCAAGCTGAACGATTGTCTGTCTTTTCTGTATAAACTCTTACAGGGCTTTCATTTAAAGACATATCTTCTGAAAAATCTCTGCTATATTTAACTCGTTCAGTTGTTTCATAAAGCTCATTTCTTATTTGCTCATATTTATCCAAATCAAGATCAACACCAAGCTCTTTTATTGCTTTGATACAGTCTTCTTTGTGCAGAGTTGAACCATGATATTTTTCTTTGTTTTCCATAAAAGAAACACCCTTGCCCATAACTGTGTGAGCCAAAATCATCACAGGAGAGTCAATCGTTTTCGCTTTTTCTATAGCATCTAAAATCTCTGAAATATTGTGCCCATCAATTTCAAGTACTTCCCATTTGTCGCTCTTATAATTTGCAATAATATCTTGTGGCATTACATCATTGATATCTCCTCCGATTTGAAGCTGGTTGTAGTCAATAAAGCAGGTTATATTGTTTAAATTATACTTCTTAGCGAAACGACGTGCTTCTGAGATTTGACCTTTTTGTTGCTCACCATCGCCCATGATTACATAAATTTGATTGTCTATATTTTTGACTCGTGATGCTAATGCAAATCCGCAAGCAGCTGATAATCCTTGACCTAAATTACCACTCGCCCACTCAACTGTTGGCACGTATGGTTCAACATGCCCTTCAAATATGCTACGAATGAGACGAAATTGGCTTATAACATCTTCAAGCTCTACAAAACCTGTAAGTGCAGCACTTGTATAAATAGCGGGTGATATGTGTCCGTTACTTACAACTAATTGATCACGACCCTCTTTCCAATAATCTTTTGGGTCAATATTCATAGTGTTGTATAGAGATAAAATTATATCTATACAAGACATAGATCCGCCAGGGTGACCTGACTTAGCAAGAGTTGTCATAGCTACTATTGCCGCTCTTGCCAAATTTCTTTGCTTTTCAATTATCTCAATTAAGCTTTTTTTATCCTTCATTTAAATACTCCCTTTCTTACTTTGCATAAAAAATAATAATTAAAAAATTGTCAACTAACTTTTTGTTAGATATCTAAATGATTTAAAGACAGTATAAAACAAAGTAAATTTTAGTGTTTTTAAAAAATATGTATTTGATTTGCATTTGCTCCAATATATTTTTGAAAAAAACTTCTTCTTTAAAGCTTTTGACCATGCTTTAAATTGTCTTTCTAAACAAATACCAGATTGATTTGTGATTGATAACTTTTGCATGAAAACAAGATCAGGAGCATATCTTGCCTAATAAAAATTAGTAATATTATTTTAAAAAATATAATATTTATATTTTTTAGAAAATATTACTTGCCAAGTTTTATTGTTATTAAATAATGGCAATGTTAGTTTATTATAGTGTGAGATAAAAAGTTTGCTATAACAGTGGATAGTTATAGAGGAAGGAAAAAAAATGAAACTTATTAAGAAAGTCATGATTTTAGCTATCGTTTTCGCATCTTTTTTAATTTTTGCTTGTGCAAAACAAGAAAAAGCTGTAGTTGAAGAAGCTAATGTCGAAAATGTTGTAGAAGAACCAGTTCAAGAGGTTGAAGAAGTAGAAGAAAATGTAGAATAACAAACAATTTCTTTCGAGCTGCTACTTTATTCGTAGCAGCTCTTTTTTTATATTTATAGTTTTAAAGCAAAATACCTATTCTTCTTTTGCAAACTATCTTCCGCTAAATATCAAGCATATTATTAATGGCTATTGCAAAAGCTCTTAATAATTTATTTTTGTAAACTAATTTTAATCCAGATTTCTCTTACAAAAAAAATCATTTCGAGCCAGAAAATTCTTGCTAAAAACTTATCTTACTCCAAAAAAATTACCAAAAGGCATATATTAAAGCTCAAAAAAAACTGCAAAAAACTCGTTTTTATCATTTTCTTGCTTAAATTACAACTTTTAGCTAAAGCACAAAAGCCCCTTTAGATACCCCATAGATCCCTCCTGCTATCTTGGAGAAGTAGTAGGAGTGTAGTAGGAGTGTAACGGGATGGTAACGGGATCCTTTTGGACTTCTAAACACATTTTTTATGAATATAAAGAAATAAAGTGGACTTCGCATATCAAGTGAAGTAATAATAATATATTAATTGAATATTCATAAGAGAATATAATTATTAGTTGTTTTCTAACTCGCCATTATCTGTTTCGCTGATTAAAAGATCAGCGCGTTTTGGCAGGTCGGGTGCTCCTTTTACCAGTAATCTCCAATCATCGGAAGGCATAGAATTATTCCAAACAAAGACAATGATTTTTGCGACGATCATGCTAACGAGCAAGGTGACAGTTGCTTTGATAAATGATGTTGTTAAAGGGAATTGTGCAAAGAAATATGCAGTAAAAAATGTGAGGAAAAACATTATGATTGCCACAATGTTTGCCCAAGCATTTGCATACTGATTTCTTTTTATCATTCTTTATCCTCTTTTAAAATAGAAACAGCAATATTATGTATGCTTGCTGAAGCGACAGAACGCGGTCTTTTGATTATAAAAGGGACTTGTTCTTTCACAGCTTCTGGTATGCTTTTATCGAGGGGAATCGTTCCTGCATGGGCAACTGTTTTGTTGAGAAAATGCTGTACAATAAGATTTATTTTATTATAAATAGTTTTACCCTCTTCTTCGGTTTGTGCCAAATTTATTACTAAATTTATATCAGGAGATTTTGCTCTATAGTAAAGTACTTTTATCATTGCATATGCGTCAGTAATAGCGGTAGGTTCAGGGGTTGTAATTACGAGTATTTTATCAGCACTTAGCACAAAGTCTATGCTTAGGTCGCTGATACCAGCTCCAGTATCAATAAGGATATAATCATAATCCTTGCGTAGCTCTGTGTATGCATTAATCAGTGCTTGCTGATATTCTTTAATATTTTTCATTACCATTAAATCTCCTGATGATGCGGGCATAATGCTTATTCCGCGCGGTCCTTCTACAACTAACTGTTCTACCGTAATCAAGTCGTCCATGAGGTTTGATAGGGTATATTGAGGATAAATTCCTAACAGCACATCTATATTTGAAAGGTTCATATCAGCATCGATCAAAAGAACCTTCTTACCTCTTATCGACATAGCAATTGCTAAGTTTAGAATAAAATTTGTTTTTCCTACCCCGCCCTTTCCAGAAGTTATTGCAATAAGCTTTGCAAACTTATTTTTTTTCAATGGTTTATCACCGTCTATATATTGTTTTAATTGTTGACTTTGTGTATTATTTTTCATATTTTCCTCTTAAAATAATTTGGGCCAGTTCATTTCGATTGGCAAGGCTGATATCTTCGGGTATGTTTTGCCCAAAGCTAATATAGGAGAATGGTTTGTCCATTTCTACTGATAGATTAACAATATCTCCAAAATAAGAGCTTTCATCAAGCTTTGTTAATACTATACCATGATATGGAATCATAGCAAAACTTTTTAGAGTCTCTTTCATTTCTAAGTAGCGTGTAGTCATATTAATAATAAGGTGTATTTCGTCCGCACGGGACACTCTGATAGTCTCTTTTAATGCAATTAATTGCTTTATATTTTTTATATTAATGCCCGCTGAGTCAATTAAGATAACATCATAAGATTTTAATTTATTTATTATGTCTATCAAGTCATTATTATTATATGCAGCTTCAAAATGTATCTTTGCAATGTCTGAAAACGCTTTCAATTGCTCCATTGCAGCGATTCTAAAGCTATCAACAGAGATAAGAGCAACTTTTTTCCTGTAAGTAAACTTATATAAAGCTGCAAGCTTTGCCACGCTTGTTGTTTTGCCTACGCCTGTTGAACCCATTACTAAGACGACCGTTGGTACACCTTGATTATACTTTACGGGACCAGTTATTTGGATCATATTTCTGATCTTATTGAGGATTTTTTGTTCAACTAAATCATCCTCCATAAGTTCTTCACCTCTCAAGCTGGTAAATACTTCTTCAATTATTGTATTGGCAATTGATGCATTGATCCCATTTTGAATAAGTAGTTTATTATATTCTTGTAAGCTTTTGGGTAAATGCGGAAGATTTTCATATTTAATATGATTCAAAATCAATTCCACCCTATCATTAATAAAACTAATATCTTTTTGTAATGTACTGAATTGTGCATTTGAGAGACTGCTTGGCTCGGTTTTTTCTGAGCTTGCTTTTTTTATTTTATCGCCGAAGCTTTCAGATGGTATCTCATCTTTTTTGTCTATCGCAGCGGTTACTTCTATGGCGTTTTTCCATTCGGGGTGATCTTTTAATTGAACGCTTTTATTACTTAGTATAATTGCATCATCACCGAACTCTTTTTTAATCATCTTCAATGCTTCTTGCATTGAAGGTGCTAAGAATTTTTTAATTTTCATAAAAAGATATATCCTTTTTTATCCACAATATAAACTCCTTATGGTATAATATAAAATTTCTCGACAATATTGTCAATCAAAAAAAAGAATATGTGTAAATGGTAGCATAAAGCTCGAGATATCAAGGTGTTTGCATTGATAATTGAAAAATAATAAAATGTGCTTAGCTTTGCACTTTTGCAGATATCTACCTTTATGCTCATAAAGTTGTGTATTTATGAGATGAATTCGTTGCAAAAAGAAAAGCTTAAATAAGCAAATGAAAAAGTTTGAATATAATTGTGAGCATATGAACTTAACAGTAGATACTGCATTTGATTTAGTCGATAAAATAGTAAATAAGAATTATAAGTCTTGGCTACGAAAAGAGGATTTGAAAGTATTTATTGAGAAACAAGACTGGGAAAAGGATTATAAAGAATTACTTCTATCTGAGTTAGAATAAGCTTATATTTATGTTTTGTAACGTGATTTAGCAGATACAATTAATAAATTTATGTTCAGGCAAATATGGATAAAAAGTTGTACTATTTTTAAAAATAGTCAATTTCAAATATTTTACTTGACTGATTTTCATAGATTAATAATTTTGTATTAGAAGTGTAAAAAAGAAGCCCGTGCTTCTACCTTATGGTCGCTCGTAGATGAAAGATTCTACGCTTAGAAAGGTTACTATTAAGGTCTGAATAATTTATAATAATAGATTTATAATAAAATAAAGCGGGCAAAGACTCGCTTTTTTACATATATAGAGTGTAAATTGGAATGCATAAGATTTAAAAAACCAAAAAGAAAATAGGAGGCAATTATAATACGCATTCGCCGTGGTAAATCAAAAACAAAAGCAGTAGTACCAAAAGAGAGGATTAATACTGAAATTGACGTTGCAGAAGTACGTTTGATAAGTAACGAAGGTTGTCAAATAGGCATAGTAAGTTTGCAACGTGCTTTGCAGTTGGCAGAAGAAGCAGGACTTGATCTTGTGGAAATATCACCAAATGCAAATCCACCAGTATGTAGGATATTGGATTTTAGTAAATATTACTATCATAAAGAACGTAAAGCAAGAGAATTAAAGAAAAAACAACATGTTGTATTGGTGAAAGAAATTAAGTTTGGACCTAATACAGATGATCATGATTATAACTTCAAAAAAAACAATGCTATTCGTTTTTTAAAACAACAAAATAAGGTGAAGTTTACTGTTAGATTTAAAGGTCGACAAATGGCTCATAAAGAACTTGGTTATGACGTTTTGGAGCGTATCGCAGAGGATTTGAAAGATATAATAGAGATTGATTCCAAACCATCATCAGAAAAAAACTTGTTAACTATGGTTGTATCACCCAAAAAAGAGATAGACAGGATAATAGAAAAGCTCGAATCTGTGGATACTGAACCAATGGAAAACGAAGAAATAATAGACGAATAAGAATAAAGAATGGCTGTTCACAAGGAGGAAAAATGCCAAAAATAAAAACACACCGTGCTGCCGCAAAACGATTTAAAGTAACAGGTACAAACAAAATTAAAAGACATCGTGCAGGGCATTCACACATACTGACATCTAAAAACCGTAAAAGAAAAAAGAGACTTTCTCAAAGTACTTTGGTTTCACGTGCAGACTATCCAAGAATCGCAAAATTATTAGGAATGTAATCAAAAAGGAGAAATATTATGCCAAGATCAACAAATAATGTAGCTGGACATAGAAGACATAAAAAATATTTAAAAGCAGCAAGAGGCTATGTAGGTGCAAGAAGTAAACTTTATAAAACAGCACGACAGACCTATGAAAAAGGCTTGACTTACGCTTATCGTGATAGAAAACAAAAGAAAAGACAGTTTAGACAATTATGGATTACTCGTATCAATGCAGCAGCAAGATCTAACGGTATGTCTTATAGTAATTTAATTGATGGCTTAAATAAAGCTAATATCAACGTAAATAGAAAAACACTTGCTCATTTAGCATGGCATGAACCTGCAACTTTTACAGCTTTGTGCGAATCAGCTAAAACAGCAAAAGGGCTTAATTAAAAGTGGAAACAAAGCTTAATCATGTTGTATTAGCAGCAGAAAACGATATAAAGGGTGCTCAGAGTATTCATGAATTGATGAACATTAAAGCCAAATATATTGGCAAAAAAAGTGAGATCATGGATTTAATGAAAACACTGGGCTCTTTAAGCCCAGAAGAAAGACCAAAAGTTGGTAAAACTATCAATATTGCAAAACAAAATATTGAGAACTTGCTCGAGAATAGAATTGTTAAGCTTAAAGAGATGGAATATCAAAAAACCTTGCAAGACAGTAAGGTCGATTTGAGTATGCCTGGATATGCTATTGGTTATGGGAGCTTGCATCCTTTGACTATTGTGTGGCGTGAAATTGAAGATATCTTTATCAGTATGGGTTTTGATATTGCAGAAGGTTATGATATAGAAGATGAATTTCATAACTTTGATGCGCTAAATACCCCAAAAGATCACCCATCCAGAAATTTGGCAGATACTTTTTATATTAAAGATGATGTGCTCTTAAGAACTCAAACATCCACTGTGCAGATTAGAACTATGGAAAATTATAAGCCTCCAATTAAGATAATCTCGCCCGGACGCTGCTATAGAAACGATAGACCAGATGCATCACATTCACCTGCCTTTCATCAAGTTGAAGCTTTGGTGGTTGATGAAAATATAACTTTTCAAGACCTAAGAGATACATTAAATACATTTGTAAAAAAAATGTTTGGTAATCATATGAAATCAAGGTTTAGACCTCACTTTTTCCCCTTTACAGAGCCATCAGCTGAAATTGATATCTCATGCGTTAATTGTGGAGGTAAAGGCTGTGCAATATGTAAGAATTCTGGCTGGCTGGAGATGGGTGGAGCTGGTTTGGTAGATCCAAATGTTTTGGGTAAATTGGGCATTGATACAGAAAAATATAGTGGATTTGCTTTTGGTTTAGGAATAGACCGTATCACTATTTTAAAGTACAATATACCAGGATTAAGGTTATTATATGAAAATGATATCCGTTTTTTGAAGCAGTTTACTATGAATAATTAGATATTTATGTGTAAATGCAAAAAAATGCAGATTGGAAAATGAATGAAAATTAGCTATAAATGGCTTAGAGAATATATAGATATTGACTTAAGCGTTGATGACTTAAAAGATAAATTAACGTTTTCTGGTATTGAAGTCGAGGCAGTTCAACAAACAAATGAATTGCTCGATTTTATTTTTGTAGCAGAAATTAAAGAAAAAAAGACTCACCCAAACTCTGATCACCTATCTATATGCAAAGTGTTTGACGGTAAAGATACAATGCAAGTTATTTGCGGTGCACCAAATTGCGAACAAGGTCAAAAAATTGCATTTGCACCTGTTGGCACTAAAATAGGTGACTTTGTTATAAAAAAAGCAAAACTGAGAGGCGAAGAATCATTTGGTATGATATGCTCAGAAAAAGAACTTGGCATATCTGATAAACATGAAGGCATTATGATATTGCCAGATGATGCACCAATCGGGAAATCTTTAGGAAACTATTTGGGTATAGCTGATACAGTGTTTGACGTTGAAATTACTCCAAATAGAGTCGATTTGTTAGGAATGATCGGTATTGCACGAGACCTATCCGCACAGCTCGATGTCGAACTGTTTACACCATTATTAAAAGAATATCAACATAAAGACTTAGCTACATATGCTGTTGAAATAAAGGAAACAAACCTTTGCACCAGATATATTGCTAACGTGATTGAAGGTGTGAAAATTGAACAAAGCCCTGAGTGGATTAGAGAATGCCTGATTGCAAATGAGATTAAACCTATCAATAATGTAGTTGATATTACTAATTACGTTACTTTGGAATTTGGACACCCACTCCACGCTTTTGACAAAAAATATGTTGATGGCGATCGTATTATTGTCAGAAATGCCAAAAAAGGAGAAGAGTTTCCTGCACTTGACCATAATAAGTATGTCTTAAATGGTGATGAGCTTGTAATTGCTGATAGTAATAAAGCTATTGCATTGGCAGGTATTATTGGCGGAATAAACTCTCATATTACCGATGATACTGTAGATATTGTGCTGGAAGCCGCATGCTTTAACCCCAGCCAAGTAAGAAGAACATCGCATGAAAAAAAGATTTTTACAGACTCTTCTTATAGATTCGAAAGAGGATGCACTGAACAAGTAGCTGAACTTGTTGCAAAACGTGCACTTGACTTAATTTTAACCTTCTGTGGTGGCGTTCATACAAGAACTGTTGATGTTTATCCAAATCCAAAAGAAGAAGAAATAGTTGTTTTAAGACCATCACGCATGACAAAATTACTGACATTAGTATTAGATGATGAAAAAATTATTGATTATCTAACAGCTTTAGGTCTTGACTTGCTTAAACAAGATACAGATGCTTTAACATTTAAAATACCTGCATATAGACAAGATTTGACACGAGAAATAGATTTGATTGAAGAGATTATCCGTTTACATGGATATGACTCGATCGAAGCAAAGCCTGAAAAAGAAGAAATAACTGATAAGATTTCTTTTTATCAAAGAAGAAAAGTACAAGATTATTTCGTAACTCAAGGATTCTATGAGGTTTTAAACCTATCTTTTTCAGATCCTTACTATTTGGATATGCTTAACATACCCGCTAATGATTATCGACGTTCATTTATCGAAATTATGAACCCCCAAGGACAAGCATCATCTATAATGAGAACGACTTTCTTGCCTGGTTTGTTGAAAAATGCTGTGTATAACTTTAACCATGGGCAAGAAAATATAAAGCTTTTTGAACTTAATAAGGTGTTTTTTACTTCTGATAAAAAGCTGGGTACCGAAAAATGGGTGATAAGTGGTGTTTTGTCTGGAAAAATTGCACCAATACATTGGAAAAACAAAACAGAAAACATTAATTTCTTTTATCTAAAAGGGTTAATTGAAACATTATTAGCACTGTTTCCCATAAATAAGTACGAAATAGTGCCCTCTGATGAGCCGTTTTATCAAGTAAACTTGGCGGCTCAAATAAGAATTGGTAAACAAGTAATCGGCACTTTTGGTAAATTTGACCCAAAAGTAGCTGGCAAATTTGAGTATGACAAAGAAATATTTGGCTTTGAAATAGATTTTAATGAATGCCTAAAATATATGAATAAAAAAGGTGTGGTGTTTAAAGAAATTTCAAAGTTACAAACTGTGTCTCGTGATTTATCTTTTATTGTGTCCAAAGAATATCCTGTGCAAAGTATTATAAATGATATTATTCAGTGCAATGCAAAACTGATAAAAGAAGTTATCCCATTTGATGAATTTACTGGAAAGCAGATTCAAACAGGCTTTAGAAGTATATCATTTAATATTCTTTTGGTACCTGAAACAAATAACTTGACTGATGACTATATAAATGATTTAATCAATTCCATAATAGACAAATTAAAGTCTAAATATCATATAGAAATGAGGTAAAAATGGAACAATTGACAATAAATCAAACAGATGCCGAATCAAAAGGGCAAAATAATTCGACACCATTGATAGAAAAAGTTCAAGCACTAATTTCAAATTATGCAAAACTTAAAGAAGAATTTGCTCAACTTCAAGAAGACAAGAATAAAATTGAGAAAGACTATATTGAGCTGGATGACCAATTTCAATTACTTAACTCTAATACACAAAATTCAGCAGAAATATTGGAAAATTTGAATGCAAAAATTGAGCAATTAGAACAAGAAAACAAAAGCCTTAAAGAAGCTAATACCCTGTTGGAGGGTAGCAATAAAGAGGCTGTTGATAAAATTGATGAAGCTTTGTCTCAATTAATTGGACTAAATACTGAATAAACATGAAAACGCTCGATGTCAATGTCTTGGGGCAAAGAGTACCTGTGAAAGGTGAAAATGCTCAAAAAATACGCGAATATGCTGACTATTTAGACGCATATTTACGCGAGCTTTCACATAACATTGGTGTTATTGAGCAAAAGACTTTGCATATCGTGGCAGGATTAAATCTTGTTGAAACAATTTTTTTACTTAAAGAAGAAAACAAAAGACTTGAGAAAGAGTTGGAAGAAGTAAACTCTATGCTGCAAGGATTATAGATTGACCCTGCTGTATTTGTGATTTTTTAATTTGAGAGGAACCTATCAAAATAACGGGAATCGAGCCATTGGCTGCGTAAATGCCTGACACGAATCAGGACTTACAATGCTTAAAAGGTAGATGCCCACCTTGTAACTTAGGTTTCGAGGTCACTTTAAAACACGGTACATGCAGGGCATAAAAAACTGGAGGAAATAAATATGCAAACATATATAGTAGTAATAATAACTGCAATAGTCAGCTTGTTGATAAGTTTGATATTAGTGCTCATCTATTACAAGATAAAAAAAGATACGGCATTTAGAATTATCTCTCAAACTAAGACAATTGCAAATGATCTGATTGAAGAAGCAAAAAAAGAATCTCAAAGCATGAAAAAGAAAATAATTCTTGATGCTAAAGAAGAATGGTTTAAAACTCAACGTAATTATGAAAATGAGATTAAAGAAAGACAAAAAGAAGTTCGTAATCTTGAGAATAAATTCAATGAACGTGTTAATAATTTTGACAAAAGACTCGAGGCTTTTGATAAAAAAGAAAACTCTCTGATTGAAATAGATAAAAAACTAAAAAAACAAGAAGAACATGTTAATACAAGAGCTAAAGAAGTAGATACAATGATCGAAGAACAAAAGAAAAAGCTCGAAAGTATTGCTGGTATGACTAAAGACCAAGCTGTGGCTGTGTTACGTGAAGAAATGAAACAAGATGCACGTAACCTTGCAGCTAATGAAATACGCCAAGATATGGAGCAACTTAAAATAGATGCAAATAAAAAGGCTGCTGAGATAATCTCCACTGCAATCCAAAGATTGGCGGTCGATCATATCTCTGAAACCACTGTCGCTGTCGTATCGCTTCCCTCAGATGAAATGAAAGGACGCATTATTGGCCGCGAAGGAAGAAATATTAGAGCATTTGAAAAAGCCTCTGGAGTCGATCTTATCATAGATGATACACCAGAAGCTGTTGTTTTGTCGTGCTTTGATCCTGTACGTCGTGAAGTTGCAAGACTTGCACTTGAAAAACTAATAGCTGACGGTAGAATTCATCCAGGAAGAATTGAAGAGTTGATTGAAAAAACAAGAAAAGAAATGGATGCAAACCTCATCTCTATAGGTGAAAAGGCTTGCCTTGATACCAATATTCATAATATTTCACCAAATCTGATAAAACTCATTGGCCGCTTACATTATCGCACAAGTTATGGGCAAAATGTGCTCAACCATAGTATTGAGGCTGCATGGATATGTGGCATTATGGCAAAAGAACTTGGACTTGACCAAGAAATAGCACGCCGTTGCGGTTTCTTACATGATATAGGCAAAGCTATCGACCATGAATTTGACGGCTCTCACGCAGTATTGGGCGCAAACTTTGCACGTAAAAATGGCGAAAGTCGATTAGTTGTAAATGCTATAGAGGCTCATCACGAAGAAGTCGAAGCTGAAAGCGTATATGCAGTATTGGCTCAAGCATCTGACGCTGTGTCTGGTGCAAGACCTGGAGCAAGACGTGAAATGCTTGAGACATACATGCAAAGACTCGAAAAGCTCGAAGAAATTGCAAATGCTTTTGAAGGTGTGAATAAATCATTCGCAATACAAGCAGGAAGAGAACTAAGAATTATCGTGGACCCAACTAATATTGACGACAATCAAACAATGTATATTGCAATGGATATCGCAAAACAAATTGAAAAAGAAATACAATATCCTGGCCAAATTAAAGTTACTGTTTTAAGAGAAACAAGACAAACAGCAGTTGCTAAATAAGATGAAAATTCTATTCTTTGGAGATATTTTTGGAAGACCTGGCAGAAGAGCTTTAGACGCTTTTCTGCCGTCTTTCCTTGAAAGCAATGAAGTTGACTTTGTAATAGCAAACTGTGAAAATGCTGCTGACGGTAAAGGAGTAACAGAAAAATCGTTAAATGAAATATTTATGGCTGGTGTTGACGGCTTGACGGGTGGCAATCATTTATGGGACAAAAAAAACAGTATTGATGTTATTGTAAATGAAAAAAGACTTGTTAAACCATTGAACTACCCACCAAGTGCACCTGGTAATGATTATTGTTTACTCGAAAAGAATGATAAAAAACTGTTGATTGCAAACCTCTGCGGGCAATCATTTATGTCGCCTATTGATTCTCCATTTTTTGCATTAGAAAGAAAAATAAAAGATTTCCAAGAGTTGACTACAAATATTTTGATAGACTTTCACGCAGAATCAACTGCAGAAAAGAGAACTTTTGGTTTTTATTTTGATGGACAAGTTAGCGTAATAGTTGGCACTCATACACATATCCAAACAGCAGACGAAGAAATATTGCCACAAGGAACTGCCTATATTACAGATGTCGGAATGACAGGTCCAATAGATTCTGTTATTGGTATTAAAAAAGAAATAGCAATAGAAAGAACAATAAATGGCTTGCCAATAAGGCATCAAGTTTCGTTTAATAATATTTATGTTAATGCTGTGTTAATAGAGATTGATGAAACAACAGGAAAAGCAATTAATATAAGCCGTATACGTAAAAAAGTTTTAGAAAGTATTCCTAATTAAAAGGAGGAAACATGGAAACTAAAATCTTAAGTGGTAAACCAGTTGCTAAAAGAATTAAAGCTCTGACAAAAGAAATGATTAACCAAAACGATTTAAAACCTGTACTTGTTGTTATGATTGTAGGTCATGACTCTGCATCTGAATACTATATAGACAGTATTATCAAACAAGGTGCAAAACAGGGCGTTGATGTTCAAATAAGGAAATCAGACTCAGTTTCATCTGATGATCTCGCAGAGTTTATTCATAATTTCAATAGCGACAGTAATGTCTCAGGAATAATTGTGCAAAAGCCATTACCTAAATCAGTGGATGAACACTTTATTGGCAAACTAATATCTCCTGAAAAAGATGTTGACGGTGTAAACCCTATAACGGTTGGACATCTTTATTTGGGTCTCGATTGCTTTATTCCTTGCACTGCAGAAGCAATTCTGGAAATTATAAAGTTTTATGATATTAAAACAGAAGGAAAGCATATTGTTGTTGTCGGTAGAAGTAATGTAATTGGTAAACCTGTGTATAACCTTTTACTTCATAAAACAAGCACTGGCAATGCAACTGTTACTGTTTGCCATTCTAAAACAAAAGAACTCGAGAAATATACAAAACAAGCGGATGTTCTAATAACAGCGGTAGGCAGTGCAAAACTAATTAAGAAAGAAATGATAAAAGAAAATTGTATAATTATTGACGCAGGAATTAACAAAATTGGAGATATTGATGGAAAAAGTGTATTTGTTGGCGATGTTGACTATGATGATTGCTTCGAAAAATGTCAAGCAATTACACCTGTACCAGGAGGCGTAGGTTCAGTAACTACAAGCGTTTTGTTGAATCATGTTGTACGTTCAAAAAAGAAAATGCAAAAAATCAAATAAAATGATTGACTAAAATGCTTTGTTTATGAAATTATGTTTTTATTATAGTTGTGTTTTAAAAAGATATAAAATATAGGAGGAACTATGTTTAAAAAATATGCAGTATTTGTAATAACTGCAAGCGTTTTACTAACAATGGCTTTATTTATTAGTGCCTGTGAAAAAGGCGATTTAAAGCCAAATGTGCCACCAAGAATTTCAATTACGTCGTATGCAGGTGCAGATACTCTTGAAACAGCTGAGCTAAATGATGCGATTTTGTTTCAACAGACATTATACTGGAATGCTTATGATCCCGATGGATCAGTAGTTGGGTATGCATATAGAGTTCTTAATGAAAATGATGAACCAATTGCTACACCTGGAAATGAAAGCATTGATATTCATGGTGAATATACACCCGCTGTATTGAAGGCCGTTGATGCAAAATATGGATGGATTTATCGTTTGCCTGCTGGTATAACTGACCCAAATAAAAATACAATTTGGACAGATAGAGTTTCTGCAGTTATCAATTTTCCTGCAAACATTGACGGAGACTCGGCAAATGTTGTCTCAAGATTTGATGTTGTGGCTATCGATAATAGAGGAGATATTAGTAATATTGCAACAAAGTATTTTCATGCTGAATCTCACAAACCAGTAGTTTTTGCATCGACTTCAAAAGGAACATTTGAAAAAGAAGAAAATGGCGTGATGGTGCCAAGTGAAGTTGGGCAAGGCTTTAAATTAGTTTTTACAATGAATGATAGTGACCCATATGTTGGTGCAATACCATGGTATTTTGAATACCAAATCGCTCGCTATCCTGTTGATGATAGTACTTTTACCACACCTCTTGATGAGTTGGTATGGTTTGATACAAAAGATAGTGACAAAGTGAATGAAGTTATTCTCACTGCATCATCTTCCCCTGCACTCAGAACAAATTACGATAGCACAAATACAACAAGAGAGTCTATAACTGTTTTACGCGTTTGTGCAGTCGACTTAGCTGGTATCAAATCAGATGTAAAAACGTATAAATTCTTTGTAAATGGTAAGTATTACCCTCAAACTCTGATCTACCATAAAAAATGTTATGCCTTAAGTGATAATCACTATGTAGAGAATCAAGATGATGCTGGCACTGAAGTTGTGCCTTTTATGCAAACACCATCAGGATATAAAATTGCAAGACCTTTCTATTTGCATCCTGTCGAAAATGAAGATAACGGGGAACTAAATCCTCCTACAAAATTCTTGCCAACAGCTATCTGTAATACAAACAATGAAAAGACAAAGATTTGGTTAAGATGGGGATATCGTGGTGAATTTGAAGGCAACGATCCCGATAATAAAAAAGTATCCATACCAAGAGACTCAACAGGGCAAAGTGGTATCGACTATCAAACAGAAATATCTTATTACTTATTGCAACTTGACGGCACAAGATACCAATTTGGACCATTAAAAGATGACGCAACACAAGCGAGAATGGGTAATACAGATCCAAACTGGTTAAAAGTCCCAGCTGGACATGATATTTCTCAAAAGATTAACGTCGGCGATCTTGAACCAGGAAGACACGTATTTAAAGTAAAAGTTGAAGACTTGCAGGGTAAACAAGACCCAACCCCAGAAGTATTTGAGTTTGAAATAGTAAGACCAAAGCCACTCGTTGAGAGATCTGGTGCTTTGATTATTACTTCAGAAACTTCAAACGCAATGACTGAGCAAATTAAAGATTTCTACGTTAATACTATTTCTGAACTTTTGCCAGGTGAACCAATCCACTTTGTTAGAAGAGCACCTTGGGTTACAGCAATTGCAAACTTACCAAATACAATGAGATTGTTTAGCAATAATCCATTTGCACCAAGCTTTTTACAGCAATATAAATATGTTATCTATTACAAAGATTTCCAGCCAAACGAATCCACTATTGCTGATGATGCTGTCACATTTAAATCATTCCTAAATCTTAATGGTACCCTTGTATTATCAGGTGGTGATAATATTGCAATTACACAAAGAAGAATGCTTTCTGTTGCTGAATACTTCTTCTCTTCTCACTTTGGAATGCCAAGAGACATCGATGACGTGCTCACAATTAACCCACAAATGCAATATCAAACTAAACCTTATATCAAGGCTGTAACATCTTTGAAAAACCCACCATTTGGCGATTTAAGTGTTAATTTTGATCCAGATACACAGCCTATTCCTCTAATTATTACTAATAATGGATTGTCTACCATTTCTTATTTCAAAAATGTCGACCCACAATATGCATTATATAAAACTGTTTCCAAACAAGTTGGTGAAGATCCAAAATCTCCTCAAACAATAGATGAATACAATGAATACAACGACAAAGTGATCGCACTTGTAAAAGAAAACTGTACATTAGCAGGTGAAAAAGGCAAAGGCTATGTCTTTGCATTCCCAATTAGCCTAATGGATACAAACCAAGCGAAATCATTACTAAGTGAAATAATTAAATAAACTATATTATTGAGTCCTACACTTGTGTAGGACTCTTTTTTTACTATAAATATGACTAAAATACAAAAATAGTCGAAACAAATCATAGAAGGAAGAGTTATGGATAACAAAGAAGATAAAAGGGAACTGATTTTGAATACAGCAGATAGATTGTTTGAAAAGTATGGGTATAGCAAGACGTCTATGGATGATATTGCCAGTGAAGCTTTTATAGGTAAAGGTACTATCTATTACTACTATAAAACTAAAGAAGATATCTTTTTGGAGCTGGCTAAGTATTATCATAAGAAGATTTTCAATAGACTCTACCAGGAGCTTGAAAAATGTAACAGCTTTGATGATCAATTTAAACTTATGATTAACCTCCCATTAAGCTATGCAATAAAGTCTTATCCTGTTTACTACGAGGCAATACAGACTCATTCAAAATCGTTATTAACAAAAATTAGTGACTTTAAAAAAGAAAAAACGGCATTATATTTTAATTTACTAAAAGATCTGTTCATTGAGGCTCAAGCAAAGGGAGAAATTGTAAAAACACTCGACGTTGAAAGGCTTATCTCATTTTTATTGAGAAGAATACTTATAGGCGACGACAATATACATTTCAAATACTCCAAAGATTCATTAAAAAACATGCTCAAAGACCACGAGCTTATTATAGATATTATCCTTTATGGAATAAAGAAAAGGAGTTATAATGAATAATAAAAAAGTGTACTTAGTGTTAATTCTACTAAGTTTTCTTTTTGTATCTTTGTCTGCATTGACTTTAGCAGAGTCAATTGAATTAGCTAAGAAGAACAATAAACAATTTTTGGCAGATGCAGAAGAAGTAGGAAAAGCTACAAATATTTACCGAGAAGTAAAATCTTCAATTTTGCCTCAGATAAGCTTGAGTGGTGCTGTTCAAGCAACAAAGACTTATCTGCCTCAATCTACACAAACAGGGTTTAGCTTTACCGATGTAACTCAAGACACAGGACTTGCATACACTTTGGACGCTATTTTATTGCCTGCGAAGTCAACAGAAGAGGCAAGCATTGCTGCACAATTAAAGGCGACACAGCTTTTGTATTCTGGTGGACAATTACTTAATGGTATCAAAGCATCAAAAAAATACAAAGATTTGCAAAACAAAAGCTTTCAACTGAAAGAAGAACAATTAGTTTTTGATATAACAAAGGCATATAATGAACTGCTATTGCTTAACGAAGTAGTTGAGATTCAAAGGGCAGCTCTGGCATTGGCAAATGAACATTATGTAAGAGTTCAAAATATGAATGAAAACGGTTTAGTCTCTGAATATGATTTGTTACGTGCAGATTTGGAAGTAACAAGATTAAGCCCAGCTTTAGAAGATATAGAAAATACTTATCAAATTGCAGTAACGAACTTTAAAAGGCTAATTGGGTATAACGAAGACGAATTACTATTGGAAGACAAGCTAAAGAATATTGAAGTGCCTGCAATTGAATTGGAAGAAGCTATTAATCAGGGTTTATCTCATCGCCTGGAATTGCAGCTTTCCGAGTTAAATGTGGAGATGATGGAAATCCAGCATACAGCATATAAAGGTAGTTATTTACCAAATATATTACTAACGGCTGAGGCAACTGCTTTCACAGCAAGTGGCGACTATAAAGTCCATAAAGATGAATTTGGGCATTTATACCAAGCTGGTATTGCGTTTCAAATGCCGATATTTACTGGCTTTTCTAACGATGCTAAGATTAAGCAAGCAAAACATGATCTTAAAAAATCAAAGCTTAATAAAATGAATACAGAAGACTTGATAAGCATAGAAATTACAAATAATTGGAACAGTATGGAGACAGCTAAACAGCAATTAAGTGTTCAAGAGAAAAACATACTAACTGCCGAAAAGGGCTATCAAATTGCTAACGAGAGATATCAAAACAATATTGGAATACAACTTGAAATTCTTGATGCACAAACCCAACTAAATGCTGCAAAAGTCTCATATATTCAGGCTTTACATCAACTTAACTTAGCAGTAAATAGCTTTAAAAAATCTATCGGAATTAAATTATAAAGGAGATGATATGAAAAAAACAGTTTATGTATTCTTAATAGCAATGCTTGCATTGACAGCATGTAGCAGAAAAGAAGAAATTAAATCCAGTAGCATGGAAGACATTTATAAAGAGCAGGGTGTGCCTGTTGGTGTTGAAACTATAAAAGCTGACAATTTGGTCATGCAAACATCATACAATTGCGTACTTAGCGGTATTCAAGAGACACCAGTTTATGCAATGGTGAGCGATCAAGTTGAAAAGATTAATGTTAAAATTGGCTCTCAAGTTAATAAAGACGATGTTTTGATTGAGTTTCCTGTTTCCAACCCATCTGCAAGTTACAGGCAAGCTGAAGCAGCTCTTGAATTAAGCGAACAAACTTTTCAACGCATGCAAAACCTCTTTAGTACTGGTGGGATTTCAAAGCAAGATTTAGACGGAGCAGAAACACAATATAAGGTAAGCAAAGCAAACTTTGAGGCAGTACAACAAGCTGTCAAAGTTAAGGCACCTATCTCCGGTTTAGTAACAGATATCAATGTTAAGATGGCTCAAAAGGTCAATCCAGGCGACTTATTATTCACAGTAGCACAACTATCAGAGTTAAAAGGTCGTATTTGGCTTACTGAAAACGAGATATCATATGTTAAAAAGGGAATGCCTGTAACAGTTGAATGGCATGATCAGAGTTATACTGGTAAAATATCTGACATAGCTCTTTCAATGAATCCTAATCAGCGTGCTTACGGCGTTGATATTGTGGTTAATAACGCAAAAAATCATCTTAAGAGTGGTGTAAATGCAAAAATATTTATTAACCTGATAGATATTCCAAATACCATTCTTGTACCACGTAATATTGTTCAAAAAGATGCCAACTCAGAATCCTATGTCTATATTGTAGAGAACGACATTGCTGTAAAAAGAATTATTAAAACAGGAGTTCAAAACAACCTTGATTTTGAGGTTAAAAGCGGATTAAACGAAGGTGATATTTTGATTGTAGAGGGTTTTAATATTGTCAAAGATAAACAAAAAGTTAAAGTTTTAAATTAAGAGGAATAATATGTTTTTATCGAAAGTATCGGTCAATAGACCTGTAACAATTACTATGCTCATTCTCGTTTTCGTGGTATTTGGTAGTATAGCATATTTTTCTCTTAGCTATAATCTAATGCCAGACGTGGATCTGCCTGTTGTTGCAATACAAACTGTTTATCCTGGAGCTGGTCCAGAAGAGATTGAAAGCCAGATTACAAAAAAGATTGAGGATGCAATATCAACTGTGAGTGATATTGACTATATCCAGTCATTTTCGCTGGATAATGCGTCTTTTGTGTTAACTATGTTTAAAAAGAGTAAAAATGTAGACGTCGCGAATCAAGAAATCAAAGATAAAATTGACATGATTATAAACAACTTTCCTGCTGATGCTCAAAAGCCAATTGTGTTGAAAGTTGACTTGACTGCTATGCCTGTCATGAACCTCGTGTTGAGTGGTAATCAGTCACTTTTAGAGCTCTCAGACTATGCAGAAAACACTCTAAAAGACAGATTATCACAAATACCAGGCGTTGGACAAGTTGATTTAGAAGGTCAAAGAAAAAGAGAAATACATGTAGAGCTTACAGATCAATCTGTCTATCAAAACTCAATTTCAATGCTTCAATTATCACAAATCTTAGCAGCCTATAACTTAGATTTGCCTGCAGGGAACTTTAAATATGGCAAGCAAGAAGTATCTGTTAAAATAAAAGGTCAGCTTTTGGATGCCGATGAAATTGCAAACTTAGACATACCAACAGCAACTGGAATAAAAAAGTTTAATCAGATTGCGAATATTCGAGACACAGGCGAAGAAGTCAGAAAAAGATCGACATATTATAATCTTGAGAGTAATCAAAAATATGATAATGTGGTTCGTATAAATGTCTTAAAAAGCTCTGATGGCAACCCTGTAGCAATTTCAAAAGCATTACAAAAAGAGCTTTCTGCGATACTTGCAAGCATGCCAGAGGGTATGAGCCTCGATATTGTCAATGACTCATCAATATTTATCGAAAGTTCTGTCTCTGACACTCTATCCAACATTTATATGGGAATAATACTTACAGGGCTCGTATTGCTATTTTTCCTTTATGATTTGCGTTCTACAATAATCGTTGCTATATCGATGCCTGTTTCGATTATTGCGACGTTTTCAGTAATAAAATTAGCAGGCTTCAGTATGAATATTATGACATTGCTGGGCTTATCATCTTCTGTGGGAACGCTTGTTGCCAACTCAGTTGTTGTTTTGGAAAACATCTTTCATCACAAGAGTATGGGTAAAAAGAATAAAGATGCAGCTCAGATTGGTACATCTGAAATTGCTATTGCCGTGCTTGCATCAGCTTTGACCAACGTTGTGGTATATCTGCCGATTGGTATGATGAGCTCTGTTGCTGGTCAGTTCTTCAAAGAGTTTGCATTAACTGTTACCTTTGCAACAGTTTTCTCGATTATTATTTCTTTTACATTAACTCCAATGTTGGCGTCTGTGATACTGCCAGAAAACCCAAAAAAGGGTAAATTATCACTGGCACTGGAAAAACTTTTTAAAAGTTGGGAACGTTTCTATAAGCGAGTTTTGGTTAACGTCATGCGTAGAAAGTCAAGAAGTGCAATGTACTTAGCATTGACGATTATACTGTTTGTCAGCAGTTTATTTGTTGCAACAAAGATAGGCTTTGAGTTTATGCCAAACCTTGATGAGGGAAATATTCGTATAGATATGGAATTGCCACAAGGCTACACATTGGATGAAACAGCAAAAACCATGTCTCAAATAGAAGGAATTGTATCTCAACACAGCGAAGTAAAACATATACTTTTAACTCTTGGAACCAAAGGGTCAATTGATTCGGGCTTAAACTTATCCAATGCAAACGTAAAATTAGTCGATGTAAAAGATAGAGATATAAGCACCCAACAACTTGCCGATCTTTTGATTAAAGAATTATCTTCCATACCAAATGCGAATATAAAAGTGAAAGTTCAAACATCTGCAGGTGGAGGCGGCGGAGAACCTATAACAATGTATCTTTATGGTCAGGAAAACCAAAAATTAGATGAACTTAAAACATCTATAATCGCCAAGATAGAGGATGTGCCTGGCTTGATAAATCTCGATACAAGTTCGCGTTCGGGTAAAGTTGATTTGGTAATAAAGCCTAAAGTTTTTGAACTATTACAGTCAGGCTCAAATGTTGCGGAGTTGGCATTAAACCTCAGAGCAATCATGGCTGGAAGCATCAGTACACAGCTAAAGCAAAATGAAAACGAATACGATATTTTAGTTACTTTAGATGAGGATTCATACAATAGTATCGAAAAAATCAATAATATCTCCATTATGACTGCTACAGGTCCATATAGGCTCAGTCAGTTAGCTGATGTATATTTCGAAGAAGGTCTAAATAAAATAATAAGACGCGATAAGGCAAGGACGATTGAGATTACAGGATCTCCTGCAACAGGAGTTCCAACAGGAAATATCACAAGCGAAATTGAACATAGATTAGAAGATTTGGAATTCCCTCCTGGTTATGGTTATAAATGGGGCGGTATGGCACAAATGATGGGCGAGACAATATCTGATATGGCTTTTGCAGCACTATTAGCTATCTTGCTGACCTATATGTTGTTGGCAGCGATACTCGAAAGCTTTGTTCAACCTTTATTGATTTTGGCGACAATTCCTCTCGCTTTAATTGGTGTTTTCTATGTGCAATATATATCAGGAATGACCATGAATCTATTTTCAATGATGTCGATTATTATGTTGATTGGTATTGTGGTAAACAATGCTATTTTGATATTGGATTACACTAATCAATTACGCTGGAGTGGGATGACTGTGAGACAAGCTCTTATTGTTGCAGCACCTGTAAAGCTCAAAGCAATTCTTATGTCAAATATTGCGATAATCTTGGGTATGGCACCTATGGCTCTGGGAATTGGCTCTTCTGGTAAAGAGTTCCGCCAAGCAATGGGTATAGTAAGTATCGGTGGATTGATAGCATCTACTCTGCTAACTTTGGTGATTATTCCAATGCTTTACTATTTAGTGACAAAAAATGTCGTAAAGTTCAAAAAATTGAGTAGAATAGATTAGTAATCCTTTGTTATTATTTGTGGTGTCTTAGGTAATCTCATCTAAAGAGTTGGCTAAGGCACCAATTTCTTTTATTATGAAAAATTGGCTCTCAGGCATGTAATATCAAAGCTTTTACATATTATTCATAAAGATAAATGAAAGAATTGTGGTTTAATATAGAACTTATTTATTGTTTTTTAAAGTTATTTCATATTTTTAAAAAAAATAATGGACAATATATTTAAGTTTAAAATAATGACATTTATATATGAAAAATAACTTTGGGAGATAAAAAGATATGTCAGACAGCACAAACGAAAAAAATAATATAGATCAGGAGACAGAAGACTTCGGCAAAATGCTCGATCAAAATCCTAATCTAATTAGAGCAAAAATTAAAAAGGGCGATGTAGTCGAAGGTCAAATTGTTTCTATTACCGATTCACATATTATCGTATCAATTGGACAGAAACAAGATGCAAACGCAGAAATTGGCGACTATATGTATGACGGTAAACCAGAACTTAAAGTTGGCGATACTATCAAGGGGTTCGTTGTTAAGATGAACGATGACGAAATTAAAATAGCTAAAAGTTTAAATCAGTCACATGGCAATAAGAATTTGGTACGTGATGCTTTTAACAATAACGTGCCTGTAAAAGGAAAAGTAACTCAAGCAGTAAAAGGCGGTTTTTCTGTTGATGTGTTAGGAATAAGAGCTTTTTGTCCTATTTCACAAATGGACTTAACAATAAATTTGAATCCCGAAGACTTCGTTGGTAAAGAGTTTGATTTTGAGATTATTGAATTTGAAAAAAATAACAATATTATTTTATCGAGAAAGAACTTTATCCAAAAAGAGGTTAATGAACTTAAAGAAAAAAGACTTGATGAAATTAATGTAGGCGATTTAGTTACTGGTAAAGTACTTAGACTTGCAAACTTTGGTGCATTCATTGATATTGGTGGCGTAGAAGGATTGATGCATATATCAGAATTTGCTTGGGAAAGAATTGAAAGACCAGAAGATGTATTAAAAACAGGCGATGATATTACTGTTAAAATTATTCGTATAGAAGGCGATAGAATTTCTCTATCAGTTAAAGCGACTGTCGAAAACCCTATGGTTGCTGCAGTAAATGAATTAGCTGAAGGCATGATTGTTACTTGTAAAGTGCTTAGAAATGAAAAGTTTGGCTCATTTGTTGAGATTAAGCCTGGTGTAGAAGCCCTTATTCCTTTATCATTTATTTCAAGACGTAGAATAAATCACCCATCTGATGTTTTAAACATTGGAGATGTTGTAGAAGCTAAAGTTATCAGAGTAAATGTAGAAGAAAACAAAATATCACTCTCAATTCGTGATTTAGAAAATAATCCATGGGATACTATTTCTGAACTTTTTAATGTTGGTCAAGAAGTTGAAGGAATTATTGAATCAGTAAACGAATTTGGAGCCTATGTAAAAATCGCTGAAGGTCTTGTTGGCCTCTTACCAAAATCAAAAATTGCTCGTGCAAGAATGGCTTTAGACGAAAACAATGCAGGCGAAACTATTACTTTAATAATTTCTAATATCGATGAAGTAAAGCGTAGAGTCTCTCTTGATCCTTTAAATATGCCAGAACAAGAAGAAAGACCTGCAAAAAGAGAAGTAAAACAAAGAAGAGAACGTAAACCTATCGAAGATAGATCAAATACACAAACACAAAACTACACAAAATCAAGCGAAGAATATCAAGGCGTACCTGAAGATAATCCATTCAATATTCTTTAATTACTTATAAACTTTAAAAATAAGTCGGCTTTTTTAAAAGTCGACTTTTTTTATAGAAAAATCACATATGTACAAAATTAAGTATTTGCCTAAAAATATTGCTTTTACGTATAAAGCAAACTTCTTTCCACCCCTTATCTACTCAACTGGTATCCCCCTACACTCCTCCTGCTATCTTGGAGAAGTAGTAGGAGTGTAGTAGGAGTGTAACGGGAAAGTAACGGGAGTGTTGTTGTCTGCTAAAATGAAAAAAAGCAGTTTTAAATCCAAAATATGATACAAAAATAAAAGGTCTCAATTGGCATTTAAAATGTATATAAGGCAGAATAATTGAAAAAAGCTATTGACTAAAAAAACTAATTTAGTAAAAGTGAACTATTAAGATAATTGGGAGTTGATATGAATAAAGCAAGACATAGAAAGACAATAGAAACCAATGCACATAAAGCATTTAACCCAATACTAATGCATTCAATAATGATAGTTGCATTAGTGCTGATTATTACAGGATTGTTTTTTAAAATAGCCTATTTGGGTTATGCACCACCAGCTTCAGATACATTGCAATGGCGCGGTGCAGCTGAGCAAATCATCGAATATAATAAGAGCCATTGGTTGAAGGCACAGTGGACTGATAATATGTTTGGTGGAATGCCTTCTTATCTTATTTCTTTCCCAAATCAATATCCATTTATTGAGAGGGTTTTTGCCTTGATTCAATGGTTTATAAACTGGCGAATTTTGTTTTTATTATTTGGTGGCATAGGTATGTATATTTTGTTGAGCCATTTCAAATTTGAACCACTGGTCGCTTTATTGGGTGCATTAGCATTTGCTCTGTCATGTCATGCGATTGGCTTAATAGAAATAGGGCATAATACCAAATTTAAAGCCATTATGTATATACCGTGGATTTTTTGGGGAATAGACTATTTACGGCAGAATAAGAATATTCTTGGTATTGGTATTAGTTCTATGTTTATTATCCAGCAATTACGAGAAAATCATCCACAAATATCCTACTACACATATCTATTAATAGCTGTTTATTGGGTGGTTTTTGCAATTGATGCTATCAGAAAAAAAGAACTTAAGTCTTTCAGTTTTTATACAGTATTATTAGTTTTATCTCTGATTATTGGAGCTATGGCAGTGAGTAATCCGTATATGAATACAGTTGAATATGGGAAATATACTATCAGAGGTGGTTCTGGCGACTCAACAGGTCTAAGCCGAGAATATGCAACAAATTGGTCTTTTGGCGTAGGTGAAGTTTTGAGCTTCATTGTGCCTAAGGTTTATGGCGGTATATCGCCATATTATTGGGGTCCAATGCCTTTTACCCAGACTCATATGTATATGGGGATAATTATCTTCTTTTTAGCTATATTATCAGTTGTTTTTGTGAGAAAAAGAATTGTCTATGCCTTTTCTATAGGCTCTCTGCTGACTATCTTATTATCATTTGGCAAAGAATTTCCTCTGTTATATAATCTGTTTTTTAAGTATTTACCTGGCTTTAATAAGTTTAGAGTACCCGCAACAATACTTGTTTTGATACAGTTTGCATTTGTAGTAATGGCAGCATTTGCCCTTGATTTTATAATTAAAAATAGAGATAATGAAAAGCTAAAAAACTTTATCAAATATTCTCTTTTTGTGAGCGTAGGGATATTTGTAATCTTCTTGATTGGGAAAAAAATATTCTCATTTATGCCATTTACAAAACCTGATGAAATGCAGCAATATCAACCTGCACAAATTGCTTATTTGCGTAACTATCGATTAGATCTGTTTATAAAAAGTGGGATTCAATCTTTCTTGATACTGTCGGTAGGTCTAACAGCTTTGTTGGGATATTTAAGTAAAAAACTGAATAAATATATTGCTATTAGTTTGTTAATTTTGCTATCTGTGGTCGATTTATCAATCGTAAACCATGATCACTTAAAAAGTGAAACGCTGGAAAAAGAAAAGACAATCTTCAGCTCTCTGGAAAAGAAAGGGGTTGATGAGTTTTTACTTCGTGATCAGGAACAATACAGGATTTTTCCATTAGCACAGGAATTTGGCAAAGCCAGCTGGTCATTTTATCATCAGAGCTTAGGTGGATATCATGGTGCGAAGCTGAAAAGATACCAAGATATTATAGATAATTCTTTGCATGCTGAGTTGATGTCAGGTTTACCTCTAAATTGGAATGTAATTAATATGTTAAATACAAAGTATTTGATATTCTCTAATAAATTGCCTTTACCTAACTTAAAAGAGGTATATTATGATAGAATGCAAAACTTGTATGTTTATCAAAACTTAGAAGCTCAGCCACGTGCTTGGTTTGTGCAAAACAGTGAATTTATAAACAGCCCAGAGCAAATATTCAATAGGCTAAATAGCCCCGATTTTAACCCAAAATATACTGCTATAGTTGAAGAAGAAATCAATGAGTTTGAGTTTTCTGAAGATGCAAGCATTAATATGTTAGAAAAAGAATTGCACTCTACACACTGGGTGACAGATAGCCCTGTAAGCTCATTTATGGTTATTTCAGAGCTTTATTATCCAGCAGGCTGGAAAATATACATTGATGGCAATGAAAGCAAGATTTACCCTGTAAACTACATTTTAAGAGGTGTGGTAATACCTGCAGGCACGCATGATGTGGTGATGAAGTTCGAGGCTGATACATATAGAAAAAGTATTATCTTAGCAGGAATTGGGCTGTCTCTATCATTGATTTTGACTGTTGTTGGTATTATTTTAGTTATCAAGAAAAGAAAAGACAATGGAAGCATCTCAGAATAGAAAGACAGTAATTTATGTGGTTGCAACGCCAATTGGCAATGCAGATGATTTGACAGTTAGGGCTATGAATGTTTTATCTCAAGCTGATATAATCATAGGGGAGGAGAGGAAGGTTGCGGCAAGATTTCTCAAGCAAATAGGTCTTTCTAAGCCAATTATTGAGGTGAATGAGCATACAAGTCAAACTGAGTTAAAAGATTTGATTCATGAAATGATTATGAAACCAATGGTATATGCACAGATATCTGATTGTGGTACACCCTCATTTGAGGATCCTGGTGTGGAGCTTGTACAGTTGGCTGATGAGTATCAGATTCAAGTGATTCCTGTTCCAGGAGTATCAAGTTTGATGACTTTAATAATGGTGGCAGGAATTCCAATGAAGGAGTTTTATTATGCTGGGTTTTTGTCTCCCAAAAAAGAAATTCGTAATAAGGAATTGAAGAGCCTTCTTGATAAGTATCACGATCATAGCAGCATTGTGATTCTTGATACTCCATATCGTTTACATGCACTTTTGGATGCGATAAGTTCAGTTTTTTCCAAAAACACAAAAATAATACTGGGCTATAAGCTTACTATGCCTGAAGAGAAAATATTGAGATTTACAATTGCTGATAGGAAAAGAATTTGTGGAGATTTACCTAAAGGCGAATTTGTATTAATTATACAAAAAAGGTAATTAGATGAAAAAAATAAATATATTCCTGTTGCTATTTATCTTAGCTAACTTTGCTCAGGCAAAGGTTATTGAGCATGGAGGCAATCGTAATTTAAAAAAACTTAAAAAGATAGAGCATAACTCTTATATTGGCATCAGCGAGGCATGTGAAGATTTGCAGCAGGCAATCGATAGTGCTATTTCTCATGCACAGACACAAATAGTTCAAAATCTTGGTATAGAAGTAGATATAAATATCAGAATAGCGGATGAGATTCAGAGTAATAATAATCGTGTAGAACAGAAAATCACAATCAGTAAAAAAATGAATTACTCTGGAGTTTATAATATAAGCCTCAAAGCAAATGAAGTATATTGGGAAAAGCATCGAGTGAAAAAAGATGAGTTTTACCTGGCATATGTGAAAATTCACTTCTCTAAATCTGCATATATAAAGGACATAAATGAAAGATTTGAAAGTATGAGCGATGAAATTGGTGAAGAATTGGCAGCTCCATTAGAAAAAAATATAGAGAGATTGCTATTGCTTAAGAGGAACATTTCTGAGTTTGAGCGTTCAAATTATAATCATAAAGTACTTGCAGATAATAATATTCTTACTGATTATCAGAGAAATTTAGCAGAATTTGAGAGCTTGTGGGCTGATTTGTGCAGTAATATTCATATCAGTCAAATCAATAGTGATGAACGTTTTCCAAAAGAGATATTTGTATATTTCAGCTATAAAGGGGTTGATTTACGTGGCTTAACCGTGTATGTAACCACCAATGAAACAAGAAGATACAAGACTAATTCTGATGGTTTTATAAATATAAAGCCTGAGTATAGTCGTTTTGTCGAACAGAATTATTTGATATCTGTAGCACCAATTTCTGATGATTATAAGCAATTGCCACAATTGAATATAAACCAAAAGTCTCCCCTTTATAATCGTAACCTGCGCTTTTTGGTAGTAATAGAGTCAGAATTTTATGAGCAAGGTCTTATAGATGATATTAGTTTTGCTTTTCAAGAAAGAGGTTTTAGCTACAAAATTATTGATGCAAAAACTGATTATATTGCCAACGATTATGATTTTGCTTTATATATCAAAATAAATACTGTATATAAAAATGATATATCAAATGTCAGTCAATTCTTTTATGATACGAGATTTTTAGTTGAACTACAAAAACCTGCTACGAGAGAAGTTATCAGGACTTGGGAGTATCCAAATCCTCAATATTCGCTTTTGAGAAGTGTTGGCAATAGTAGGCTATCTGCACGAAAGAATGCAATAGCTCTAAGAGGAGTAAATAATAGAAAGGCATTATGGTCTGACTTGCTAAGAGAAATAGAACAGGCAGCAAAACAAAAGAACTTTTCTATGTAAATTAATTATTCTTTTAATATAAAAAAGGTGGCTATAAGCCACCTTTTTATCATTTAGTTGAGATTTATTCTAACACAAATTCGATTGGTGTGTGATTCATAAGGTTGTCAGAAACTGGGCAACGTGAATCGATTTCATGAATCATAGCTTCTTTTTCTTCTTTTGAAATAGGAGCATCTATATCGATAATGACTTTTATGCCATTAAATCCTGGTCGATCTTCCTTGTTTTTACCCATGAATACATCGACATTAAGTTCACCTTCAATTTTGACGTTAAATGCTTTAAGATCAATCTTTTTTTCTAAAGCAACCATTCTTGCGACAGTGCCAAGACAGCCAGCAAAACCGAAGAATATATATTCTACGGGTGATGGTCCAGCGTTATTGCCCATTGGCTTGCCTTGATCGGTAACAAATGTAAATTCTCTTACTTTTACCTCAACTTGATATCTTTCTTTGAGGCTTCCGGTAACTTCAACTTTTTTAATTGTCATAACTAACTCCTTATATTTATTTTTACAAAATATAATTTAAAAGCTTTGCTTAAGCAAATTTTTATTTTATTATTTGGCATAATTATTGCTTCTTTTATATTAGTAAAATAATATATCGGAGGAGAGTATGTTTTTTCGGATTATCATGGCTGTTATACTAATTGCATTAGGTTTATCAGTTATCGGCTTACCTTTTGGCAAAGATGTTTTTGTAACTTATTATCCTGTTTTAATCTTACTTTGGGGAATTGTGAGAGTGTTTAAGGAAAAGCGTGTTTCATCAAGTAGTGTCTTTATAATAATATTAGGCGCTTTATTGCAATGGAGTAATCTTTCTGTGAATGGTATTGGCTGGCCCAAAGCCTTGCTTGCATCTGCAATACTAACAGTCGGAATATCATACTTGTTGCCTGGTAAAGCTTTTAGAAAAAGTAAGAAGCATTTTAATTGTAAAGTAAATGAAGATATCGAGTTTGTACATAATACATATGATGATAGCAGAGTCGAAAGCCATTGCTTATTTTCAGGTACAGAATTAAATATCGTATCTCAAAGTTTTGAAGGAGGAGAAGTTAGTGCAATCTTTGGAGGTGCTGAAATCGACTTAAGTTGTGCCAAGTTGCATGAAAACAAGGCTGTGATGACAGTGTCTGCAATATTCGGTGGTATTGAGATCATTGTGCCAAAAAATATAAAAGTACATATAGAAGGCTTTCCAATTTTTGGTTCGATTAGCAATAACACAAAACCTGATAATGATTTAGATAATGAACAACATCTGTACTTGAATATTACTGCCATATTTGGGGGTGTTGAGATTAAAAATTAATTATATCACTTACTTAATATTTTTTAGAATAATGATGTGTTTTTATTTTTAGTCTCCATAAAGAGAATAGTTGTTTTGAATAATGATTACTAAATAGTATTATGCCAATAATTCTAAAAGAAAACAGGCATGAGATTTCTGATATAATAAAAGCGAATATGAGGCATAATTAATATCGTTTGTAACGCCTTTAATGGCATTTTATATATACTCGCTTTAAATTTATCCCCTTATTTAATTTTCAATACTTTTTTGATTTGTTGATTATTATCCTGATTGACCTTTATAAAGTAAACTCCTGATGAGATGCTTTTTCCATTAAGATCTTTGCCATCCCAGCTAAGCTGCTTTGAATTGATCTCTGAGAATTCTCTGATTTTCTGACCTTTAATATTATAGATTGCAATATTTGCTGGTTTCTGATTTTTTGAATCTATTTTGATATTGAGTTTTTCTGTAAAAGGCATAGGATATAGAGATAAATTTATAGGTGAGATCATATCTGAGTTTATGTTTGAATCAATTGAGTTTGGATCTTCCAAGACAATAAACTTAATCTGGAAGTCTAATGGTGTATCATAGCTGTAATAATATAAAACATCACTGTTAGAGTCACTAAATTCATTTATTACCTTGTAGTATCTACTGGATAAACCACTAACAGGGTATTCATATTCACTGAAACTGAAAGAATTCAAACTATGCTCTCCAAGCCTAACATATTCGGTGTTAAAATCAATAATATCGTTCTGTCCATCACCATTTACGTCCATAATTATCCAGGGCCAAAATCCATTAAAATCATCTTCATTGTAAAATGTAATATTACGTTCTTCATCAAAGGAGATAAAAGTGTATTGTGTGCCTGAAATTCTATGTCTTAAATCAGTTCTGCCATTATTGTTAAGGTCAAAAGTATTTAAATCATACAAAATATTGATTCTAAAACTATCAGGTGCAGGATAGTCAGTGAATTCCTCTCCAAAGTTTTCACCGCCCCAATAGACTCTATATGTGTCGCACCACTGTTCCACAGAATAATCATAATAATCTATGTCAAACTCAACAGTAACGAAAAGGTCATCGATGCCGTCTCCATCAAAATCACCTGTAGCACATATGCCTCTATTTATAATAGTATTTTCAGTATAAGAATTAGCTTCAGATCTTATTTCGATATCAGGATTGTGAATATCAAAGCTATCTCCACCAAAGAATATATAGGTAGATGGCAGATAATAATACGATGCTTGAAAAACAATAGGCCGTGGTATAATGAGCAAATCATCAATCCCGTCTCCATTAAAATCGAGAGCTCCATTATCTTGAGTCCACAAATATACATCTCTTGTGAAAGCAGATGGCAATTCAGGTTCATTTTCATATTCAATTTGTGTAGAAATTCCTTCACCTGGAGTTCGCCAATCAAAATTAATAACAAGATGTCTAAACGTACAAAAAACGAGATCTCCAAATCCATCATTATTCAAATCTGCTGAAATACTGGTAAAACCAGAATTTTCAGATTTAATTATATCGTAGTTTTCTGAGTTAATAAGTCCATTTAGAGTTCCATCACCATAGCGAACATATGCTCTTTCGTTGGTTGTTTGAGGGTCAGCATAGTAAATTTCTGTTGGTATATATACAAGGTCTAAATGTCCATCTTTGTTAACGTCAACAAGATTTACAAAGTAAGCAGAGTCAATGATGGCGTATTCATAAAAATGAAACTCTTCGTCTTGTGAAAAGTCTATTGCTGATAATGTAAGGCATGTTATTAGCATTATCAGTAAGAATATTTTTTCTTTCATTTTAATCTCCTTTTATTTTTAAGGCTATCTTTTATTTAGTTTTAGAGTTTATCCCTTAAAGGGTGTATTAAAAGAATTTTGTAAGTTTTGCTCACTTACACTGTAATCATTGATACATGTTTATATACTTTGTTACAAATAATTGCAAAAGTATTTCTGCAACATCTTAAACCTCCTTTTACTTATTTTTGTAAATAATAATTATTTAAAAAATAGTTGTCAATTCTTTTTTCGATTGTCAAGAAAATAATTTATATTTGTATTTAAAAGTGGGTGGTTTGAT
>JAJBBH010000126.1 GCA_020532185.1 Candidatus Cloacimonadota bacterium | reverse complement strand
TCATTTATTAAAATCTGGCTCATATCTAAAAATAAACTTTATATTATTACACTTGTATGACTCTCTTGCTTCGTCTTTATCAGCCACTTGACTCCCCCTTCACTCCCCTTGCACTCCTACTACACTCCTACTACTTCTCCAAGATAGCAGGAGGAGTGTAGTAGGAGTCAAGGCGGAATCATTAGCGAACGTTTAGGTAATTTTAAGGTGATTTTGTTTCTATTCAAACAAAAAAATATACTTATTTTAACCTTTTAAAACTTTTATACCAATTAGTAACTGCTTTATTTTAGGGAAATCTCAACCATAAATCAGCAATATTTGATACTAAAATAGTTTTGTATAGCTCAAAATGTGCTTTTTGTATCATGATACTTTTCAGTATTTTTAATTTGTGACTCAAGTTTTATCTTCGTAACTCAGATTAGTTTCTTATGTGATTTTGTATTAATAAATCTAATTCACTCACGTTGTTTGATTTTTTAAGACTCAAATAGTTTTTATAAAAGATCTCGATGTAAAGAAATGGTTCACAAATATTATTTGACTAATCTTTAGTTAATAATAAAATGGTTTATTAGATATAAATTGAAAAAGGAATAACATTATGAAGAGAGTATTTAGTGGAATAAAACCAACTGGTGACTTGCATTTAGGCAACTATCTTGGTGCTTTAAAAAACTGGATATCTTTGCAAGATGAATACGAATGCATATACAGTATTGTAGATTTGCATGCAATGACAACTTACTATGAAGCAAATAACTTGAAAGAGAATGTTTTTAAAATTGCATGTAACTATCTTGCTTGTGGACTTGATCCAAGTAAATCTATACTTATGATTCAGTCACAATGTGCAAAACACGCTGAACTTGCTTGGATACTAAATTGTCTTACTCCAGTGAGCTGGCTTGAGCGAGTTCCAACTTTTAAAGAAAAGTCTCAGCAAATGGAAGATAATATAAATATGGGTTTGATGGATTATCCTGTTCTGATGACAGCTGATATAATACTTTATAAAGCTGAATTTGTGCCTGTCGGTGATGATCAGTTGCCTCACTTAGAGCTTGCACGCGAGATCTTGAGGAGGTTTAATGCACGATTTGGTGATGTTTTTCCAGAAATAAAAGAGATAATACGAAAAGGTTCCAGAGTAAAAGGTCTTGATGGTTCAGCCAAGATGGGTAAATCATTGGATAATTGTATTTATTTGCATGAGACACCTGAAGAGATATGGAAAAAACTATCAAAGGCAGTAACCGATCCAGCCAGAGTAAAGCGTACAGATCCTGGAAACCCTGATAAATGTAATATATACTCATTTCATCAGTTATTTTCAGATCTTGAGACACAAAAAAGTATTGCAGAAGGCTGCCGTAGTGCAAGTATAGGTTGTGTTGATTGCAAAAAAATATTAGCAAAAAACATGGCAGAAGAACTTGAACCTATTCGAACAAAATACAATGAATTTAAAGAAAAGCCTGATTATGTATATGATGTGCTTAATGACGGAAATCAAAAAGCCAATATTATTGCAGGAGAGACAATGTCACAAGTATATGATAATATAGGAATTAATTATCCATTCACATATAATAATAAATAAAGCATAAAAAAGTATTGACAGAATATGTAAAGTATCAGAAATTGAATTTTAGTGAAAATAAGGAGATGAATGATGTGGACTTTCTTGATTATAATACATGTGTTAATTTGTTTAGCTTTAATTCTTGTTGTCCTTATGCAAACAGGAAAGGGCGGCCTTGATAGCAGTTTTGCAGGCATTGCTTCAAATACATTTGGAACACAAGGTGCCAGTGATGTAATAAAAAATGCAACAAAAATACTTTTTGGTGTTTTTATTATTTCATGTGTTTTGCTTGCAACTGTTAATCCAAACAAACAGAAAAAAACTCTAACCGAAAGGGATAAGAGATCACAAACAACAACAGAAACAAGCAAGCCTGTTACCGATCAGCCTATAGCACCTTTAGAGCAACAACCAATAACAGAATAATAGATTTTAACAAAGCAGAAGTGGTGGAATTGGCAGACACGCAAGACTAAGGATCTTGTGCCTACAACGGGTATACGGGTTCAAGTCCCGTCTTCTGCACCATTTAAAGCACTGACCGAACTCAGTGCTTTTTTTATTTATTAGAATTATTTTAAAAGATATATTTATACCTTATATAAAAGCTATTAATCCTTTAAATTATTAATAATATAAGATATACTTAAAGTATTATGTTTCAGTATCTTTAACTCAATAGAATACAATGGCACTCAAAGATAATGAACCATTTTCATTAGTAAGATATAATTTTGAGAAACAAATTTTAAAATTAGTGTTTTTTTACTTGACTAAGAAGCATATTTATTATAATTTACAATAATAATATTATAAATTGGAGTCTGTATGAAATTAAGAGAAATAGTAGAACTTTTAGATGGAGTATTGCTGACAGATGCAGAGCATTTAGACAGAGAGATTACTTGTGCTTTTGGCTCTGATCTGATAAGCGATATACTTATGTGTACAAAAGAGGCAACGCTTCTTTTGACAGGGCTAACCAATCCTCAAGTAATTAGATTATCTGATATGATTGACTTGCTGGGTATAATTTTTGTAAGAGGCAAAAAACCAGCTGATGATCTAATAGAAATGGCAAATGCACGAGATCTGCCTCTTATCACAACAAAGTTTACACTCTATAAATCGGCGGGTATTTTATACAATTCCGGTTTAAGGAGTTGTAAAATATAGTATGGCAGTATATTGTAATATTTCAGAAGATGCTCAGCAAAAATACGAGCACTTTACAAAAGAAAAACCCAATCCAGAAATGTCTATAGAATATAAAGTTGGTCATAAAGATTTTGTAAACTCTGGCAAAGCCTCATCTGAGATAAAACTTATGCTAAAAAGATTAGGTGTTAATCCAGAAATACTCAGAAAGGTGGCAGTTGCTTCTTATGAAGCCGAAATCAATGTAACAGCTCACTCTTTAGGCGGTGATATTATCTGTGATATTTATTTGGATTGTGTTCACATTAAATTTATAGATAATGGTCCAGGTATCAAAAACCTCGAGAAAGCGTTGGAACCTGGTTGGTCAACAGCCGATGACTTAGTACGAGAAATGGGATTTGGTGCAGGTTTAGGTCTTCCAAATATAAAGAAAAACGCAGATGTAATGCATATTGAATCTGCTGAAAATCAATCTACAATCTTACAAATAATTGTATTTTATTAAGACAGGGCTAATATTATGGAACAAACATATTTTCATGCAATTGACCTAATAAATGATAAATGCAAAGGTTGTATGCATTGTGTAAGAACATGCCCAACCGAAGCTTTAAGAATTAGAAATGGCAGAGTGCATTTAGATGATAAAAGATGTGTTGATTGTGGAAAATGTATTGCTGTGTGTCCATTTGGTGCAATTGTAGCATCATCAGATCCGCTAAGCATCAGAAATGATTATAAGTTTAAAGTTGCAATCATTACTGCTCCATATGCGGGGCAATTTACCGAAGATATTGAATATTCAACAACAATAAAATCATTATATCATCTCGGTTTTGATAGAGTAATAGAAGAATCTATGGCAACTAATATAATGACCAAAATGAAGCGGCACTATATTGCAAATAATAAAGATAAAAAACCTATTTTATCAAGCAATTGTCCAGCAGTAATACGTTTGATACAAGTGAGATTTCCATCTTTATTGCCAAATATTTTTCATGTTGAGGCACCTATGAGTGTTTTATCAATGTATTATCGTGAAAAGTATTCTGCAATCGAAGGTTTAGATCCCTCAGAAATTGGTGTATTTGTTGCAGTACCATGTATAGCCCAAGTAGCCGCAGTTCATCAGCCACAAGGTGCTTATAAACGAAACTTGGACGGTGCAATAGCAATAAGAGATGTCTATAATGCAGTTAGGAACGATTTGGCAGATATTCGTAATTTGGACTACGATTTTATTACGCATGAGAATGGCTTATCCAGGGCATTATCAGGGCAAGAAGCTGATGAGGTTGGCAATGATCAAATCAGAACAATTGCTGTAAGTGGTATTGAAAACGTTATAGATATTCTGCAAAAAGTAGAAGATCACATTTTAGATCAATATGATTACATAGTTCTGCGTAGTTGTACGAGTGGCTGTGTTGGTGGGATTTTAAATGTTGAAAACCCCTTTATTGCACGAAGCCGAATTCAAACACTTATAAGAGCCTCAAAACATCATGATCACGAGCTTGATCCTATGTTTTCAAGCTATTTAAATGGTGAGTTTGATGTATTGCCTTTGGAACCAAGATCGATAATGCAATTAGATACGGATATGAAACAAGCTATCATAAAAATGAAGAAGCTAAATGAAATAAAGGAACAATTACCCTCAATTGACTGTGGAGCTTGTGGTGCACCAAATTGTCAAGCACTTGCTGAAGATATAGTTCAAGGCAAAGCATGCATAGATGATTGTGTGATATTGCTTAAAAAGAATAAAAACAAGAAAAGTGATTAATAAAGAAGGTATTATGTCAGTTAATATTAATGAATTAATACGTAGAATTGATGGAGAAGTGTTGACTAAAGCTGATCAGCTTGAGCAGATTAAAATTAGCGATGGTTATGTGTCTGATTTGTTGAGTGATGTAATGGGCAATGCTAAAGAGCATCAAGTCTGGATTACAATCATGAAACATTTGAACGTAATAGCTGTTGCAGCTTTAGCAAATATGTCATGTGTATGCTTTGCTAATAATGTTAGCCCAGATCAAGCAGTTATCGATAAAGCTAATGAAGAAGGTATTTGTCTAATAAAGAGTCCATTTTCAACGTTTGAAATAGCAGGTAACTTGTATCAATTACTTCACAAAGGGTAACTAAACGATTCAATGAAATGGTTTAATGCAGATTTACATATTCACTCGGTTTTGTCTCCATGTGGAGATTTAGGAATGTCTCCACAAACAATAGTTGATAAGCTTATAGAGCATAAAATCGATATTTTTTCTATTACTGATCATAATAGTATGAAGAATTTTGATACTTATTATGAAAAGGCTGTAGAGAATAATTTAATATGTATTATGGGTATCGAAGTTCAAACCCAAGAAGAGATACATTTATTAGCATTTTTTGATTCTCATGAAGATGGATATGCATTTTCGAGAGAGCTATATGATTCATTATTGCCTATTCAGAATGATCCAGAGTTTTTTGGAGATCAAGTAATAATAGGCGTAAATGACGAGATATTAGGTTTTGAAGAAAAAGCTTTAATAAATTCATCAATCTGGTCAATGGATGAAGCTTATGCAAAAGTTGAGGAATTTAATGGATTTTGTTATCCAGCACATGAAGATGCAAGCTCTTTTAGTATAATTGCACAACTTGGATTTATTCCACAACATCCCAATTTTCAAGCAATTGGAATAAGTGCAAAATGTAATAAAGAAAAATTGTTTACAAAATATCCTAATTTAAAAAACTATACCTTAATACGAAGTTCAGATGCACACTATCCACAAGATATAGCATCAGGATTTTCAAAGTTCTTTATAAACGAGCCTACTGTAGATGAAATTAAAAAAGCTTGCAGTGGTATAGATGGCAGAATGATAATATCATAATTATAAATAATAACAGGAGGAAAAATGTGTAAAAGCAAAGAAAATGACAATGCACTCTACGCAGAATTACAAAAAGTCATTGATGAAAAAAAGCAAATAACCAATCCACTTATCGAAATATTACGTTTAGCTCAAGATATTTTTGGTTATCTGCCCGTTGAAGTACAAGAGTATATAGCTGCAGAGCTTGGTATTCCGGTCAGCCAAGTGTATGGTGTTGTTACTTTTTATAACTTCTTCTCAATGAAACCGCGCGGAAAACACATTATTAATGTTTGTACAGGAACAGCTTGCTTTGTCAAAGGAGCACCAAGAATATTACAAATGTTAGCTGATGAGCTTGGAATACAAATCGGCGATACCACAGAGGATCGTCAGTTTTCGCTCTCAGCTGTACGCTGTGTTGGTGCTTGCTCATTAGCACCTGTCTTTGTTATCGGAGAAGAGACTTATGGTCGTGTAGACAATCGTGACAAATTAAAAGAAATTATCGATAAATATCGAAACTAATAAGGAATACAATGCAGGATTTATCATTACATTTGATGGATATAATAGAAAATTCTGCAAGAGCTCAATGTGGGCTTATTTGTATAACTATAGGTATTGATGAGGTCAAAAACATTATGAGTTTTGAAGTCGTTGATGACGGAGTTGGTATGGATGAAGAGACTCTATATAGTGCACAAAATCCTTTTTATACATCTAAATCCGAAAGAAAGAAGAAAATCGGATTAGGCATACCTTTGTTTAAAGAAAATGCTGAAAGATGCAATGGTGTATTTAAAATGGAATCAACCCTAAATAAGGGAACAAGGCTGTATGCAGAGTTTGAATATAATCATATCGACCGTATGCCTTTAGGAACAATTAATGACACATTATTGAGCTCAATAATTGGTCATTCGGAATTAGATTTTTTTATAAAAGTATTTCATATATTTAAAGATAAACAAACGAAAGAATTTACTTTGGATACAAAAGAAATCAAATCGGAGCTGGGAGATATACCGATTACATGGCCGGATGTGATTATGTATCTAAAAGACACAATTAATGAGGGTATAAAAAACATAGAATTGGAGGAATTCTAATGAAAACTTTAGCAGACCTTAAAGCAATTAGAGAGAAAGCTCAGAAAGAAATGAAGCTTAGAAATGCTAACGTGCGTATCAAGGTGATTGTTGGTATGGGGACATCTGGCATAGCTGCAGGCGCAAAAGAAGTAATGAAAACTTTTCTCGATGAAATAGCGACAAGATCTTTAACAGATGTCGTTGTATCGCAAACTGGAGAAAAAGGGCTTTCATCAATGGAGCCTGTTGTTGATGTAGTAGAAGAAGGTAAACCACGCTATTGCTACGGAAGCATGAATGTAGAAAAAACTAAAAGAGTGGTTGCAGAACATTTAGTAAATGGTAACCCTGTAAAAGAATTTTTAATTTCAACAGAAGAATAGGAGAATTAATAATGTCAATAAAGCGAATCGATCTTCTGATCTGTTGTGGATCAGGATGCGTTTCTGCAGGAGCACTTCGTATCAAAGAAAAATTTATTGAAGTGCTTAATAAGAACAATATTTATGATGAAGTCAACATTATCGAAACAGGCTGTATGGGACCATGTGATTTTGGTCCTGTTCTAATGGTTTACCCTGAAGGTATTTTTTATACAAAAGTAAGCCCAGATGATGCGGAAGAAATTGTGAATGAGCACTTTATAAAAGGTCGCCCTGTTAAACGTTTAATGCAGCAAGAAAAAGACAGCACTCTCGCAACAAAAGAGGAAATACCATTTTATAAAAAACAAATTAAAGTAGCCTTAGAAAATTGTGGATATCTAAATCCCGAAAGGATTGAGGAATATATAGCACTCGGAGGCTATGAAGCTCTTGTAAATGTATTAAATGGCAAACCCGAAGATGCAATTGAAACTATCAAACGATCTGGGTTAAGAGGGCGTGGCGGTGCAGGATTTCCAGTTGGTATGAAATGGGAATTTGTAAATAAAGCACAAGGCTCACCAAAATATGTTGTGTGTAATGCTGATGAAGGAGACCCAGGTGCTTTTATGGATCGTTCACTTCTTGAAGGTGATCCACATAGAATTCTTGAAGGTATGATGATAGCAGCATACGCAGTGGGTGCGTCAGAAGGCTATTTTTATATTAGAGCTGAATATCCTTTGGCTATCACAAGAATTAAGCTTGCAATTGAACAAGCAAAAGAATATGGCTTGATGGGTGAAAATATTTTAGATACCAATTTTTCATTTGATGCATTTGTCAGAACAGGTGCTGGTGCGTTTGTATGCGGAGAAGAAACTGCTCTTATTGCCTCGATTATGGGACAACGTGGCCAACCTATACAAAAACCACCATATCCTGCAAATGAAGGATTATGGAAAAAACCAACCCTTGTCAATAACGTTGAGACATTGGGTAATATTGCACCTATATTTGTTAAAGGACCTGAGTGGTTCTCAAGTATGGGTACTGAAACATCTAAAGGTACAAAAGTTTTTGCATTGACAGGTGATATAAGAAACACTGGTTTAGTCGAAGTCCCTATGGGCATTTCTGTCGAAGAATTGATTTATGATGTCGGCGGTGGCATTGTAGGTGATCGTAAGTTTAAAGCAGTTCAGCTTGGTGGACCATCAGGAGGTTGTTTGACTTCTGAGCATCTTGATGTGAAAATTGATTATGAAACACTTAAAGAAAAAGGTGCAATGATGGGATCTGGTGGAGTAATTGTAATGAATGACTCTAACTGTATGGTAAATATTGCAAAGTTCTTCCTTGAGTTTTCAGTTGATGAATCATGTGGGAAGTGTGCACCTTGTCGAATTGGACTAAAGCAAATGCATGAAATTTTAGATAAAATTACAAAAGGTAGAGGCAAGCCAAGCGATATTGACGAACTTGTTACTTTGGGTAATAGTATTAAACAACTATCTCTTTGCGGATTAGGACAGACAGCTCCTAACCCTGTTTTAAGTACAATCAATTACTTTAGAGATGAATACGAAGCACATATTAATGATAGTGCATGCCCAACAAAAGTATGCCTTGATTTGATGCATTTCAATATCGATAAAAACAAATGTATCGGATGTTCTTTATGTGCAAGAAGATGTCCAACTTCTTGTATTACTGGCAGCAGACAAGATAAATTTGTTATTGGTCAAGTTGATTGTGTTAAATGTGGAAACTGCTTAGAAGTTTGCCCTGTAAAAGCAATCACTAAAGAATCTGGAATGCATCCAGATATGAAAAAGCATCTTGAAAAATTAGCTCAAGAAGCTCTTGAGTATAACTAAATATTAAGAGGTGCTTTCGAGCACCTCTTTTTTTATTATTAAGATTCTTTCCAATATAATTATATATTTATTGAATAGCCTTTCAATTGTTTGATAATAAATAAAAATCTATTGTAAAAAGTTTTATGTGAATCTCTTCATTTTTAAAAAAACAGAAACTTGTCCAGCATTGCAAATAATACTCATACTTATACAATAGATAGAGTTTACTTTTGTGCTATCTGACTTTTAAACTGTGCTAAAGATAGTTCAACAATTTGATTTATAAGCTCGTTGAATGAAATGTTAATCGCTTTTGCAGACATGGGGGTGAGACTTAGCTCTGTCATACCTGGTAATGTGTTTATTTCTAAAAAATAAAAGCGATTTCCATCATATCGAAAGTCTACTCTGCCATAAATTGAACATGAACAGGCTTTAAAAACGGCACCTGCATATTCTTTTACTATTTTAGATTCATCTTCCGTGAGTTCAGCAGGGCATATATAATTAGTTTTCCCTTTAGTATATTTATTATTAAAATCATAAAAGCCTTCTAAGGGCTTTATTTCGACAATAGGCATAATTGTCTCACCTAAAATGCTAACAGTAAGCTCACGTCCAGGAATAAACTGTTGACATAGTACATTATTATCATATTTAAAAGCATTATTAATCGCTTGTGGCATTTGGTATTTGTCGTTTACTATCGTTATCCCAACAGAAGAACCATTGCTATTAGGCTTTACGATGAATGGTATTTGCAGGAAATCTATATCATCATTAGATAGCAATTCATTATTTTTAAGCAAGATTTGTTTGGGACATGGTATTTGCAAAGATTGAGCAATTAACGTCGATGCAAACTTATCCATTGCTATTGCACTTCCTGTGTGACCTGACCCAGTAAAAGGAATATGTTCTAATGACAACATAGACTGTATGCGCCCATCTTCACCTTCAGCACCGTGTAAGCCATTAAAAACAAGATGTGGTTTACGATCATTTAGATAGTTTAATAAATGAGCATAAGAATTAAAGTCGGCAGGATTTACAAGTTCAACTATAAATCCATTCTCAGTTAAAGCAGCTGAAATTGCTTGTGAGCTCTTTATGGAGATTTCTTTCTCATCAGAAAAGCCTCCACATAATACTATAATATTTTTGTTCATACTATCCCTTTTTAAGAATTTTTTATTGCTATAAGCTGGTAGATTTTTACAGGCTTTGTTTTGCCTTTTACTGTCACTTCATCGAGGTATTCGTACTCGATTAAGTCTTTAACCTTTTCTAATGTAAATTCACTGATTATAATACCATTTTTCGTTTGGTACTCTTTGTTTATAGACTCAAGCCTTGCACCTAAGTTAATTGTATCTCCTATACCTGTATAGTCAAATATTTGTTCAGAGCCAAGATTTCCTACAACAGCATTACCTGTGTTTATGCCTATGCCTATGCTGATGGCTTCTTTTCCTTCACTAATCCATTTGTCTTGTAGTTTGTGTAAACTGTTAACCATGTCCATTGCACAGCAACATGCCATAAAAGCGTGATTTTCAATTTGTATAGGAGTATTAAATAAAGCCATCACAGCATCGCCAATAAACTTATCTAAGATACCCTGATTGTTCATGATTGTATTCACCATTTCAGTCAAATACTCTCTCAACATAGATACGGTTTCTTCAACTCCGTGTGTCTCAGAGAAAGTGGTAAAACCTCTTATATCAGAGAATAAAACACTAACCTCTTGTTGAGAGCCTCCATATTTAAGTTTTTCTGGTGATTTTAATAATTCTTTTACAAGAGCAGGTGCCATATAATGTTGAAATGTTTTTTTAATAGCTAATTTTTCTTTGCTTTCAAGTATATAATGATATACAAGATATCCTAAATAGATAAACAGAATCATGGCAGGTAATACTAAAATTGGTAAAAGAATGTTGTGTTTTAAAAATAAATAATAAGTCAAAAATAGATAAAATAAGATAAATATTAGGCTATAAATTAAACTTGAGAGGGGTTTTAGCCAATAGTAAAATACTGAAATCAGAAGAATGATTATTAAGCTTATTGGGTAGAATATTGTAAAAGGAATACGTTTTATAAAATTATTATCTAAAAGCATTTGTAGCATGTTTGCATGGATTTCAACACCAGCCATAAGTTGGTTTTTATCATTTACTGGGGTGTGAAAATTGTCTTTTAACTCATCAGCTGTTGCACCGATAAAAACAATTTTATCTTTGAAAGCTTCAGAATCTAAAAGATGGTAAAAGTCATTAATCTCAAAAAACTCTTCCATTGGTAAAACAAAAGAGCTATCATCGACAACACTCGAATACGAGTAATGCTTAAAAAACTTAGGCTGACCGTAATAATTTATCAATACTTCGTTGTTTGCAAAATACGGCACATTCATTTGTCCAACACTTACATGTGACTCTGTAATCACAATAGGATCATTAAACAGTTTTAAATAGCTTTTTAGAGCAAGAGAATAGTATGTGTCTTCTTTTATTCTTTGAAATAGGCCATATTGTCTGACAAACCCATCTTTGTCGCTTGGCATATTTACTAAACCCCAATCAGGGCTTTGGCGTCTTATTGCATAAATTGGAGGCAGTGTTGTTGTAGTTAGGTAGTTATTGTCAAAGTTTTGATATATTTTGCCTGCAAAGATTACATTTCCGTGTTCAGCTGCAGCTAAGCCTAAATCGATGTCAGCACTTTCTTTATAAGATTCAGAGAATTCAATATCAAAAATAATTTGCTTTGCACCAAGCCTTTTAAGATTTCTAACTAAGTGTGCATGATATTCTCTTGGGAATGGCCATTGTATCATAAACGATCCGAAAGAATCATCATCTATAGCTATTATGACAATATCATCAGACAATGACGAATATTTGCTTTTATTACTTAGCATTAAATCATAGGCTTTATGCTCAAGATGTTCGCCAAAACTTGTTAAAAAGAAAATGGTGCTTATACTAAAAGCAGCAATCGCAAAGATTATGACGGTAATTATTTTCTTTGTCATTTATCTAAAATGAAACTGATAAAAGTAGTCTGCCAATTATTAAATTATAGTCTTTGTTAGCATTTTTTTCTGAGTAAGTCTTATATGTAATATCAGCACTAAGCCAAGTATTTTTGATTGGGTAATACTTTGTTCCAGTGCTGAGAATGTAGTTTTGAGCATCATTTTGATCCCCTCTATTTATGTTTGTTTTAAGGTTTAAGAAAGGGATTACTTTATTGCTAAAAAAACTATATTCATTATTTAAGAATAAAGAATAAAAGTCATATTCTGGTTTATTGTTCAGGTTATCTTTGGTTACATTAGTAGATAATCCAAACTTTGATACTAACGGAAATTCGTTGAATCTAAAAGTATTATTGAAGCTAATGTCATATTTGTCATTGTCAAAGATTTTATTTTTTGATTTATCTTGATCAAATCCCATTCCATAACTAATAGTGCTTGTTGTGTAAACAAATGGTATAAATTTGTAAGAATATCCAGTAACAAATTGCATGTATCTATTGTTGATATCGATTTTTAGTTGGTCTGAGCTGTTACGATCATCATGATTTGTGTTATCAATTATATTAAAGGAAAAGAATGGTAAATTATTGGGTGAGTAGTTCATGTTGAGAAAAATGCTCTGTGTTGATAAAGTATGGTCTTTGTGGTTAACAGTATTATCAAAAGACAATTCAGCACCTCCAGAAATAAAGAACTTGTTCGAGATAATAACATTGTCAATAATTCTGAGTATTCTTTTATCTTGGATAATGTTTGCTGAACTGAGCGAATAAAAAGATGGACCAGTGTGAATGAAGCTTGCTGTAATGTTATTATAGAAGGCATTCAAATTAAAACCTGTTTTGATAGCCATATTATTCAGTCCAAAGTCGAAGGGTTCCATATTTTTATTTACAATAATTAAGGCTTCAAGTGATTCTGGGTCAAACGGCAATGTGCTATCAATATAATCTTCTAATTCTTCTTGAGTCATTACTCCAGGTATTGTGTTGCTGTTGTAAACACTTACTGCGACCTCTCCAAATATAGTAAGCTTTTTTGAAAAAAGATTCCATACAAAATCAGTGCCTATGACCAAGTTATCTTTTGCATCTATGAGGTAATGTGTGGTGCTGTCTTGTACTGTTTCATAAAAATGATTATCAAGGCTGTTTATATTATCTTTTGATTTTGACATATTTATAGACAAAGCGTAGTTGTTTGGGTTTCCAAAAGTTATTTTTGTTGACAAATGCTCTCTATTGAATGCTCTATATGCATAATTATTTTCTCTATTTCCAGGTTTAACTGCTCTTTCTAATCTTCCTGCTGTAAGAGAAATTTTAAATTGTTCTGCTTTATATGATGTAGTAACTCCCTCCACAGAGCTATTATAGACTGAAAATTCAGAATAATTAGGGGAATAATCACCTAAGTGTAGGTCGAAATTTGGTGATAGGAAACCTAAATAGTATTTATTGATCTTTTGATTTTGTTTATTTTCAAGTGATGTGATCATTAAATAGTTTTTAATCACATATGATTTGTATATACCTGAAAATTGAAATATTGCAGCTTGCTCATCATTAGACTTTAAGCCAAGAGAGTCAGGTCTGTCTAAATAGCTATTATTATTTGCTGTAAGGGTAAGATTTCCATAGTATTCAAAGTTAGAGCGTTTTTTTACTTTTCTAAAATCCCAAGTAGGAGATTCCATAAGTTGTCCATTTTTTAAAGGAGCAGTTATAGAAAGTTTATTATCAGTTGATGACTTTGGTGCCTGAATAATTAATAGTGCATCGTCAATTTTGTATCCAGATTTAATAGTTTTACCGTTAAGCTTAATCTTTATTTTGTCGGTATTTACTTGATCTTTTATACTAAACATAGAAATAATGATATACTGTCCTTCTACAAGATCGCTCAAATCTTCAGGCGAAATCAAAACAAAAGCATCTTCTGCGACAGTTTGTTGCAATGGTGATTTGTAAGGGTTAAGTTCAGGATTGATGTTAGGCAAATAGGTAATTTCTCCATCATTATTTTGAATCAAAATATAATATTCAAAAAGATTGCCTTTTACTCGCTTTATTTCATTAATTTCCGATTGAATTAAGAAGGTAAAAGATGTAATTGGTGAGGATTCTATCAGTAAATCAGATGATCGATATATCATTTCAGATTCCGATTTATAGTAAAGTGATATTCGATTTATATCAGAATTTGAATCGTCAATGGTGATTGACAGTTGATTGTCGGTTTTATCTGAAATTGTAATCTGATTATGAGAAGCTCTTATTCCAAATAAGGATGTAAAGCTAAGCAAGACAAATATAAATATTAATCTTGTTGTTGCCTTATTCATAAGATATTCTCACTTTCTTGATAGTCCCATCAGGGTCTACTAATTCAATCTCTAAAGAGTGTCTATCAGCAGTGTCAGTAGAATTATTGTCATCACTGCCGCCATACACTTGACCCTCTGCAGCTTCTTCATCAAGGTTGTTTTTTATATAAGAACTATCATCAATGCTGTCCAAGTTACCTTCGTCGTCTCCTTGAATTACGTCATTTGCATTTGCATCAATTGACCTATCGCTTGTTTTATTTCGCACTTCAACTTCGCCATCGATTACACCAATTGTAGTTAAAAAGTCTTCGTACGTTGCTAAGAAGTCAGTACCCTTTACTGACGCCACAGTATTTGGTGTTTCTACAATATAATTCCCTGAGCGAGGTGATACTTGTGACCTTGCTGTACCCTTAGAGATGGAATTTCTTTTGTTTAAAGTGTTCCCTTCTACAGAAGCACTTATAATAATTATTGAGTTAGGGAACAGTTTTGTTGTAGCACCATTATCAATAAATCTGATAGCGGCAAATGATTCTTCTCCAGATGAAATTTCATCTGCATTTTTAATTATATCGCCAGTCTTTGCAATTATAGTTTTTTTGTCTCTTAATATTTTTATATTTCCTTTCATACCTGCTATAGCAGCAACATTTTGAGCATATACAATAGAAAAGAAAGTGAGCAACAATAAAGATAGTAATATTCTTTTCATAATAACCTCAATCAATAATTTCAATTAAAACATTTTGGGCATTTAATATTTCAGAAATCAAATTCTGTGCTTGAGAAGCAGAGATATTAACATTGTCCAGCTTAAACACACCGTTTGGTAAGTAGTGTTGGTTGAGAAGTTGGGTAATTTGTGGGTTTTGTAATGTTTCCAGCGTGTTAGCTACGCTTTCATAGGGGTTTGGTATACTTACAGATGAGCTAACATATTTAAATATGTTCCATTGGCTTGATCTTTGTGGATTAGCACCAAATTCTGTTTGATCAGTAATTAGCGGAACCGAAATTCGCCATGCATAATAATTATTCTCAACATAATCAAGGTTTTCGTTAAAGAGCGGTGAATTTAAGTTATCTTCAAAATGAAATCTTCGTCCAGAATGCCCTAAGTTATCTAAGTTCATTGAAGACTCTTGTGCATACTCTCTTATTTCAAACATGTATGGGTTAGCTGGGTTGCTGATATTTGCTGACCATGAATAGATAATTGGTTTTTGAGAAATAGAAGGTATTTGCTGCCCTGCTTTAGCACCAGGTGAAAGAAGCACAATATTGCTAACATTATTAATTAGCATTGTAAAGCTTGCTTGATTACTTAAAGGTGGTGAGCTTGGGCTTTCTCCAGACTTGACCTGCATGATAAACTCATATGTACCATCAGGAAATAAGCCAGTGTTCATAATTGCAGATTTGAAGTGTCTATTGTTCAAAAAATCACTTAATGATATTGATGGGTTAGCGGACGTTAAGTAAATACTCCCAGCTTCAGAAATTATATCACGATTGGTAAACATTAAAAACTTTGAATTGTTTAACATGTTTAACCCATACTCTTTAAACGCGGACATTGAATTATTGATTATTAAATTACCATTCCACTTTAAAGTGAAAGACATGTATGCAGAGTTGACATCGTTGTTTGAATCATTTTTAATTCTTGCAGTAAAAATTATTGGTTGATTGTTAGGATTGTCAACATCTATTGCTGCAGCTCTAATAGAGTTGTAGAAAGAGTTTCCAAAAACATTTAACTCATAGGGCATTTTTTGAGCAAATAAACTACTTATTAATAGTATCAATGCTATTATTACTAAATAACGTCTCATCATATCCTCCATTCAATATCTAAGTATAAAAAATAGGATAAAAAGTCAATCTTTTTTTTTATATTTTAATATCTATTCATATATTACTTTTAAATACTCCTTAATTAGTTCTTGATACTCTTTAGGATATGTTTTTAGGTTCTCTAACAATTCATTTCTTCTTTGCTGATCTTTATACCTTGATTTAACATTGTCAGGTACTTCCCAGTCTTCATGATTAGCTGTCTCTCCTTTTCTTTTTTGTGAAAACTCCCTTTTTTGAATTGATTTCTCAATGTCTAAAAGTTTAGACATAATATTGTTTTGTCTGTCAAGCAATGTTTTGTCAAGTTTACCTTGTTTTAACTGTTTTGCGATTGATTCAAGCTCTTCAGTTAAATGTTTGATCTGTTGAGTATGCTTCTGAGCATCTGGGTTTGTTTGCAATGCTCTATTTAAATTATCAGCAAGTCTTTGCTCCTCTGCAGCAAGTCTTTGCATCTGTTGTCTCATTTGTTGTGATGTTTGATTACCATTTTGCATCATTTGATTCATGATTGATTGTGTCATCATGTTCATAGCAAGCTGTTCTTGACCCATTTGTTGAAGTTGTTGCATAAAGCTTTGCATACTTCCGCTACCACCACCACCTTCCATATTGTCCGCAGTATTAAGTAGGTCAAGAATTATAAGATTGATACCTTTTTGAATATTGGTCATATGGTTTTTTGCCGTGTGCAGTTTGTTGTCTTGCATATCTGAGAAAAAACTTCTATATGCGTTTTGTGTTTGACTAACATCATAGAAGTATTTTTGTCCAAGAAACATTAGAATTTGGGGGGCAGTGTATAAATATTGAAGAGTCATTTGGATACCATCATAGTTTGCTATCATTTCTGGTAATATGGGTATTGGGTCGTGGGCAAAGTTACTGCTTAAATCTTCGTGTAATTTTGAAAATAAGATTAATCTTTTTATTGTTTTTTGCAAAGTCTCCATAATTTCTTGCATGTCACCACCACTAATTGCTGATTGCATTTTCTCAAGCTTTTTGCTTAATTGTGACATTTTTTGAAGAGAAAGTTTCTGGCTATTTTGTGCTTTCTGTTTCATGTTCTTTTCTAAGCTACTTATTGATTCATCTAAGTCTTGTTGAAGCCCACTCTCATCGATATCATTGCTCAGTTGCTGTAATTCTTGTAAATACTCTTTATCTTTTTCTTTGTCAAATAAATCCAAGCTTTTACTAATTTCATCCTGTAATTGTTTTAGCATATCTTTAATCTGTTTTTGTTGATCTGTTAGATCTGATGGATTCTTAGCATCACTTGTTTTGTCATTTAAAGCTGATTGCATTTTCTCCATTTCTTTTGCTAATTCGCTGAGTTTTTGTAAGTTCATTTCTTTTTTGATAGACTCAAGTAAATCAAGTGTCTGTTGTAAACTTTGAGTAAAGTCTTCTAATGAAAACTTTAAATCTTCCATTGTTTTTTTTAAAAAATCAGGGCTCATTTGATTGATATTTTTTTGCATATCATGTAATAAACTTTGTAACTCTGGAGTATTGATTTCTTCCATAATTTCTTGAATTTTTTGCATTTTGTCGAGAATTTGTTCATTTGCTGCATTATTCTTTTCTAAGTTTTCAATCATTTGTTGATATTCTTTTGCAACATTATCGACCATTTTATTTAGTTCATCATGCTTTTTTAGCATTTCCAGTATATCACTTTTATCATCAGCATCTGGTATGTTTTTTCGTAGCAGCTCCCTTCTTTTTCTCTCAAAATCTTCTTGTATTAATTTTGATTCTTTGAGTGCCATTTCAAGATTGTCTTTACTTATTGTTTCTTGTTGCTCCATTTGTTGGTATATTTCTTCTATAGATGGAAACTTTAATTTTTGTCTTTTTGATACGCCTTTTTGTACTTGAGGAGAATTATCTTCAACTTCTAACCAATAAGTTATTTCATCACCAGGTATAAGCATAAATTCATCTAAATCAAGATAATAGTCTGATTCAAAAAATGTGCTTGTAAATTGTTTTTGTATTAATTTACTGTGTGATAAATTATCATTGATTAAATAATGGATAACAAGGTTTTGAAGTCCATAATCATCTGATGCTTGAAATGAAATCGGAAATATCATGTTTTGCGTGAGTGTTGTATCTGATTGGGGAAAAACAACGTCAATTTGTGGCTCAGCGTCAACAACAACATTTAAAGTTTTGGGAATAGGTTGTGATTCATTTTCAAGCTTGTTAGTCAATATAAAGTGATAATTTTGAGTTTTGTTGGCTTTAAAGTCAACATCCCAAGTTGTCTTTCCTGTGCGTTTTAAAGACATAAATGTGTTATCTTGAAAAACAATTTTGGCACTGTTAACAATGTTGTCAACTTCTGTTTCAAAGTTAAGTTGTGAGCCATTTAAAACTGTAATATTTCCATCTGAATTTTCAAGATAGGCAGGTTTTAACTTAGTATAGCTTGGATAATTTATTTTGATATTAAGGCTTTTAACAAAGGGTTTATCTAAAACTTCAACATAAAATGTATCAGAGCTTCCGTATTCTGACTTAATAGAATAATAGAATGAGTTTTCAACATTATAAAAATCTTTATAATAATCGTTTAAGAGTTCTTTTCTCCATTGCTTATCTTGTGTTGTCCATAAGTTGTATTCAAGTCCTTTTTCATAATTTATGATTTTAATTTTTAGATTTGAATTACGGCTTATTGTGGTATTTTCAGGCTGCACTTTAATAGTTTTATCGTGAATGGTGATTTCAGGGCGCCGAGCTCTAAATAGGTACCATGCTTTCTTATAGTTATCTTTAAAACAAAAAAGCGTTATGCACGATCCTGTTAAAAGTACGAGTATCATCAAGATAAGCGATTTATAGTTATAAAAGTTGTATTTAAATTTATGTTCCTTCATACGCATAATTGCGTTATTAATATATCTTTTTTTTATATTAATATCGCCATATGTCTTCGTAGAACAAAAGTCCAAAGCATTTGAAATTGTATCTGATTTATCGTTTACTAATTGGTCATATTTATATGCAATATGGTTAATCGACACTTCATCCTTTTGAGACTTGAGCAAAAGATACACAATTAGCAGTATTAAAAGAATTCTTACACCAAGAGCAATAAAAAACTCTTGAAACGGCGAAAGATCGTCAAAAAGAGTTATACTGAAAATGAGTTGCAGGGAGATTAAAAATAAAATAATTGAATTAATAAAAGCCAAAGACCAGATAATAATATTTTGCTTTATGCAAATAGCTTTAATTTGCTTTAATAACTCTTTATTCTTGCTATTGTTTTTATCTAACTTATTCACTTTTTTTACCTTTTACCTTCTAATTGTTGATTAAACAACCCTGAAATACATTATTATTATTTAACATTTTTGTCAAATGATTAATCCATTCTGTTTTGACACCTGGGAATTGATTAAGTGCATTTCCTTGTCTATTCAAGTTTGATGTAAAAAGCCTTGAAATGACTATTGAAGGATTCAAATGCCCAATTATCCTTATAAGCAACTCACAGTATTCAGATAAATTACTGTATGCAAAAGGTAGATTTTTGGACTTATACAGCTCTCCATAACGTGTGTTTTTATAAGCAATTAAGTTGTGTATTTTTACCTCATTAATATTGTGTGCGTTTACATATTCTATGGTTTGCAATATATCACCAATTGACTCGTGAGGAATTCCCAATAATAAATGTACTCCTATCATGTATTTGTATTGTTTTATAAGTTTTATTGCAGCATCAGTGTCTTTTTGCGTATGGTTTCTATTTAGAAAAAGAAGACTTTTGTCATGTATGGTTTGCATTCCAATCTCAAACTTTAAATCTTTTTCATAGCTTTTAAAAAGATTCAATACATCTCTATTAATATAATCTGGTCTTGTTGATATTATTACTTCTTTAATCAGAGGGTGGTAAAAGGCTTGGTCAAATACATTCTTTAAATAGTCAATATCACCAAAAGTACTTGTGTTGTCTTGAAAGTATGCAATAAAACTTATATCTCCATATTGCTTCTTAAGTTTACTTGTGAGAAAATCAATTTGGTTTGTTATGGTAGGTAGATGCTTTGATTTTTGGTCTATAAAGCTTTGTGGTAAGCAAAAAATACACGGACTGTGTATGATTCTCTGAGGGCATTCTTGGCCAATAGATAAACCAATTTTGTAAGTTTTATTCTTGTATTTTTTTTTATAATACTCAGAAAACGAGTTTATGCGATCTTCTAATTTTGTCATATTATTTAATTACCATGTGTAGATGTGAGGCTTTTGATAAGACATGTTTTCTATTTGGTAAAAGTTTGTATTTCCTGTAATAAAGTGATAGGGATCAGATCCCATATATTCGCTATTTGGGAAATATACAAAGGAGAATTGAATTGTAGGGAATATCAATTTTTCGTTATTAATTCTAATTCCGAAACCTAAAGATGACTTTAAGCTATTTTCAATAATAGATTCACCTACGCCAGATATTAATGCTAAATCAGCAAAAGTTACTAATGCAGAGTGGAACCCTAAAAGAGAAATAGGCATGAATAAGTTATTTTCAAAGCTCAATAAAATTCGCTTATCACCTTTTAATAGATCACTTTTTAAACCTCTCACTTGATTTTTTAAATCTAATAATTGATCGATATTATAGGGTTTTATAGCTTTTGAATACCTTACCGAAGCATAGTTTCTATATTTTAATGCTTTTAATGTGTGCAAAGGAGAAAAATAAAAATTATCAAAGTCTAATATCCCATTGTCGAATTTATTATCATTTAGATAAAAGCCAAATTTAGTACTTGTTAATAGATAGCTATAATGATTTAGGTAATTTGCAACAGTTGATGATAGCCCAATATAGTTTCTTGAAGAATTTGTTTGAAATTCTTTACCAAAAACCATTTCAAACTTGTTACCTACAGGAATATCTTCGGTCTGCCCTATAGAAAATAAATAAGACTCTTGATAAAAAGATCTGTTTAAAAAGCTCATACCAACTAATACAAATACATTGTCTTGATAATAATGATTGTCAATATTTGGATCTTTATGATTGATTTTTTGTATTATGCGTGAGCCAAATATAAAGTGTTTGTATCTGTTATAGTCATGTTTCTTTGAGTCAATGCTATAGTTAAAAGCAGCCCATAAATCTTTTTCATGGTAATCTAAGGATAGTTTTATAGAGTCAGGTTCTATCAACAAATCGTTAGTGCGATAAACATCTATATTAAATCCACCGAGAAATTTAATATTTTCTTGAACAGATGTATTGTTAAGACCAAGACCATATTGGACGTGATTAGTGCCTGACTGGAGATATACCCTACCTACTCCTTGTTTGTTAAAAAGCTTTGAATATTTGTACTCAAAGTCATGTTTATAGTTACTACTCCATTCAGGGTTTTTCTTGATATGCCACGTCAGTGTTCCACCATAACCACCAAAATTAACATCTTTAATTCTTAAATTACCCTTATCATTAAAAAAACCAATGTCTGAGTTTATTTGCAAACTCCATACATCTTGTACAAATACTTTAACATTGACACTATCACCACTTATTTTTTCCAAAAAAATTGCTGCATCATAAATATAAGAGTTTTGTCTTAAATAACGTTCTGATTCGGCAAAAACAATAGGATTTACTTCATCACCTTCTTTAAAAAGGATAATGTTTCTTACAATGTTTTCTTTTGTATTAATATGTAATTGATTGACGATTGATTTTCCTTTTTCAGTTACATATGATTTTGATAATGTGTCAGTTACACCAAATGGACTAAAAACGTGTATACTTATTTTATTAATATACAGTTCTTCAAACTCAGTAAAATAGAGATATTTAGATTTTTTTTGGGATAAACTCAACGAGTCAACTTTTCCTTTTTCAGAGTATAGAATCTTTTTTGTTATTGGTTTTAAAATAGTTTTTTGCAAAATTGGCTTTCTTTCTTTTTCTTGTTCTGCATATAAGAAAGAAGAGAAAAGAGCTATAAAAATCAAGTAAAGCAATTTAATTTTTGTCGATTTCATACTATGCTATCATATAATTTTGGTAAAGTTGAATTTAATTTTCTTAGTTATTATCGATGCTTATGATAATGGCTTGTCCATCACAATAAGTTATAATATTGCCACAGTTAAAATAATGATTTTGATATGGTGATTGATCAGGGGGTGTTCCAGTTCCAAAAACATAGTAATCTGAGAATCTATACAATGCTTTTGGATGCCCATATGGGTTGTTGGTACCAAAGCTTATTATGCCAATTTTTGTATCTTTATTAAAAACAGTATTTAAAAATTCTGTGTTGCAAGTACCATTTGATGAGCTTCCGTGATGAGATATTTTAAAAAGATCTGCTTTAAGCTCCATTGAATTTTGCATCATATAGTTTTGGACTACGCCTTCTGCATCACCAGTTAATAAAAAGTCTGCATATCCATAGTTTACTTTCAAGACAATGCTGGTATTATTTATACCTGAGTTAGATTGACCTGGCGGATATCCTATATTTAATATCTTGAACTGCACATCACTATCCAATTCGAGATTCTGCCCAACTACATAATTATATGTATTATTGTTTGATAGTTCATAGTCCCAAGTATAAGTATTTGAGTTTTTTATGTCAGATAAACCACCGTAATGATCAGCATGATGATGTGTTTCAATGATGTAGTTAAAGTGATCAATACCAAGACTGTTTATGTAATTTAAGGCTAATGGTTGTCCGAAACCTTGCCAATCCAATTTGCTACTTCCTCTTGTTCCATATCCACCATCAATAATAATACTATAGTTTTCTGGAGTTTTTATATATGTTGCGTCACCTTGCTCTACATCGATAAAATGCATTTCAAGAAAACTGAAATTGGAAGGAGATGCATAGAAATAAAATACAGTATCTTGAAATGCATTACTGTTTTCTGCTCTTACTTTAATATAGTATTGGGAATCCTCATATTTACATGGTATGCTTATGTTGAAAACATCGTCAAGACCTTTAACAGACCAGCCAAGATGTTTATCTTTATTGTCAATTCTACAGTAGTATTCAAATCGCAAATGAATATCTTCTGTTGCTTTGACAAATAATTGGTTATTCTCTACCATAACTTGAGAAATAAGTCCAGAATCGTGTATTATATTGGCGTTTGAAAGTTTTTCATTTATTCCACATGCAAAAAATACTATTGAAAAAATAATTGGCAGAGCAAATCTTATAAGATTCATATTTTAGATAATCTATTGCATTGCAATAACAGAAATTTCTATGTCTCCGCCTTTAGGCAAAGCTGCAACTTGAATAGCTTCTCTCGCTGGGAAAGGTTCTTCAAAATAGTTTTTATAAATGTTGTTCATTTCTGTAAACTTTGACATATCTGTTAAAAAAACACTTGTTTTTACTATGTTTTTAAAAGACATATCAGCTGCTTCTAAAATACTTTGGATGTTTTGAAATACAAGTAAAGCTTGCTCCTGGAATGTGCCTGCAAGGTATCCAGTATTTGGATCAATACCTAATTGTCCTGATACAAATAAGATGCCATTTTTCATTGCTGCCTGAGAATAAGGTCCTACAGCTGCTGGTGCTTTTGTTGTGTTTACTGGTTTCATTTTAACTCCTTTATCTAATATTTATTTTCAAAATGTTTATTTAAAAAATGATAGCGTTTAGCATTGCCAAATAATAGTTTACAAAGTTAGATTGTCGTTGATTTCTTTAATGTTAAAACATAATTACTTATTTCTGCTATTTGAATAGGTTCTTGATGGTTTTTTAAGTTATTATTTACCAAAAGCTTACCTTCTCTTATCAGTTCTTCTGTAATATAGATTACAATATCTGCTTGGTGCTGAATTGTTAACTTTACCATATTATCGTGGTTTTCTGTAAAGTTTAAAATATGAGTATGAACATTATTTTCGTGCAATTCTTGTACTATTTGCAAAACAAATATCTCTAAATTACTCGCCATAGGTGATATCAACACTCTGAAATTATTTTTAGGTTCCAAAAAGATATTTTTGTGTTCCATTACCCTTACGATGTTTTCGATATTTGCTGAAAAACCAATTGCTGGCGATTCTTTTTTTAATACTGAGGATGCAAGAAAATCATATCTCCCACCATTTGCCAATATTAATGTTTCTCCCTTATCTTCAATACTAAAGGAAAATATAGTCCTATTATAATAGTTAAATGCAGATTGTAAATGTGAATTTATCGAAAATCGAACTCCTAAATTTGATAGCATTTTTTGTAGTTGTTTAAAATGATTAGCACAGTCATCACACAAATAATCAATTATTGAGGGTGAGGACATGCTAATATTCGTGCACTGATCCTGTTTACATTGATAGATTTGCAAAGGGTTTTGCTTGATAGTATAAGAGCATTCTGGGCAATATTCGTCTTTATGTTCTTTAATAAATTTATTCAATTTATTTAGATAAGTATTTCGACATTTTTTGCAACCAAAACTACCTAATTCTAATGTATAATTATAGATTTCCAGGTTTTTAAATATACTAATAGCAAGCAATATTATTTCGTTATCTGTTAATAAATCGTTTATACCAATAATTTCTGCACCAAATTGGTGGAATTGAAGTAATTGATTTTCCTTGCTTTTTCTAAACATTGGTCCGATATAATAGAGTTTAGATAGTTGTTCTTTTTGGTTGTTATTTAAGATGCTATGAAGTACCGTGATTGTTCCTTCAGGTCTTAAGCTCAAATTTGAAACTCCGTTTAGATTGTATATTAATTGATTTGAGGTACTTTCTTCTTCTGTAAAATAATTTTGATATGTTTTGAACAGTTCTTGTGTTTGAATAATTGAAGTTCTAATCTCTTTAAAGTTATATAAATCCATTGTTTTCCGAATTACCTCTTCTATATAATTCCACTTCCAAACATCATTAGGTAATATATCGTTATTATTTACTTCTTTATTTAATTTTCCCATAATAGTATTCTCTTTTTTCTATAATTTAGGTAAAGAATAATTGTTGCAAATCCCATCATATCAGCTAAGATATCTAAGAAAGAAAAGGATCTGCCAGGTATTAGTAGCTGGTGTAGTTCGTCAAACACAGGGATAATTAAAAGCATATAAAAAAGTTGTTTTTGTATTTTGTTTATTTGTAATCCTGATAAAAATCTATACTTGTAATATAGAAAAGCCAATATAAGATATTCAGTAAAATGGGCAATTTTGTCCCATGAGATTTTCTCTGATAGTTTAACTGGGCTTTTGAGGTTTGGGTATGAGGAAACTGCAAATATCAAAATAGCCCAAATCCAAAAATACAGTCTAAATCTTTTCATAATGTTCCTTTTATTGTTATTCTAAATCAATTTTATTAATTATGATAATTTGTCAATAGCCAAATTACTGAAAATGGAGACATGTCATATTTTGCCTTTAAAGGCAATCTTTGTGCATCGTTAGTGATCCAAAAATAAAGATTATTGATATCGCTTACCAAATTATTGCTTAATATGTCACTTTTATAATCATTTCTATAAAGCACTTTTTTGAAGCTGAGTTTTATCAAAAAGCATTGTTTTTTTCCAATAGGTGAATTCAATGTGCTATAATTGACGAATTTTGTCTCAACTTTCCATAGGTTCCTATTGACATCAATATTTATTGTTTGTTTTTCTTTAAGATTAAGATATCTAATATAAAACAATGCTGTAAAGATTTCTCTTGAATCTTGCTCAGTTTGATAAAAATCTTCTATCTTAGATATGCTATCGTAATAAGTTGCGGAGTTTTGTTTGTATGTTGTAATTGAGTTTTCTCGAAATTTAACTTGATTGATTTGCTTTTTATAGATCAAAGGCAAATAGTCTTCTGAGTAATTAATCTCATAGGTATTGTTAATTTCTTCACTCAAAAAATTAGTTATTGTGGTTGATTTTGCGTTTATTTTTAAAACATTGTTTTTATCATGAATTTCAAGCTTGCTAACAGGTATACCAATATAGTTTATGTTAAAAATCATTTCCTCTGATGATAAAGCAAGAATTAGCAAATTGAATAAGAAAATAAGAATAAAGTCTTTATTCTTCAAAACAAATCTCTTTAAATAACCGTAATTTTACGTAATGAATACGTTGTCTTTTTATTTGAGTAATAGTAAACTCTGCTAATCCTTCAATGATGAATTTTTCATTTTTTTGAGGTACATGATTTAAAGAATCAAAGATAAAGGCTGCTAAATTTTCATATTCCTCATTTATATCAAGTGCAAATCTTTTGTTAATTTCTGAGATATTTACCATACCGCTAATCAGATAGTTATTATTGTTGACTTTTGTAATAAGGGGCATTTCATCATCATATTCATCCATTATTTCGCCAACTAATTGCTCTATAACATCTTCAAGGCTTATAAGTCCAGAGGTCCCACCATATTCATCTACAACAACTGCTATTTGTACTTTTTTCTTTTTGAATTGGTTTAATAAGTTTTGAATTTTCATATTTTCTGTAACGTAGAATGGTTTACGCATAATTGAACTAATAAACAATTTGTCGGGTTTCAATAATAAGTCTTTTGCATAGAGCATACCAACTATTTCATCAATACTTTTATGATATACAGGTATTCTTGAATATCCAGATTCATTTATTATACTTTTAGCTTCATCGAGATTGCTTGAAATTTCAACACCGACAACATCAACTCGTGGTACAATGATCTCGCGCACTTGTGTTGTTGAAAATCTAAATATGCTTTCTAATATTTTTTTCTCGTTATCCTCAAGTGGGTGATTTAAAGATTTAGATTTTATGAAGTTATGGAAATCTTGACTTGTTATTGCTGTATTTATATTGTCAGTTGTATCAATCTTTTTTGTAAAAAGACCTAACAATTTCTCTAATAGAAAGACAATTGGATATATAGTGTATTTGAAGATTGTGATAGGTAAGCTACTGAAACTTGCAAACTTTATTGGCATTGAAAAAGCAATAATTTTTGGTGTTATCTCGCCCAATGCTAACAAGAGTATCGTCATAACGATAATTTCTATAGAAATAAAATAACTCTTGTAAGCTGGGTTAATATTATCTGCCAAGTCAATTGCAATTAATGTTGCAATAGTTGTAGATAATATATTTACTAATGTGTTACCTACAAGGACAGTTATTAACAACTGTCTTGTTTTTGATAAGAGTTTAAATATTCTTTTTGCTGAATTACTATTAGCTTTTTCGAGCTTTTTGATATGAAGCTTTGATAGTGAAAAAAGAGCAGTTTCACTTCCTGAAAAGAATGCTGATAGTAGTAGAAGGATAACTATTCCATAGTATTTTAATCCGTCCACGGTATTAATCCTTTTTCAAATATATGCTTTTTTAAATATTCTTCTTGTTTGTTCATTATTTTTTTATCGTCCTTTTTTAAGTGATCATAACCAAGCAAATGTAAGAACCCATGGATAAAAAGCTCTGCTAATTCTTCTTGCAAGTTTTTATTTCCTCTTTGTTTTTCAGCAACGGTCACGTCAATGATCATATCTCCCAAAAATCCAGTTTGTTTGAATTCTGAAGGAAAACTTAAAACGTCAGTTAGCATATCATTTCCACGATATCTTTTATTATATTCTTCAATTTTGCCACTATTCACGAGCTTAAGACACAAATATGAGTCTTTGTCAATAAATTCACTATCAATAAATATTTCATATATTTTGTGAAATATTTGACATGCTTGCATGCTTAGAAAAGAATCATTAACAAGATCAAGATTACTCACAACAATCTACTCTTTATTTGTTTCTTCTGGGTATTCAATCCTTTTCCTATATATACTTTCTAAGATGGGGAGCATTGTGTTTTTGATTGTATGTAATTCTGCCAAAGTCAATGGAGCTTGTTCTAACTGTTTTTCCTGTATTAAATTCATAACGGTATCATCTATAACTTTTTTTAAAGTATCAGGGGTATACTCTTTCAAGGATTTTGCTGTGGATTCAATTATATCTGCAATCATGACAATTGCTGCTTCTCTACTATGCGGTGTGGGTCCTAAATAAAAAAAGTCTTCTTCGCTGATTGGCTCGGCGTTTGTCTGTGCTTTATGAAAAAAATATTTAATTTTGTTATTCCCATGATGTTGCTCTATTATATCAGTGATAAAACTTGGCAATTTATGCTGTTTTACCAGCTTAATACCACTACTAACATGATTTTTAATTTTTTGAGCACTCTCTTTTGCTAACATTTTATCGTGTAGCTCAGTCGAATTTGGGTTATTTTCAATAAATATCTCTGGGCTATATAATTTTCCGATATCATGATAATAACTCCCAACACGGGCAATTAATGGGTTTGCATTTATTGCTTCAGCTGCTGCCTCAGCAAGGCTGCCAACAGTAAGAGAATGATAATATGTTCCAGGGGCTTCTTTGGCTAACTTTTTTAATAGTGGTTGGTCAAAATCGAGCAGTTCTAACAAGGTTTGTTTACTAAAAAACGTAAAATGTTTTTCTATTACTGGAATCAAAAGGTGAGCAAGCAAAATAGATATGAAGCATGATATAATGCCATATATGATATTAAATCCAACATATGCCCAATGATCTAATTTAAAAAGTCCGATAGCTAAGACTGTTATAACATATCCAAAAACCATGTACAAAAACAGTATAAAGAAATTAATGTGCTTATATTTTTTGATACTATAAATTGCGAGAATACTTGGAAAAATACTGATTAGAATAAAATAATAGTCCCAGTTTGAGTATTGTGCTAAAAGAAGTATATTAAAAAAACTAAATAAAAATGCATAAGCAGGTATAAATAAGTATGAAAGAATGATAATAAATAATGAAAAAGGGAAAATTATCAGGTATTTATTGTCAAAAGAAAAACTTATTATGATAGTTATGATTGAATTAATAATCAGCATTGCTGTGACTAATAATGCATGCCTAATTTCATCATATCGACGTTCAAAAATTACTGATTTTAAAACAAAATAAAGGCTAAAAACAATCATATTATAAAGAAATAGCCCAATCGTTGATACAAAAAAATCACCTATTTTCTGGCTACTCTTTTTATCTATATATGCTTTTTTTAAAGATTCAATTGTGTTTAAATCATTTTCTGTTATTTGCTTGTTACTCTCAATTATTACTTCGCCTTTTGCAACATTTGCAACAATAGGGTTTAAGCTTTTACGTATTTCAAGTTTTTCTTCATCGATTGATTCTCCATCTTCCTCAATATTTGATATTAGGAGGTTATCGAGGAAATTTGAAATCACTTGTTTTTGTGTGAGTGAATTTGTAGACTTTAGAATATGCTGCTTTGCTTGGGCAATTGAATAGATTTTATTTTTAGATATAGTTTGGATGCGATTATTATCATTAATTCTAAACTCATTAGGTTCAAAAGTTGAGTCGTAAATAGGTATAGTGTTAATCTTTTGTATTTGTTGACTTAAAAAGTTATATATGTGTTGTCTATTATTTTCTTTTTGAAGATATTGATATGTCTCGTTAGATAGATGATATTTATTGCGAGCTAATTGTTCAATTACATTTGTTGTATCTTCATTTTCAAAGTGATTATTTATTTCTATAAATATATAATCAAGCTCTTTAAGCATTTGAAATATCGCATTTTCTGATATCTTGTAAATAGGTTTTCTGTTTTTTGTTAGCTCATATATTTCTCTTTGAATTTCAGATTCTGGTTTTAAAACAGTAAATGAGAAGGGAGCTTTGATATCATGCTGTGATATTTGTCCAATTTTTAATTGATAACGAGGGTTGTTTCCATAAAAATATGAAAATATTAAATAACATAGAGCAATTATAATTGATGCAATTATTGATATATAAGTTATCTGTTTGCGATATTCCATATATTTTAAAAGAGAAATGTAGCCCTCCTTTTAAGAAGGCTACATGTATTAATTAAGTTAATCTCTTGGTATTGAGAAGATTTGGTTAGGATAAATAAGGTTTGGATCCTTTATTTGATCTTTGTTAGCTCTGTAAATAAGAGGCCATTTGCTTCCTTGTTCATACACTTCTGGGTAAGATGCTATTCTCCAAAGACTCTCGCCTCTGTATACTTTCCAGCTTGTAGGCAAGCCACGAGGGATAGCAAGGTTCATACCTACGCTGAGGATATTTGGATCTTTAATTTGATCTCTATTTGCACGATAGATAATGCCCCATTTTTTTGAATCGCCATAAATGTGATCATAAGCAGCTATTTTGGACAGATAGTCACCTTTCACAACAGAATAGTTATCTTCATAGTATTGTCGACTTTCAATGCGTGCTCTTTCGATATCATCCATTGATGAGTAAATTGCTGCGAAACGTCTATCAAGATCAGTAAATTCTCTTTTAAACTCTGGCAATCTTGCAAGCTTTATTTCTTTTGTCTCATTATAAGCTACATCAAGTTCTTTAAATGCTTTTGCATTTTCCCAAAGCTCACTATCGCTCATATTTTCCCAATTTGCTACTTGATTTTTATAATAGTTAATGCTTGCACGAAATGCATTCAAGTTTTCTTCTGTAATGCCTAATGTGTCGTATAGCCTTTGGATTTCGCTATTGATTTCACTAAGTCTTTGATTAAGTCTTGCAATTGCTGCAGTATCGCGCTCAATATTAGCTTCTGCATTAGATCTTCTTAGATTTAATGTTTCAAGTTCGTTTTCTAAACTTGTCCAATATTGCTCTCTTTCGGTTTTGTTTAATTGTTTATACTCATCATCGTTCAGATAGTTTATAGCAGCATTAAGAGTGAGGGGTAACATTAAAACAAAAAGCATACTGATTAAAATAATTTTTTTCATATTATTTTCTCCCTTATTCCATTTCTTTTTCCATTTGTTTCAATGTTGATAGTTTGTCATTTCTTTCTTGAACTTCTTGTTCGATTACTACTTTTTCTTTTGCTAATTCAGCTGCTCTTGTTTCTGCATTAATTGCCATTTCCTCAGCTTTTGAAAGCTGATCTTTACTTACTGGAGGAGGCGGCGGAGTGCATGCTGCAAGTATCAGAAAAGTTAGCAAAAGAGCTAAGCTTGTCAATTTTGTTATTACTTTCATAAGAAATCTCCCTTATATTGTTATCATTATTGTTAAATATATTTATCATTTCTATTTTGTCAACTTATTTTTTACTTTTTTTAGTTTTTAGAAGAATAAGTGCTTGAGGCAAATTCAATAGTGCTGCAAAATTATCAAATCGTATAGCCTCTATAATATAATGCGTCCAAAAGCGTGCTTTTGAAAAAACTATTTTGGTCATAATTACGCAATTCAATACCAGAGTGCATTTGGGCTTGTTTATTAGTAAATCAGTTATTCTATAAAAAATAAAATTTTTATAATTATTCAAAGAATCAGTTTCAAGATGATATAAATTTTTTAGCATTGCTAAGACTCAGCCTTTTAATACTTAAAGCACCTGCTTGGTTACGTGCAATATTAAATACTTTGAAAAGAATATCAAATATATTTACTCCCACTATTTGTTTTTTTATAACGATGCAATCGTCATAATAATCAATATTTATAATGAGATCTTTTAAATCAAATTCTTTTATTTTTCCTTTTTTGGGTTTTTCTACGATTATACTTTTTTCATTCTTAAAGCCCGCAATGCTATTTGTTATAAAATCAAATTCGAAGGAATCACTTTGAACACTAATAGTTTCTATATTAAAATCAGATATCTTTGTTAAGTGTCCATGAGAATAGTGTTTACATATAGGGTTTGATAAGTCACTTACTGCAATATTGTCAGAAAACATAGCAAACTCTCTTTTTTTTGTTCTCAAACTCTCTGCATTTAAAAGACAAAAGTGGAAATTAAGTCCCTTGATATGAAAGCTATTTAATTTTTCTAATATCACTTTGGGGTTTATGGGCTTATTTAAATACACATCGAAAAAATCATTTTCAGACTCTATACCGATAGCTAAAGGTGGACAAAATGATGTGCGTGGGTGAGGGTTGTATCCTTGGCTAAAGGAAATAGGTAAGCCTGATGCAGTCAACAGCCTGTGGATCATTCTCAGAAAGTCTAAATGTGTAACAAATTGGAGATAGTCCTGTTGTGAATAATAGATTCTATAGTAGAACTTTTCTCCGTCGTGGCTATTATCTTTTTCTTTCAATTTTGGTATATCTTTCAGATGCCAATCAGACAAAAAAGTTTGTGCTTCATCACACGCACCACAGCTTGAACATGAGCCATTACGACAGTCTTCAGTTAATTCGCCTAATAGTGATTTTTGATATTCTTTTTGCAAGAATTGTTTACTAATGCTTATATCAATATGATCCCAAGGGAGAGGCATATCAATACTATTTTCTTGTTTGTAGATAGATAAGTCAAAGTTTATGTCTTTGGCAGCTTTTTCCCATATTTCAAAGTCGAAATACTCATTCCACCCGTCAAACTTTGCCCCATTTTGATAGGCTTTCAAAAGGAGAGCTGATGCATTTCGTCCAGACTTGCAAAAAACTCCTTCCATGATAGAATTTTCTATTGTATGATACTTAATCTTAACATTTCTAAATTTAGATAGACTGTATTTTACTTTTAGTGATTTTCTAAGTAATTCTTCTTTACTATCCATTCCACACCATTGGAAAGGAGTGAATGGTTTTGGTACAAAAGGTGATAATGTAACATTTATAAATAGCTTCTTTTTTGTATGGGCAACCAATCTTGAGATTAAATCGATTATAGCATCAATATCTGCTTCTGTTTCAAGAGGCAAACCAATCATGAAATAAAATTTAATAAGTCTAAAACCATTTGATATTGCAAAATCAACAGAGTTAAATATATCTTCTTCATTTATGTTTTTATTTATTACGTCTCGCAGTCTTTGACTTCCAGCTTCAGGTGCTAAAGTAAGCCCTGTTTTTCTTATTTGATTCAAAAGGTTTAGAATACTTGAATCAATCGAATCTATACGTAAAGATGGTAAAGCTAAAGACACATCTACAAAGCTCAATTGATTGAAAAGCTCAACCAATAACGGTTTTATACAGGTATAATCACTGGATGATAGAGACAATAGCCCAGCTTCATCCCATCCGTCTTTTTCTATGCCTTCCAATATATCTTTAATTATAAGCTCTGGCTCGCGCTCTCTAGTTGGTCTATAAAACATTCCAGCCTGGCAAAAACGACATCCACGTGTACATCCACGCATTATTTCGGCAACATAACGATTATGAGCACCCTCATTCCATGGAACTAATTGCGGATGATGGTTTTGATTACTTGAGGAAAAGTCTTGAAATTTTCTTATTTTTATGTTTGTTGGTGCTGTTTCATACAGAGTTATTAATGAATTGTTTATAAAACTATAGAGTGCCGGCACATAAAACCCCTGAATAGTTGAAATTTTTAACAAGAGTTCTTCTTTTGATAGCTTTTTATGGTTTTTTATAAGATCTTTTAACTCAAGAATAGCTTCTTCACCTTCTCCAATCAAGATAGCATCAAAAAAGTCTGCTAATGGTTCGGGATTTAGTGCATTTATGCCACCGCCAATAATTAAAGGATAAGAAGAATCTCTATCTTTACTTAAAAGAGGTATCTGAGCAAGGTCGAGTGTATATAAAATATTTGTATAATTTTGCTCTGTTTGAAGCGTAAAAGCAACAACATCAAAGTCTTTAACCGCAACTTTAGATTCAATTGAAAAAAGAGGTATATTGTTTTTAAAAAGTATGTCAGAAAAATCTACCCATGGTGTATAAACTCTATCTGCCATTGCATCTTCTGCTTTGTTTAGTATAGAATATAGTATTTTGATGCCTAAGTGTGATATTCCAACTTCATAGACATCAGGAAAAGCAAGACAAAAGTTAACTAATTCTTCTGTCGGTTCTTTGTGGATTGCATTAAGTTCATGGTTGATATATCGTGATGGTTTTTCTACATTTGACAACATATCCCTAAAATCAATTTTATTGAGTTTCAATTATTCTCCTAAATAGTTTAGCTAAAAATCTCTATAACTCGGGATTTAAATCGCTATATTTGTTGTCAAAAATGATATCGCTAACATAGTCTGTTGTATCATAAAACACTTTTGCGTTATCGATCACATTTTCTGCTTTAAAATCTACTGTTTGTTTTCGCTCAAGTGCTTTTTGTTGCTTTACCCAAATTGTGTCTTTAACTATATCGTTTTCAACTTTTGGTTTGGGAATAACAATAGATTTTTTTGCTATTAATTCATTTCTAATTTGAGCAATATCAAGCTTGCCTTCTTTTTTGAAGTATATCACAACAAGAGTAATTGCAATAATGAAAAGAGACAAAAGTATTGAATATATAGCATTTGATGAAATTATTATCTTTTTTGCTGGCACATGCTCTAAAAGCTGCACTTTATTTATACTTTCTATATCAAATTTCTTATCTACAAGTTCTAACATTTTATTAATGCTTGGTTGATCTGCCTCTAAGAACTTGCCTAAAGATATAATAAATATTTTCAAATGTCCAGATTCAAATAGTTCTTGCAAGTTATCAGCTTCAATATCTTCAATAATATTAGGTCTCATTCTGCTTTTTTTTGCAAGGTCGTTGACTGTTAGCTGTCTACTTTCTCTTAAGCTTTTTAAATAAGTTCCAATGCTATTCATCTAAACCTCTTTATAATAAAATTTACCTTCATATACTTCTGTTACTGAACCTATTACAAAAATATCCTCATTTTTGTCAAGAAATACTATTAATTCTCCTCCTGGCAAGTGTGTTTTAAGTTTATTCGGCATGTTCATAAATTTATAAGCTGCAAAAGCACTGGCTGATGCTCCTGTACCACAAGCTAAAGTAATGCCACTACCTCGCTCCCAAACTTTTATATTTAACTCGTTATTTGGCAATATTTCTACAAATTCAACGTTAGTTTTGTTAATAAAAAAAGGATCATGTTCTATTTGAGGTCCCCACAATTCCAGCTCTTTGTCGTTTGTTAGTCTTTCAAAGATTACAAAATGTGGATTTCCCATTGAAATATAATATCCAGAAAACTGCCTTTTTGAGATATCAGGTGACTATTTGAGATTCTATTAAGGCTGCTTTACCCATATTTACAACTATATCATCTTTCTTCAAAGAACCTGTTTTAACGCCATTAGAAGTCAAGATTCTTATTGATTCTTGGTTTAACTTTTTTGCTATTAAGCTCACTGTGCACCGTAAAGCAGTACCACACATTTCAGCAAATGTTCCATCAGCATTATAAATATCCATCTTTATATCGGCTTCATCGGTTTCTGTCAATATGACAATACCGTCTGCACCAGCTCCAAAGTGCCTTTCTGACATAGCAATAGACAATTTATTTATGTTTTTTATGTGTCTGATATCTTTTTCAAACATAAATAAATAATCATTACCTTGTCCGTGCATTTTTATGAAAGGTATTTTATGCATTTATGATTTCTCCAAATATTGACTTAAAGTTATAAAATCCTTTTTTCCCTTTAATCCAATTTGCAGCCAGTAGGGCTCCAGATGCAAAGCCTTCTCTATTTCTTGCTGTATGCTTAATTTCGATGGAATCTGCAAAAGAGTCAAAACCCAAAACATGAGTGCCTGGTATTGAGCCACCTCTTATGCTTGCGAAGTGTAATTCACTATGTTTTGGTGCTCTATCTAATTTATCATAAACAATAGATTCTTTTTTTACTGACTTATCCAAAACAAGTGAACATATTTCTTTTGCTGTGCCAGATGGACTATCAGCTTTTTGTCGATGATGAGATTCATATCCATAAATATCATATTCTGGCAGCTTGTTGAATAGTCCGATGCATTGTTCAAGGATTTGGTAATAAATATTCATTCCGACTGAAAAGTTAGCACCAAAAATCATGCCAATATTTGCTTCTGCTACAAGATTCTCAACTTCACTCATCTTGTCATACCAACCAGTTGTTCCAACTACTGCATTGATGCCAATTTGAGCATATTTTTTTATATTATCAAACGCAGCATCAGGGCGTGAAAAATCTATGCACACGTCAATATTTTTATTTCGTAAATCCTCTAATGATTTTAAAAAGTTATTAGTGTTAGGATCTACAATTGCCTCGACAGAGTACCCTTTTTCCTTAGCTTGTTCATAAATCATATGTCCCATTTTGCCATACCCAACCAAAGCCAAATTTGTCATTTCCTCCTCCTTTGACTTTCTTTTTTTTCTCCAAGAAAATAATCGAGTAAATCTAATCTATTCAATTCTTTTAATGCCTCATACACATATTTTTTGTTTTCAGGCATAAACCACTGAGATAAAGCCTTTTGTAGCCTAATTTCTCTTCCTTTTGGTACATATATTTTTTTGCCTGTTTCAAAATCCAATTCAGAATAATACATTAATGTACTCTTAGACATGGGCGTAGGTGTGAACTCCTGTATCTGTTTAATTTTAAGATTATTGTCTTTTAGGTATATTGCAAGCTCTAAAGCTGATTCCAAATCTGTACCTGGATGCCCTACAATTATATAAGGCAAAATATACTGTTTTTTACCATTTTCTTCTGAAATGCTTGAAAACAATTTGCAGAATTCATCATATACTTTTTTGTTAGGTTTATACATAAGATGTAAGACTTTGTCATTTACATGTTCAGGTGCAAGCTTTAAATGCCCTCCTGTGTAGTATTTAACCAAATCTTTGCTAAATCTGTTATCCCTAAGAGCTAAGTCAAATCTAACACCAGATGATACAAAAATCTTTTTAATTTTTGCTTGTTTTTTTGCTTTTTGAAGGAGGTCGGTATAAGCTTTTTGAGAAGTTTCAAGCTGAGAGCATATTTCAGGATATAGACAAGATTGTTTTTTACATGTTTCAGATATATGGAGTTTACAATAAAGACCATACATATTCGCACTTGGACCACCTATATCAGATATTATTCCTTCAAAGTATTTCTTGCTACTTATCGTATTTATTTCATCCAAAATAGACTGTTCTGAACGTGATTGTATTGATTTTCCTTGATGTAATCCGATAGCACAAAAATTACAGCCTCCGAAACAACCTCTATGTGCTGTTATCGATTCTTTAATCTGTTCAAATGCTGGTATTTTTTTATTTTTATAAAAAGGATGTGGTTCACCCATAAATTTTAGCCCATAAATCTTGTCTATTTCTTCAGTTGTCAGTGGGCTTGTCGGCGGATAATGTACTAAGAAACGATTTAAATGCGGTATTACAAGCGTATTATTTTGGTAGTTGTCATAGAACTTTTTCATCATCTGAAAATAATCGTGTTTTTCTTTTACAAGCTTAAATTCAGGTAAATCTACAGATTGATCTGGCTTCGTATTGCTAATAATTACAGTGCCTTTGATATTTTCGAGACTTTGTTTGTTTTCTATTCTTTGTGCAATTTCCTTTATCTGATTTTCACCAGAGCCATAAACTAATATATCCGCTTTACAATCAATAAGAACAGAGTTTTTTACTGAATTGGTCCAATAGTCATAATGAGGTATACGACGTAAAGAAGATTCAATTCCTCCAATAACTATTGGTGTTTTTTTAAAATACGTCTTAAGTTTTTGAGTATAAATCATTACAGCACGATTAGGTCTCAAGCCTGCTTTACCTTCGGGAGAATAAGCATCATCTGTTCTAATTCTATTCTGTGCAGTGTAATGATTAACCATAGAGTCCATGTTTCCTGATGTGACTCCAAAAAATAAACGAGGCTCGCCAAGTTTTGTAAAATCTTCTTTTAAATTTATATCAGGTTGAGGAATTATTGCTACCTTGTAGCCACATGATTCTAAATAACGACCAATTATAGCTGCAGCAAAGCTTGGGTGATCAACATAAGCGTCACCACTGATAAGTATGATGTCTGCTTGATTCCAGCCAAGTTCTTGCATCTCTTTTTTGCTTGTTGGTAAAAATGACAAATTTTAACCTCTTTTAGTAAAAAAATAATTATTATATATCACTTTGTAAACGAACTACATTGATTGCCTGAATACCTTTATTAGTTTCAATCAAATCAAATTGAACCTGTTCGTCTTTATCTAAAGTTTTTAATTCTGTTGGCTTTTTTGTAACTATTGATTTCCAATGTACAAAATACTCTTTTCCCTCATCGGTTATGATAAATCCATAGCCTTTATTAGAATTAAACCATTTAACAGTACCTTTCATATATGTCCTCCTATATTATATATTTTTTGAATAATTACAATCTAAGCTTCTTGCTTTTAGTGTCAAGCTTTTAATTATTAAAAACCACATAAAAGATATATCTTTGCGGCTTTGTTGACTAATTCGATTGATTCAAATAACTCCCAAAAATTCTTTCCTGTTGCTAAGCAGCCATGCTTTTGCCAAAGAAGAATATCATAGTTTACTATTTTTTCTTCTGAGGCTTTTGCGAGATCTTCTGAGCCCATGGCAAAATCAGAGACTAATCCTATGCCTTTTGGGATAAATAAACTTACCTCTGGCATCATGTTGGCTAAAACAGTATTGATATAGTCTTCATTTTTATCATTTAATTTATGAGAGAAGGCAATCAACTCTGTTGGGTGAGTATGAATAATACACTTATTTGTGCTATTAATATCAAGAAATTTATTATGGATTCTCAAGTGCGACATCCATTCTGAAGTTGGTATATGACCATTATGATACCACATAGCTTTTTGTTTACTAAAGTTTATTGATAAAATACCAATATTATTAATTAAGTTTGTGTGGATTGTTCTAAACCGTGAACCACTGACAGAGATAAGTAGATTTATATCGTGCCTAAGAATGTTTTGTCTATTATCAATGCATAATTCTTCAACATTTTGGAAATCGTTCTCAAGCATATTTTTTTCAGTAGCAGTCAATCTAATTGAAAAATTCCCAGCATTTCTTTCTGCCCAACCTTTTTCATACATTAGTTTTGTAATTTCAATAATATCATTAAACTTCATCTTTAAGCTCCCTTGTCATTAAGTCATTTAATGCCTGAAATGAAGGTTTGTTAAAGAATAATACTTGATAAACTTCATCCACAATTGGCATCTCAACATTCAACTGCTCTTTTAGCTCCCATATTGCTTTACTTGAATATACACCTTCTGCTACCATAGTCATTGAATTTAAAATGTCATCAAGTTTACGGCCCTTACCAAGTTCAAAGCCAACATGTCTGTTGCGGGAATGTGTAGAAATAGCTGTTGTGATTAGATCACCAATTCCTGATAGTCCTGAAAAGGTTTCTGTTTTTGCTCCGAGTGCTACCCCTAAACGTATTATTTCTGCTATTCCTCTCGTAAGCAGTGCACCTTTTGTATTATCCCCCAATTGCAATCCATCTATAATGCCAGCTGCTATGGCAATAATATTTTTGATTGTGCCACCTAATTCTACACCAATCAGATCATTAGATGAGTAAACTCTAAAGTATGGCGAGCTGATTTTGTCTCTTGCATAATGCACTGCATTCAAATCGTCACCCGCTATTACGACGGTTGTAGGGATATTTCTTGAGACTTCTTCTGCATGGCTTGGTCCAGATAATGTGCATATTATATGGTGATATTTTGTTGGCAGCTCGTCTTTTAATATTTCTGAGACTCTCTTGTGTGAATTCTGTTCCAACCCCTTTGCCAAATTTACTATTGCTTTTAAGTTTTTGCATTCTTTTATGTGTTCTATAAATGATTTTATTGTGTTTCTTATGAAAGATACAGGTGTTGCTATGATAATCATATCTATACTTTTATCTGCAAATATTTCTGTTTTATCATTGCTGAAGAAAATACTATCATTGAGTATTAAGTCAGGAAGTAGTTTTGTATTTGTCTTGGTTTTTTGTAATTCTTTTACAAATTCTAAATTGTATTCCCAGACCTTGATATTGTGTTGAATAGATAGTAGTTGAGCCATTGCGAGCCCCCAACTTCCACCACCTATGATTACGATATTAGACATATAAAGTCCTCCTAATTACAAAATAAAAATTATTGATATATATGTCAAGAAGTTCTGCATTACATCTGATAAAATTGTGCTGCAAATGATTAGCAAAAAATGCGAAACTTATGCTCTTTAATAAAAAAAGGATAATTGAGTTATGGACCAAAACCAAATAGCTTAATATTATTTATTTAAATTTTTATTTTTTTCCCATATATATAAATATTTTAAATAGTTACTAAACCCAGAATTAATTGCAATAATTAGTCCCTCTTTGCCATCAAAAATACCTCCTTTAATAAGATAAGATTTCAAGAATTTTGAAAACCCGTTTATTATTGCATAAAAAACAGAGCTCTTTTTGCCTTGTTTTATCGCTTGTTGAGCACCTAAATCCGCATATAAAGTTATCTTTTTTATATGGGTCTGTAACTGTGGATAAGGATAATGTAGCAGCAATTGTTTGACTTGTCCAATAGATGTGTTGCAAACAACAGATTCGTGAACCAGCTTGCTATTGAAATTAGCGTGTTGGCGGTTAAATAAACGTAGAGTATAATCTTTTCGCCAACCAGAAAACTTGATCATTCTGTTCAAATAATATGAATTTCTCTTGATTCGATATGCATATAAACTATTTTTTTGAGATTTAAATTCAACTAAAAAATCACCTAACTCTTTAGATACTTCTTCGTCTGCATCAATGACAAAAACCCAATCATTATTTGCAAAGCTTACAGCAGTTCGCTTTGCAATGCCAAAGCCTTCCCACGTGTTTGTTTGAAACACAAGACAATTGTAACTTTTACATATTGTGATGGTATTGTCAGTTGAGCCTGTGTCATAAACAATTATCTCATCCGCAAAATTAAGGCTTTTTAAACACCTTTCGATATTATGTTCTTCGTTTTTTGTAATTAAGACGGCAGATATTTTTTTCATTAATTCTTCCTTTTTTATATAGATTTTAATAATGATTACTAAATGGTTGTAATATATAATTCTACAAACTTGTGAATAATTACAATTTTAAAGAAATACACTTCATTGTTGCCTATTAAACGATTTTTGATATTAGTTTTTCTCACCATAATACTAAAATATATCTCCTACTTCATACCTCTTATACTCCCCCTGCCATCTTTGGAGAATTAAGGGAAAAACAAGGGGTTGCAAAGGGGATGCTTAGCTGTTGTAATTGGGTGTTAATGAGGAATTTAAATACTTAAAATACTTAAAATACTTAAAACACAACTATACTTCTTAATATAATCAGTTTTGAGTCTTTTGCAAGAAAAATATTTCTCATTTATTATTCAATTTGATAAACAAGAAGCAATATTTGTAGCCGCAAATGGTTTTAACTTATTATATTAATTTCCAGCGAGATTTTCATTAAACAGACTAAGTAGTATTGGCAAATCTCCTGCAATTCCGAGTTTTTCTAAGTAGTTTGCATCAAGATATTCATATATATTGGTTTGACTATCAAGAGACTCGCCATTGATCAATGACTCACTAATATGGACACAAGTTAAAGGAGATATCTCATTTTGCTTTATTGTAGAAGGTTGGTGATGATATGCAACAGCATTAACAACTTTAATCGGAAAACCCCATAAGCTTAATAAATAAGCACCAATTTCAGCATGAGTGGTGCCCAAAATAGTTTTTTCAGCATTATTGATTGATGTGTTGTTGTCATTTGCATATGCAACAATATCCTCCCATTGGTTTGATTTTGTTACGATTATTAACTTGCCTATGTCATGCAATAGTGCGGCAGTATAAGTGTGATCTTGTGTTTCTTGAGAGCATTTATAATATTTTGCACATGTTTTAGCGAACTCGGCAACCTTATTGCTATGGCTTTCAAGTTGTTTGATAAATTTATGTTCTTTGAGATCGTGGTTTTCGAAACTAAAGACTTGTAAATAATATATAATAGCTTTGATTACATTTGTGCCGAGAAAAATTACAGCTTGCTGAACACTGTTTATTCTACCGATATGGCTAAAAACTGACATATTTGATACTTGCAGTACTTTTGCAGTTAGGGCATAGTCTTTTTCAATTATATCAGAAATCCTTTTCAGATGTACTTCTGGTGAGCCAAGCGAGTGCAATAAATCAATATAAATACTTTGCATAATTGGCAATTCATCGAACGAATTTATAAGCTTTACAAGATTATTATTTTTAAGTAATATTCTCATTTGTTTTGCTCTGATGATTGTATCGACTAATGTATCTTTTAACAGGCTTTTTTCGATAATTTGATGCACTAAATCATTAGTTTTAATTACAAGTTCTTTAGACCACTCTTCAGCTATTAATATTCTTACAAGGTGTGGATAAGATTCTTTGATAAAAGTAAGTATCTCAAGAAAACCAATTTTGTGTAATCCGATATCAAGTACAATTAAATCAATGCTTTCTTTTGATAATATTTCTTTTAACTGGTCTGTGTCTAAAGCTTTGTACAATTGATATCTAATCTCAAGACCTTTCAGATAACATTCGATTTCTGTCGTTATTTCGAGTCTTGTACACATGAGAAGTATTTTAATCACATTTTTCATTAGACCTCCTATAAATTCAATATATATTAATTTTGCCAAAAAATCAAGTTTTATTTGTTATAACTTGACAAATTAACTATATTATAATTAGTGAGTAGTATAACGAGTTTGATAACTTTATGAGTTTTTAATAAAAAATGGAGGAAAATAATGAAATTGATTGAGTGTGTTCCTAATTTTAGTGAAGGAAGAAATCATGCTGTTTTGGATGCAATAGCAGCTCAAGTAAAAAGTGTTAAAAATGTTACATTATTAGACGTTGATCCAGGTGCAGATACAAATAGAACCGTTTTTACATTTGTTGGAGAGCCTGAGTCAGTAATCGAGGCAGCTTTTTTGGCAATTAAAAAAGCAGCAGAACTAATTGATATGTCAAAACATCATGGTGCACATGCTCGTATGGGAGCGACAGATGTTTGTCCTCTAATTCCTGTTTCTGGTGTGACAATGGATGAATGTGTTGAATTATCCAAAAAACTTGGAAAAAGAGTTGGTGAAGAGCTTGGAATCCCGATCTATTTATATGAGAAGTCTGCAAGTAAACCTGAAAGAGAGAATTTGGCAGATGTGAGAAAGGGAGAATATGAGGCATTATCAGACAAGATGAAAGATGAGTTTTGGAGACCAGATTTTGGACCATTTGAATTTAATGCAAAAGCTGGTGCAACTGCAATTGGTGCAAGAGAGTTTCTCATAGCATATAATATTAATCTTAATACAAGGGACAAAGGTAAAGCTACTCAAATTGCAAATATTATAAGAGAAAAAGGTACATTAAAACGCGATGCTGATGGAAAAATTGTGCGAGATGAACAAGGAGAAAGAGTATTTGAGCCAGGTTTATTCCAAAACTGTAAAGCAGTCGGTTGGTATATTGATGAATATAATAGAGCCCAAATTTCAATGAATTTGACCAATTTTAGAATCACCCCTGCTCATGTAGTTTTAGATAAAGTAAGAGAATTAGCTCATGAGATTGGTGTCGTTGTAACAGGTAGTGAGTTAGTTGGGCTTATTCCAAAAGATGCTATGACTATGGCAGGTAAACATTACTTAAACCTGCTTGATGAGTCGGCAGGAATGCCTGACAAAATGTTGATTGAAACAGCAGTGCAATCAATGGGTTTAGCCGAATTGTCTCCTTTTGATATTAATAAAAAAGTTATTGAATATGCAATTCGACCTGAAGGGAGATTGGTTGATATGACCCTTGAGGGCTTCTGTGATGAGCTCTCTATCGATGTACCAGCTCCTGGAGGAGGAAGTGCTGCAGCTCTGTGTCTTGCAGTATCTGCAAGCTTGACTTCTATGGTCGCAAATCTAACTATCAATAAAAAAGGCTATGAAGATAGCTGGGAACCTGCAAAACCAATCGCTGAAGAAGCTCAAAGAGTAAAAGCAGACGCTTTAAGAGCTATTGATGATGATACAGAAGCATTTAACGATTTGATGGCTGCAATGGGTTTGCCAAGAAAAACTGACGAAGAAAAAGTTACACGTAATAATGCTATACAAGAAGCAACTAAAAAGGCAATAATGATTCCTTTTAAAACAATTGAAATTGCTTTAGAATGTGTAAAGCTATCTGATAAAATCGCAAAAATTGGAAATAAGAACGCAGTTTCGGACGCAGGTGTTGGGGCTATTACTGCCAATGCTGGTGCTAAAGCTGCATATCTCAACGTAAAAATTAATATGGCATCAATCGAAGATGAGGAATTTAAAAAAGATATCTGTAAAAAATCAGAAGAATTGATCGAGCAAATTGATGTTTTGGCATGCAGTGTAGAAAAAGAAGTAAGAAAATTGCTTGTCTAAAATATTTATTAATTAGGTGGGCAGATTTGCCCACCTTGTTCTTTTAAGTGGGAGATATACCATGAGCACAAATATATATGAATTAGTTGATCAGCTCGGAAAAGGTAAAAAAGAAGATACTTTTGCTTTTATTTTTCAACATGGTAAAAAAAGATTATTAAAAAAAGATGAAGTTATTATTGTAGAGGGCAGTTTAGCAAATGCGGTTTTTATTTTGTTGACTGGCGAGGCTCAGGTATATCGAAAAGATCACTTAAATAATATTGTTGTGATTGCAAATTTGGCAGATGGTCATATTTTTGGTGAAATGGGTATTTTCTTAGATAGAAAAAGAACTGCCTCAGTGAAAGCATTAGTCGACAGCGTTGTTATGGAGTTTACAAATGCAGACTTTATCAAAGCATTGCTAAATATCCCAGACTTAATGTATCGGCTTTTTAAGTCCTTTGCACAAAACTTGGCTAATATGAATGAACTATTAAATAAAATGCATGAATTAAATGTCATTAAGACTTTATCCAGCCATTTTTTGAAAATAAATATGGAATCAGAAGATAAAAATAATAAAATCATGGTTTCAATTCCAACACTTTCTAAAGAGCTAAATTTGTCATCAGAACAACTATATTCGGCTTTGCAATTTTTAAAAAAGATAAACCTGCTTGAAAGTTTCACAGTCGTAGCAGGGTCAACGTTTTCTTTTTATATACAAAATGAAAAATTATTCGAGATACTAAAATCTAATCAATTTGATTATGAATAACGTATTTGTTGTATTGGTCGAACCAAAATATAAAGGTAATGTTGGTGCTGTGTCACGTATAATGCACAACTTTTCCTTTGAAAACTTGCGTATTGTTGGTGCAATACCAGAAAAAGATGATAAGATATTAGCAATGCATTCAGAAATGATTATGGAAAATGCTGAAGTATATCCTGATTTGGTGTCTGCATTACACGATATAGACAGAGTAATTTTGCTTACAAGAAGATTTGGACAAAAGAAAAAAATAGATTTTAACCCTCGTGAAACAGCTAATTATGTGCACCAAAGCAAAGGACTTAAAATTGCATTAGTCTTTGGAAGAGAAACATTTGGGCTGACAGATGAAGAGGTAGCTCTTTGTAACTTGCATACATATATCCCAGCAAATGAAAGATTTCCCTCGCTTAATTTGTCTCACGCTGTTTCTATAATCCTGTACGAGATTTTTTCGTATCAAACCAATGAAACAAAAGAAGATGATCTGTTAGATAATAAAGAACTCTGTGAAACTGTTCAATATTCTTTGGAAGTATTAAAAGAGATAGGTTATTTTAAAAACTTTCCACCAGATAATGTAAAAAAGCTTTTGAGTAGCCTGTTTTATCGAGCAAATATTACAAAACCCATGTCTTATAAAATTAAAGCAATGTTTAATCGAATACATGTCTTAAAAAAAGGTAAAGGATATGGTTTTATTATGACAGAAGAGGAGATAAAATGAAAAAATCAATACTTGTTATTATTTTTACAATAGTTTGTTTGCAATTAGTTGCTCTGGGTGCATTTAACTTATTTAATCAAAGGAATCACTCAGAACTTAAATGGCATGAAATTAGCACAAAAAACTGCAGAATAGTTTATCACGAACCTTTGCTGGAGTATGCAGTTCAAAGTGCAGATATTGCCCAAGAAAGCTTTGATACTTACACAAAAGCTTATGGAATAATACCAAATGATAAAATGATAATATATATATCAAACCAAGATAATATTGCTAATGGAGCCGCTTTATTGAATTATTATATTTTTATCTGGGTGAATCAAAATGACTTTACACAGTCTTTTACGGGCAATGATAAGTGGCTTAGAAAAGTTATTGCACATGAAGCGGCACATTGGTTTGTTGCACAATCATTACAAGATTGGATGTCGCCATATTTACCAATTAATGCACTTACCTTTCCAATTACTTTGAATGAAGGCTTTGCACAGTTCTTCAGTGGTGAACCATGGGGCTATAATCGCGGAGATAGATTCTTACGAAATTCTGTTTACTCACATACACAAAAAGTTCCTTCTGGCATGTTTGAAGGCGGATTAATGTATGGTGCAGGCTTTTCAATGGTGCGTTACTTGCAAAGTGAATATGGTGAAGAAAAATTAATGCAAATGCTAAAATACCGCAATAAAACAGGACTGTACTCTTTTGAAAAAGCTTTTAAAAAAGTATATGACAAAAGCTTTGAAGATTTTGTTGAAGAATGGCGACGTCATGTCTATACGTATTATTATGGACAAGCTTATGTTCAACAAGGCAACGATTTAAGCCGTGATTATAGCATTAATTCACTGACTGAATATAAGAGTAACTGGACAGATTTCAAAGAGATAATTCTAACAGATGATAAAGCATTATTTGTTGCAAGAAAATCACTTAATCAATACCATTACGATTTAGTACTGGCAAATGTAAGCCCTGATAGCCTAAAGAAAAATAATTTTTACTTTGAAAATGAGCTACTGATTGACAAAGCTAATAGCTTTGCCTCATATAGCTTAAGTGAAAATAAAGAGTGGGTAGCCTACTCTTTATATACAAGAGTGGAAAAAGGGAAAATTGCACCGCGTATTTATTTGTATTCTATTGAAGATAAGAAAAAAATAAAGCTTATTGAAGGAAATCATGTTCAGGTTGATAATGCAGGAGGAGTCTATTTCCAAAAGTTAGATTTAGAGTATAATAAGGTGTATTATCGATGCCCACTTGGGGATGTGTCTGTGTTGTTACAGTTTTCAAAAGATGCACAAGTTGGTGAGTTAAAGCTATCACCAAATGGCGAAAACCTGGCAGTTACTTTGTTTGACGAGCAGGCAAAGTTTAAAATAAGTGTTTATGATGTTGTAAAGGGTCTGCTTATTTCTGAACAAGAATTACCATATATGGCACAATCTATAAGCTGGTATAATGATAATGTGATTTTGATATCGACAGAGAAGGCAGAAGACTTCAAACTCACTATTTATCGTTATGATATTGATTCAAAAAACCTTCTTGAATACCAAACTCCACCATATAATATTAGCCCTATTAAAGTTGAGACTATAAATGATACAACTTTCACATATGGATTGGTTGAATACTATAGGGGAGGCTTTTCTCTTGGGAAAACACTTTTAAAAGAAAAAGATGTCGATGAGCTTACAATAAATCATAATTATTATACTAAATGGATTGATGCTAAACCAAACTTTATGTTAAGAGAACCGATACCAGAGGCACAAAAAAGCGACCCAATAAAGTACAATGCGTTCAAAAATATCGCATGGAGACAAGGCTTTATAATCCCTCTTGCTAAACAAGCATTGGGTACTTTTATTTTTTCTGAGCCTTTAGGAAAGCATACAATCGTAGGGACTGGCTTGATTCCATATGACTTTTCAAACAAAAAATACTGGATGTTGGCTTATACCAATAATAGCTTTTACCCAACAATTAATCTTGTAGCTTTGGAGACTGAGTGGTTTGCAGGTTATGAGAATGATAAGCTTTACTTTCAAAATATGAAAAAGTATAGCTTAACAGCTGAGTTTCCGGCTAATACCAGCACATTCTTTTCTTCTATGAGTTATGGTGCAGGTATTCATTACTCTGATATAAAAAAAGATAAAAATGATTTTCTTTCACACTTCGAAGATGCCCAATATTTAAGCTCTGAAACATTTATAAACTATAAATACAACCTGCCATGGAGAAATAGTAGTTATCACCCTGTAAAGAAGATTGAAGCAGGATACAGGCTGCAGAACGGACTAACAAAATATAAGTATACACAAAATGATTTACAATTGGGTTTAGCCTTTGCACCTTTTTTAAATGCGTTTAAAAACGAGCAATTAAAAACAATTTCTCTCAGCACACAAAACAATATTCAGCATCTAAGTGGAGAACAATTAAAGCAATTTATGCCAGGTATCGACCAATATGAGTTCTTTCAAGTAGGAACACAACCAGCTTTTAATCGTTTTTATCTAAGAGGCTATGAGAAAACTCATACAAGTAAAACTCTATTTAATTCACAAAATGAAATAAACTTAAAAGTCAGCGATGATTTTATTCAAGGTGGCTATGCAGGTGCTGCTCTTTTTGTAGATTACACACGTCTTCTTAATGTGGACGATACTCAAAAAGATGTCGAATATAAGGCTGCAGGTCTTGAGTTTAAAGTTCTTATAAATCTATTTGGCTTTGATATTCTTAGTAAATATGGCTTTGCCTATGATTTAAAAGGCAATAAGCTAAAAGACTACTATATGTTTAGCTTGCCATTTGGAGCAAATATGTTTTAAAAAGATATCATAAGGAGAAATTATGCGTAAAAAGATTAATCAATCAAACAGTGTTTTTATAATGGTGGATATACAAGAAAAGTTTCGCCATGCAATTTTTCAAATAGACAATGTAATTCAAAAAGCAAATACATTAAACAAAGCAGCAGAGATCTTAAATATACCACTGGTAGTTACAAAACAATACCCTAAAGGGCTTGGAGACACAATGGTTGACATATATGTGCCTAAACATGCAGTCGAGTTTGAAAAGACACGTTTCAGCATATTTACACCAGAGTTCATTGATCATATCAAAGCATTAGGACCAGATCATATTGTTTTGTATGGCATAGAGGCACATGTTTGTATGGCTCAATCTGCCCTTGACGGAAAAGCGTTAGGGTATAATGTGTTATTTGTTAACGATGCTATTTCGTCAAGAAAGCAAACTGATAAAGAAATAGCTGTTCACAGGTTAGTACATCATAATGTTGAAATGATTAGTATGGAAATGTTATTATTTGAGATATTAGAAGATGCTAAGCACCCACAGTTTAAAGAAATATCAGCTCTTGTTAAATAGAAATATTGAAATGGAGATTTGATGAAAGATTTAACAAATGGAAGAATAAGTACACAAATTTTATTTTTTTCTTTACCAATGCTGCTTGGAAATGTATTTCAACAGCTTTATAACGTGGTAGATAGTGTCGTAGTCGGAAACTTCATTGGGAAAGAAGCTTTAGCAGCAGTTGGAGCATCTTTTCCTGTAATATTTGTATTAACATCATTTTTTATGGGTATATCAATTGGTATATCAGTATTAATATCTCATTATTATGGTGCTAAAGAGGGTGAAAATGTCAAACGTGGAATCGATGTAATGCTCGGTTTTAGTGCAATTGCAGGAATAATAGCAACCATTCTGGGCACAGTATTTACAAGGCAAATCTTTAGTTTACTCAATACACCTCCTAACATAACAGAAGAAGCTATTGGATATTTTCGTGTATATTCACTTGGTATGCTTTTCTTTTTTGGTTATAATGGCATTAGTGCGATATTGCGTGGACTTGGAGACTCAAAGACTCCCTTATATTTTTTGATTGTATCAACAGTTCTAAATATAATTTTAGATATTACTTTTGTAGTTAAGTTTGGTTGGGGTGTTAAGGGTGTAGCGATAGCAACTATAATATCACAATTTGTAAGTGTGTCAACGATGTTGGTATATTTACAATTTAGGCACCCAGTGATGAAGTTAAGAATTAGAAGTTATCTTTTTGACTTAGATATATTCAAAAGAAGTATAAAAATTGGCTTGCCTACTGGCATACAACAAACATTTGTGTCTATTGGGGGCATGGCTCTTTTGCGCATTGTAAACGAGTTTGGAAGTGATGTTGCCGCAAGTTATGCAGTAGCAAATAGACTTGACTCATTTGCTATGATGCCTGCTATGAACTTTTCTATGGCTTTATCTTCTTTTGTTGGGCAAAACCTCGGTGCTCGTAAATACGATAGAGCAAGTAAAGGTTTGTATGTAACAATGGCAATGGCAGCTGTAATTTCAACTTTTGTGACACTTTTGTTTTGGTTTTTTGGAGATAAGTTAATTCTTATATTTACCAGAGATATGGGAGTAATAAAACCTGGATTAGCATATTTGAGAATTGTTGGCTCGTGTTATCTGCTATTTTCCACAATGTTTTGCTTTACTGGCTTTTTACGCGGTGCAGGAGATACATTTATTCCTATGATAATATCAATCTTTTCACTTTGGATTCTAAGAATTCCAGCAGCTTATTTGCTATCACGACCTGCACTTGGCTTAGGACCAAAAGGTATCTGGTTAGGAATTCCTGTTGGCTGGTTCTTTGGTGCTATTGCATCATTTATTTATTTCAAAAAAGCAAAATGGAAAGACAGGAGCCTGAATATTCATCACAGAAATTAATATTTCTTGACTAATATAATGAAAGCCTATATTATATTGCTTGGAGGTGAAAAATGATAAGATTAACAAATTATGCTGGTTCTTTTTATCCTGAAAAAGAGAATGAACTAAACAGACTGATTGATATTTATTTGTCAAAAGTTGAACCTTATGACAGAGAGTCGAATACTTTAGGTGTGATTGTTCCTCATGCAGGTTATGTTTACTCAGGAGCAACAGCTGCTTACGCATATAAATATGTTCAACAGAAGAAAGTAAAACGAGTATTCTTAATCGCACCAAGTCATAGAGGAGGGCAGACACCTTTTAGTGTATTGTTGTATAGGCTTTTAAAAACACCTCTTGGAAACTTATCTGTTGATCAAGATATTGCTAAAAAATTGAGCGATGATAAAAGATTCTTCTTTAATAGTTTTTTTGATAGACAAGAACATTCATTAGAAGTGCAGCTTCCATTTTTATATAAACTTTTCCCAGATGCAAAAATAATACCAATTATGTTTAATCATCAAACACATGACAACGCATTGTATTTGGCTGATATTTTAGAACCATATGTAAGTGATGATGATCATAATTTAATTGTTATAAGTTCTGATTTTTCTCATTATTACGATGCAGAAATTGCCGAAAAAATGGATATGAAAGCAGCTGAATTGATCTGCCAGCTTGATACAGAATTGTTTTTCGAAAGTAATAAAAATGCAAAAATAGAGGCTTGTGGATTAGGAGGAATTATAACTATGATGGAATTATCAAAACGATTAGGCTATAACATGTGTAAATTATTAAAATATTCGCATTCTGGCATGGTTAGCAACGACAATAGCCAAGTAGTTGGCTATGCATCTTTAGCTTTTGACAGGGAGTAATTATGTTAAATGATGAGATTAAAAAAGAATTATTGAAATTGGCAAGAAACACTATTGAAGGTAGATTTCAAGGGGTAAGTCCCGATCTTAACGATTTTAATGAGCCTATATACAATGAAAAACGTGGTGCTTTTGTGACACTTAATAAGAAAGGTCATCTACGCGGCTGTATTGGTTATATTGTTGCTTATAAGTCTTTAAAAGAGACTGTTTTAGAAATGGCTATTGCAGCAGCTTTTAGAGATCCAAGATTTGAGCCTGTAACATTAAATGAGCTTGATAGCATCAATATAGAAATATCAGTTTTGTCAGAAATGATTCTTATAAAGGAGAAGTCTGAAATACATATTGGCAGAGATGGTTTATTGCTCGAACACCCTTATGGAAGCGGAGTCTTATTGCCTCAAGTAGCAACGGAGTATGGATGGAATGTCGATACTTTCTTGGAGCAACTGTGCAATAAAGCAGGTTTGCCAAAAGGCTCATGGAATAGTCAAGAAGCAAAACTTTACAGGTTTTCTGCTGAAGTCTTTAATGAAAATGATTTTAATGCTTAAATATAACAAGAAAAGCTTTTGTTAATTGCAGTAATAGCAAAAACAGAGTATTTGATAGCTCTTTTAAAATAATAATAAATAATGCGGAAATAACGTTAATATAACACTATATAAAAGCATTTATCAAAAAGTATAAAAAATATATTGACAAGAAAACTCACTCTTTTAAAAAGGTTAAAGATTGGAAAGATAGATGTGACGTTGTTGCGGGAATAGCTCAGTGGTAGAGCGCTACCTTGCCAAGGTAGATGTCGCGGGTTCGACCCCCGTTTCCCGCTCCATATTTTGGGCGACATCGCCAAGTGGTAAGGCAAGGGTCTGCAAAATCCTCATCCCCGGTTCAAATCCGGGTGTCGCCTCCAACATTAATGACGATTAGTTTGCCGGAGTGGTGGAATAGGTAGACACAAGGGACTTAAAATCCCTCGGGATTAATCCTGTACCGGTTCAAGTCCGGTCTCTGGTACCATATTAAAAACGCCGAGCTGGCTCGGCGTTTACAATTTTCAGTCAGTAGGCTGCGGGAATAGCTCAGTGGTAGAGCGCTACCTTGCCAAGGTAGATGTCGCGGGTTCGACCCCCGTTTCCCGCTCCATTTTTTTGCCAAGAATAATATTTGATAAATCTTCATATTAACAATTCTAAAAAAAGGTGCGATTAATCGCACCTTTTATAATTCTATGCTATTTCTCTCGATTTATAAAAGTAATAAGCAATTACGATAAATAGCACACTCAATACAAGTCTCCATAGATTCAGTATATCAAAAAGGTTAATCCAAATCTCTTGAATTGATTGCGTCAGAATTGAGTATGCTCCATTGCTTACCTTTTGAAACAGATATTTTTGTGAATCAAATGGGTTTGTCATTGTTTTTCCAATTGATAGATAAATAATATTATTGATCAACGATGGAACTTTAAGACTCCAAACACGATTAGCAATATTTATCAGGGTCTCGATCACAAATGCACCAACTACATACATATAGCTTTTCTTTTGAAATATTGTCTCAAGCATCAAAAATAATGATGATAAAAATACAATTGGAATAATAACAATTAAAGATGTCTGAATAAAAGCAATGTATGAATATGATACTTGAAAATCGGCATAATATCGAAAAATAGATGAGAAAATAACTTGATTAACTAATGCAATGACTAATGGTATTGTATAACCTGCAAACAATACAAGTGAAATTTTTGCTATTATTACTTTAAAAATGCTGACTGGTTGTGCTAAATGAAAAATTGCACACTTGTTTTTGAAATCATCATTCATCATATCACTGACAATCTTTATTATAAAAATAATCATTAGTCCATATGGTAAAATAGCTGCTATCTGGGCAATAAAATATGTGCCCAGATTCAAGTGATCTGGGTTAATGTCTATTGGTACAGTGAATACAAAGTTATGCCTTGTAAGGCTATAAAGTGAGAGTAAGATGTTGAGTGCGTAAAAACCAATAGCAAGCCAGATTGGTACCATGAAAACCTTTTTATAGGTATTCCATTCTTTCTGTATTAATCCTTTAAATTGTTTCATTATAACCTCCTACATGTGCTAAAAATAAGTCTGCAAGCTGTGGCCTACTATAATGTGCATTATCTATCAAAATATCTGCTGGCAAGATTCCACTTATTTGTCCTAATGATTTGGTAACAAGTTTGGGTTTATGAGATAGTAATTCTTCTTTTAAATCATTTGCAACACTAACTACATTAAAACTATTTTTTAACTCTTCAACATCTGCATGCAAAATAATTTTACCTTGATCAATAAATATAATCTCTTGTAAAAGAGGTTCTATTTCTTCGACTTGATGGGTCGATATCAGGATTGTCTTATCTTCATTAAAGAATTCACCTAATATTGTATTGAAAAACTCTTTTCGGAAAGCTATATCAAGCCCCAATGTTGGTTCATCAAGCAACAGAATATCTACATCAAGAGAAAGAGTAACCAAAAGATAAAGCTTTGTTTTCATGCCTTTTGAGAGATGCCCAACTTTTTTGTTTAGTGGCAGTGAACTAATTTGCATTAGTTTATTGGCTGTTGTTTCATTCCACTTTGGATTAATTTGAGAGACATAATCGATAGTTTGCTTTACTGTGAGTCTGTCATCCAAACCACTTACATCTGGTATAAAAGCGACATTTTCAAATACTGAACTATCTCTATGACTAACTATTTCATCTTCAATTGCTATTTCGCCTTGATATTTCAACATGCCGAGCATACATCTCATAAGTGTTGATTTACCAGCCCCATTTTTCCCCAATAATCCAATTATTTTACCCTTTGGCAAAGAAATACTTAAATCATCAAGAGCTTTAAATTTTTTGTAACACTTAGTGAGCTTATTTACAACGATTGCAGGTGCAATTTCATGATATCCGTCTTGAAATAATGTGTTATTTGTCATTTCCCCCTCCATATATTTTTTTTACTTGGTTTATTAATACCTCTTCATTTATTTCTAATAATTTTGCCTTTTCTATTGTTTGTGATAAGGTTTTTAATAGAAATTCATTTCTTTGTTTTGAAATTATTTTACTTTTAGCATTCTTTTCCACAAAGACTCCTATTCCTCTTTTTTTAAAAAGAATGCCTTCGTCTTCTAAAAGGTTGATCGCATTTGAGATTGTGATTGGGTTTAAGACAAAGTCTTTTGCAAGCTGCCTTAATGATGGCAAAGATTCATTTTCTGCAAGATCATTGTTTAAAATTGCAGTTTCAATATGTTCTTTTACTTGCAAGTAGATTGGCGTATCGTTATTAAAGACATTCATTTATCCTCCTTTTTTAATGTATTAGAACGATAGTGAAGTATATAACTATAACACTAAAACACTACGTGGCTTTTTTGTCAAGAATTATTTTGATATTCTTAAAGATATTTTAGATAAGCTTGATTTAATCAGCATAAATGTGGATAATTTTTTATTATAATTATTTTTGTAACAAGATTTGCATTAGCTATTTAAACTGAATCTTTTTCTCAATTAAATATTGACTATTATTCCCTTTATTACAGACAATTAACTCAATAGCACTTTCTTTGCATCCCGTTACCATCCCGTTACCATCCCCCTGCTATCTTGGAGAAGTAGTAGGAATGTAGTAGGAATGTAGGAGGAGTGCAAAGGGAATTATAATGGCTATTTTTGGACTTTCAGAGAAGTTAAAAGAGTGTATTTTAACAAATCATTTTGGATCTGATCAGAAAAACAAAAATATGAGTAAAAATACCTTGACAAATAAACATAGTATTGTTATATGAAATGATAATTATAGGAGGATGGAAATGAATTTTCTTATTAATTCAAAAAAAGCAAGGCTTATTTTATTAGCCATAACACTGTTATGCTCAACTATACTTTGGAGCCAAACAGCAAAAATTGAGTCAAATAACAATCAATTGACTAATCATGCTATTAAAAATTATACTACAAGAGCTGATACTGCATATTCTTTGACTGTATATGTTTCTTCTTCAAACAATCAGTCTATTGCAGGTGCGAAAGTTACTTTGGAAAATACTGACACAGACTACTATGAATATAAATTCATTAGTGAAAATTATAATTACGTATATTTTTATGATGCACCATATGGGACATATACTATTATAGTTGAAAAAGAAGGCTTTATTACTCATATCGCTGAAAATGTAGTAATTGCCGTTGAGCATTATACTCATCCACAAATAATACTCGATGAGTTTCCAAATCCTGCAAGAAATGTAAATGCTTATATTTCTGCAGATGTTATGTATATATCTTGGGAAGAACCAATTAGTAATTTTGTAGGTTATACTCCGTATGTTACATATTCTGTTTGGCGAACTCATGTAAACTTAATAGATGATGAACCAGAGTGGACTCTTATTGATTTAGATACTAATCAATATGTGACTACAGATACCACTTGGGCTGATGCACCTTATGGTCAATACGTATATGCTGTAAAAGCCAAGTATCAAGAATCATACTACTCAGAACCTACCTTTTCAGATATGGTTGCAAATAGTGCAAAAGTAACTGTATACGCAGACACCAATGATGGCCGTAGTGCCGATGACACAAGAGTTTATATTTATGGAGTTTATAATCCTTTTGAAGCGGTTGAATTTATAGAAGACGGAGAGGCTGTTATTTATAATGTACCTTTCGGTACATACCATATAAATGTAGAAAAGTTTGGTTACTATCCAACTGGATTTGAATATGAATATATATTAGAAACTGAGCATGTTCTCGACCCTGTTCTGCTTGAACGAAATCCATTGCCTCCATCCAGTGTAGATGCTGTTGAGAACGACGGGTATGTTCATGTATCTTGGACAATTCCAGGAGTAATTGAGTGGGCAAACACAAGAAATTGGAACGAGGATCCATTCCTTTACACTATTTGGCGATGCGAGCAAGCTGATTTGAGAAATGAAGAAAATTGGGACTTACTTGCTGAAGATCTCGTCGATTTAGAATATGAAGATTTTGGATGGAACAGCTTAACTGAAGGTAAGTATTTTTATCATGTCAATGTAAAATATACTGATGAAATTATTTCTTATCCAAAAAGATCAAACCCTGTTGACAAAGAAGGTGTAACATACGTGCATTTGCCAGTATCAACGAGCGATGGTAGGTTGGCTGACGGTGCTGTTGCTACATTAACCAGCCTTGATGACAACCAGTTGATATATACAGAAATAGTATCAGATGGTATGGCTATTTTTGAAAATGTTGAAGATGGTATGTATGATATAAGTGTCACTTTAGATGGATATTATAGTTTCTTATTAGAATCAGTGTCTATTTTTGGTGATACTCAATTAGATGAAATATTTTTATATATAATACCAGTACCTGCTACAAATGTAATTGCAACTGACTATACAAACTCTGTAGGACTTACATGGGATGCACCCAATGATGACAATGGTTATCCGCTTACGATGGAGTTTAAAATATATAGGTTAAATGAAGACGATATAGACAATAAGAACAACTGGGTATTACTTGAAGAATTGTTCGAAGATAATATATACTATGACTATGATTGGTATTCTGTTGAACCAGGAACATATCAATATGCTGTGTTGGCAATGTTCGGTGGAGAAGATGAGGCTGCTCCTGCATTTTCAAATACTGTTACTAAGGGAGAGTTTAGCAATGTGATGGTTCGCCTTGCAACTAATGATGGAGCGTCGCCTGATGGTGCTAAAGTAACTTTAACTAATCATGATGAAGACCCAGATCATGTTTATGAAGTCATAGCATCGAACCATGCTGGATATTTTACAGATGTACCTTTTGGCACATATAGTATTTTCATTGAAAAGAACGGTTATCATAGTATTGAATATGAAGAAGTATTAATAAATGTTGTAAATTACGAGCATCCACTTTCAACCTTACAAAAAATAGTTAATCCTCCAACTAATGTATTAGCTACACCTTATCCCAGTTATGTCAATGTCACATGGGACGCGCCAAGCATTGAATATTTATCACGATCTAATACAAGAGGTGCAATACCAGGTATCACATACACTATTTGGCGTAGTCTTGAAGGTGAAGTATCAGATGAAGATGATTGGGTATTACTTGCAACAAATATTAGTACAACATATTATGATGACAATACTTGGAATAATGCTGATTACGACAGCTATGTCTATATTGTAAAAGCTTATTATTCTGAGAACGTTGTTTCTGGTCCTGCATATTCAAATGTTGTGACCAAAGACCCAACATGCTATATATTCATTAGTATTAGCACATCTGATCAGGCTTCTGCAGATGGTGCAGTGGTAACATTAACAAATCAAAATAATAACCCAGATTATGTATATTCAGATGTAGTTACTCCTGTTGCAGCAGGTGTGGGCTTTCCAGCGGTTTGGTTTGGTACTTATACAATAACAGTTGAAAAAGTTGGTTATGAAACCTATATTGAATCAGATGTTATAGTCAATGTACCTGCTATCCAGCATCCAACAATTATCTTACAAAAATTACCAGAACCGCCTACAAATGTGGTTGCAATTGATTATGAATCTTCAGTTGAGGTTACTTGGATTGCACCTATGGACGACAACGGAGATCCATTAGATGCAAATTACAAAATTGTAAGAACTTTGATAGAGAATATTGAAAATAGTGAAAATTGGACTGTTTTGAAAGAAGAATATTCGGGCACACAGTACTATGACAATGATTGGCTTACGATTGATCCTGGTCAGTATGTTTATATGATTGCTGCCGTTTATGATGATGATACGCAATCTGCTTTTGTATCTTCAAATACAGTTACAAAAGGTGAATTTAGTACTGTTATTGTTAGACTCGAAACAAGCGATGATGCATCGTCAGATGGTGCAACAGTAACTTTAGTAAATAACAATGAAAATCCAGATCATGTGTTTGAGGTTGTTGCATCCAACAATGCAGGATATTTTACCAATATACCATTTGGTACTTATTCAATAGAAGTTGAATTAGTTGGTTATACACCTGTATTAGTAGAAAATATTGTTATTGAAACAACATATTATGAGCATGCGGTTATTCTATTGAATAAAATTATTTATCCTGCAACTAATGTGTATGCAGAGGCTTTCCAAGACCATGTAACAATATCATGGGACGCACCGCAGACTATTCCTGGAACAGCTCTCGATGTAACTTATAATATTTGGAGATTATTAAGTACAGATGAAGAAGATGAACAAGAGTGGGTGGTTATTTCTGAAGGGTTTGAAGATACTCAGATAAATGATAGTGGTTGGGCAACAACTATGCCTGACGTTTATAAATATGCAGTACAAGTAATATATGATGATGGAACAGAGTCTGAGATTGCATTTTCTAACGAAGTTACAAAGCTTCCATTTAGCCATGTATCAATACAAGTGATGACATCTGATGGCACAAATTCTGCAGGTGCTGTCGTTACGTTGACAAGTACTGACAGTGATAGCGTTTATACAACTACTATAGATACACGTGTTGCACAATTCCCTGCAGTATGGTTTGGTACATACGACTTGTCTATTGAGAAAGATGGTTATGT
>JAJBBH010000006.1 GCA_020532185.1 Candidatus Cloacimonadota bacterium | reverse complement strand
TGAACTCATCATCAATAAACAATATGTCTAATGGTATATAAGTATTTTTCATCCAAAAATTTTGTATTCTTTGGTATTCAAAAATAAAAAACATTGACTCATTCTGAGCCATTTTATTTCTATACATTAGTCCAAGTGCTGTTTTATATGGGGTGTCGGCAATTTCAATATCAAAAGATAAAGAATCATTAATGCTTGTAATAATTACAATCTGACCCTCTTTTTTAAATTTGTACTCATTATCAGTATCACTCGACTTTTTTTCTTCTTTACACCCTATTAGGAGAAACAAGATAAGAAATAATACAATACTGTATTTGTATTTAGTAGCCATATTTTTTTATAGTTGAGACTATGAAGTCAGCTTTAGCTTTTGTGTATTCTTGTCGGTTTTGTGCAAAGTTTGAACTTATTCTCTGTTTTAATTCTTCATATTCTTTTAGTTCATCCGGATACTTTAACATGACTTCTCTAAAGCCAACATGATTGTTGTAAAAGTTTGATTTATAATGACAAACATGTAGATGATGAGTATAAAAATCTCCAACTCCTTTGGCAAGAAAATGCCACTCTTTAGGATCAAAATTAGCTTTATATTGCCAACCAATACGGTTTAGTATAGATAAAATATCTGTTTCCTGTTCAGGTTTAATCCCCAACATGATATCAATAATTGGTTTTGCACATACACCTGGAACAGCAGTACTACCTATATGCTGTATTTGGTCTGAGCTTATGTCTAATATGCTTAAAATAGCTTCTTTTTCTATCTGAAACAACTCATTCCAATTATGATTATTGCAACTAAGTTTTACTTGCTGAGAATCAAGTCCCATATCTGATAGCTTGCCTTGTTCTAAAGCAAGTAAATATTTCTTTCGCCACAAATCTGCCCTAAAGCCTCCAATTCCATTTTTTGCAATTACTCTATGACACGGATTAATAATAAGTATTTTGTTATCGCCAAGTGCCTTTCCCACAGCCCGAGCTGCTTTTGCATGATCTATTCTTTCAGCTAACTCCGAGTAATAAATAGTATTTCCAAGAGGTACTTTTCTCAACTCTTCCATAACCTTTTTATAAAAGTTATTTCCAGTATTTTTTATTTCAAAAGAGTCAGTTGGGTTTTGGCTAAGAAAATATTGATCAAAGTATCTATTAATTCTTTCTACAAAAGCTTTATTATTTTCATGTGGCTCTTTTACATATGTTTCTTTCTTTTCATTAATAAATTGTACTGAGTTGATAACTTCATTGTCAAAATCGATCTGTATCTCACCTATTGGAGAAAAATAATTATGTTTGCTCATAAATCCTCCTAAAAAAAAGTGCCTTTTTACAAAGGCACAGTCTTATATTCTCATTTAATCGCTTTTAAATATAATTCAAAAATTACAGCTTGACTTGGGCCAACATCACCAATACCATATTCACCAAAAGCCAAAGAATCAGGTAAAAATAGCTCCCAACGAGCTCCTTCTTTCATATTTTGAAGTGCGATGCTCCAACCAAGCAAAAGATCACTAACTGGTGCAATTATAGGCTCAATACTATCGCTTGAATTCCAAAAAACCTTTCCGCTTATTGTTTTACCAACAAATTCAATTTCTACTTCATCATTTGCTGCGGGTGTTTTACCGCTTCCTTCTTCAATAATTTTGTACTGTAGACCATCCAGTAATATAACACCCTCTTTTTGAGAGTTTTCTTTAAAGAATTGTTCTTGTTCTTTTTTGTTTTTCTCTGCATCTTGATCATGTTTTTGCATCATCTTCACTTGTGCTTCTTCTTGGTATTTATCTAAAATAGAATAAATTTCCTCTTCACTCAACGCAATTTTTGTTTCATCACCAGCATCTTTCATAGCTCTGACAAACATTTTATAGTCAACTTTTGTAAGAGTCTGATCAAGACTTTTACCAATTTGCAAGCCCAAGACATAACTGAGGCTGTCTTGGTAGGTTTTTAGGCTCACTTTTCCAGTTGGTGTGCCACAGGCAGATGTAATTGTCAATATGGCAACTACAAAAAGAATGTAAATGATTTTTTTCATTTATCCTCCATATTATTTTTTTTAAAATACACTAATCCTAAAATATTTACGCGGGTTCTTTTTGATATCAATAAGTAGAGAGTCAACTTTTTGTGTTGAATTAATTAAGTTTTGGTATAATTCTTTGTCATTCACCAAGGCACCTAAAGAATTGTTATTGTTTGATATATTTTTTGCAACTTGGTTAAGATATACCATTGCTGAATCGACAGTTGAAAGTGTATAGTTTACGCTTTCAAGTGCTATGTTTGAGTTTTGTATAGCTAACTGCAGGTCATCTTTGTTGTCTGAAAAGAACTTATTTAAGTCAGTAGTTGATTGGCTAAGATTTGTTATAATAGTTTTGATTTCATTCTCATTTATGCTATTTAAGATATCATCAACTCTTACAAATGCTGAATTACTATTTTCAATGAACTTGTTTATGTTATTTAACATGTCGTCTGCATTTTCAAGTTTAGAAAAGATATTTTCAACATTTGAAATCATAATATTTAACCTGTGAATAAGATCGATAAAGCCTTCACGAGAATCCCCTTTTTGTATCTTTTTTAAGTCCAAAATCTCGCTTCCTGTGCCTGTAATTATGTCTACTTGATGACTTCCCATTATATCAGATTCTTTAGCAATAAAAGATGTACCTTGTTTTAAAGGAAAATCTAAATCCACAAATAGTGTAGTAATAACTCCTTCTTCGCTAATTCTGATATTATGAACTTTCCCCTTTTTAAAGCCATTGACAGTCACAGCACTTCCGAGTTCGAGATTATTAATGTGATCAAATAAAACGTCAATTGTGATGTATTTATGCCTATCCAACAAATCATTTAGATAGGAATAACTCACAATAAATATAGCGATTACAATTATTGTAAAAATACCAACTTTGAATTTAATACTGTTCTTGTCTTTAAAAAATTGTGACATTTATAAACCTCTATTTCATGTTCTAAATAAATAAATTATTGTCAACAAAAAGTTTATTATATTTAGAAATAATAATATACAATGCATATTTAAAGCAAACAAAGCTATTTAATTATATGACCCTTAAGGGTCCAACCAGCAGCTTCTTCGACTTTTACGTCAACAAATTTACCAACTAACGACTCATCACCTGGAAAAATTGTTATTTTAAAATCTCTACTTTTGCCAGAATATTCATTAATATCTTTTTTTGATGGTCCCTCGACATACACTTCTTTAATCTGTCCAATTTGGTTTTTGTATTTTTCATGAGTAATCTCAGTTTGTAAGTCAATTAGTTTTTGCAGGCGCTGCAAACGTATTTCTTCATCAATTTGATTGGAATAATCTGCAGCTTTGGTGCCTGTTCTGGGTGAATATTTAAACATAAAAGCAAAGTCATAACGAACTTCTTCCATAAGTTTATAGGTGTCCATAAACTGCTCATTGCTCTCACCAGGAAAGCCTGCAATTACATCAGTAGTTATTGCAATATCAGGCATTAATTCTCGTAATTTATTGATACGATTTAAATAATGTTCTACAGTGTAATTTCTATTCATCATTTTGAGTATTTCATTATTGCCAGACTGAACAGGTAAGTGTATATGCTCACATATCTTATCATAGTTTGCCATTGTCTCAATAAGCTCATCAGATAAGTCTTTTGGATGTGATGTAACAAAGCGTATTCGTTTGATATTATCTATTTTGTTTGCTTGTTGTAATAGCTTTGGGAAATTTATATCTTTCCAAAGATAAGAGTTTACATTTTGCCCTAAAAGAGTAACCTCTTGTATTCCATTTTCTCCAGCAAAACGTATCTCATTCAAAACCTCATCTATGCTGCGACTTCTCTCTCGTCCACGAACATAAGGCACTATACAATAAGTGCAAAAGTTATTGCATCCACGCATTATTGTAACAAAAGCATTCAGGTTATTCTTTCTAACAGGATACACTTCATTATATATTTCTTGATGATTCATCTCAACTGAATAAACAAAGTCTCTTTTGTTATATATTTGTTCAATAATTTGTGGCAATTGGAAATAATTATCGACACCAACTACGAAATCTATTTTTGAATTAATTTCGTTTAACTCTTTTCCCAGTCTTTGTGCCATGCAGCCAACAACGCCGACGATGAGTTGTTTATTATTAAACTTCCTTGCAACCTCATTGGATATTCTCCCAATCACTCTATCTTCTGCATTCTGACGCACAGAGCATGTATTAAACATTATTATATCTGCATCATCTACACTATCAGTAAGTTCATAACCACTATTTTCCATAATAGTAGATATCATTTCACTGTCTGCAACATTCATTTGACAACCGTACGTTTCTATAATAAATTTCATAAAACCTCGTCTATTTTATTTTAAAATTATTTAGTAGCCATTCATCAGATATTTTTGTACCATTGTAATAAAACAAAAGTATGTCCTCATATGAAAATCCTAAGTATGCTTGTACAATAGCACCAATTTGACACATACCGACACCGTGTCCAGTACCATAACCATTTAATAAATAGTACGAACCTTTGTCTTGCAAAACAAAATTGCTACTCTTGGCATTATTAAATAGTTTTCTAATCTCTAATTCATTCTTAATAGTCTTGCTTGCAAGGCTACCATTTACTTTAATCGTAAGTATACGACCAGATTTGCCTCTCTTCTGAATTTGGATATTTTGGATATTGCCAATTGATAGTTTATTTTTAATATCATTCTTTGAAACTTTACTCGACCATTGAAAAGCACTTTTATACCAATTTATGTACTTGCCTCCTAATGAGCAATAAATTGACTCATTATTTCGAGAATCTTTAGTGTGTATTAGGTAATTTCTACTACTACCCCATAAGTCTTTAGCATCTTCAGTCGATCCACCACAGCAACTATGGTACACAGCGTCGACTACTTCATTTTCAAATATTAATATCTCATTTGTAGTTTCTATTGCTGCTCTATATGTTCGTTCTGTTTGCCTTGTAAGACCATTATAAACTTGGCAGTGTGTTGTGTTACACAGATCGTATCCATCATTACTATGTTTACTATTTAAAAGTTGTTTAACAGTATGGCTTCGTGCAGCGACAGCTTGTGCTTTAAGAGCTTCATATGGAGCTTCAACCCCTATTTCATAGGGAATAACACCTGCAATATAGTCTTCCATTTCCACATTGTTTATCAGTTTAATCTTGTTTTCTTTAGTCGCAGTTAACAAGAACATTCCATTATATTTATAGCCGTTAAATTCAATAGGTTTATCTGAGGCAATAGTAATAGGTAAATTATAGAAATTACCATTTACCCACACGCTTGGTTGAGATTCATTTCCATCATAATTAATTTGCAAAACTTCAGGAAAAGTGATATATGTACTATCAGATGGTGAATTTAGATAAAAATAGCTTTCAGACTTTAATTGTAGATATTGGGCTTCTCCAATAAAAATATCGAAGTATAAATGCTGATCAATATATTTTGCAGCATTAAGCGACAAAAAAAAAGAAAGCATTATTATTGTAATTACCAAACTTTTAAAAAGCATAACAAGTCTAATTATGATAGCTTTGCTCCACTTTGTATTGTTTTATCAGGCACAAGCACACTCAAATCTTCACCTATCTGTGCTGATAGAATCATTCCTTCAGACATCTCCCCCATCATTTTCCGTGGTTTTAGGTTTATGATCATGACAATATCCTTGCCCACAAGCTCATCTGGTTCATAGTGTTTTGCAATTCCAGATAGAACCTGCAATTCTTTATCACCACATTTTACCTTCAGTTTTAGTAATTTATTCGACTTTTTTACTTTTTCAGCACTTACAACCTTTACAATGCGTAGATCAGCTTTTATAAAATCTTCAAATTCAATAAAGTCTAACATTGGTTCACATTTTATCTCTTCTTTTTCATTTTGCCTTGCTTGTTCTTTTAATAAACTTACTTGGTGTTCAATCTCTGAATCTTCAATTTTTTTGTAAAGTGTTTTTACGTCAGTAATCATAAGCTCTGATGGATTTAAAACTCTTATATCGTCCCATTTAACATTAGGCGACATTGACATCATCTCTCTAATTTTAGTGCTTCCTTGTGGTATAATTGGTTTAAATACTACTGTTATTACTTTAAGTATTTGACCACAAACATATAATGTTTCTGCTGTTTTTTCTTTATCTTCTTTAATTGTAGACCATGGTTTCATTTCATCAAAATACTTATTTCCAAGTCTTGCAATATCCATGCAAAGCTTGCTTGCTTTTCTCACTTTATACTCTTGATATGCATGATCAATGTCTTCAGTTAAGTTAATGACTTCATTTAGGGTTTGTTGAGAATATTCATTTAAAGAACTACAAAAAGGAATTATTCCATTAAAATTTTTATTTGAGAAAGCTAATACACGATTAACCAGATTACCCAAAATGTTTGCTAATTCTGAGTTTACTCTTGTTTGAAATTCTTTCCAAGAAAAGTCTGCATCTTTTGTCTCTGGTGCATTTGCAGACAAAGCATAACGCAATAGTTCACCATCAAAATAACTAAGAAAGTCTTCTACCCATACTGCCCAATTGCGACTTGTTGATATTTTTTCACCTTCTAATGTTAGATATTCATTTGCTGGTATATCATATGGTAATGTATATTTTTGATTCTGCCCCATCAGGATACTTGGCCAAATTATAGCATGAAACGGTATATTATCTTTGCCTATAAAGTGCACTAATCTTGTGTCTTTATCAAGCCAATATTCTTTCCATTTGTCAGGTTGTCCTATCTTTTCAGCCCACTCTATAGTTGACGATATATAGCCAATTGGAGCATCAAACCAAACATATAATACTTTGCCTTCAGTTCCCTCGATTGGAATTTTTACACCCCAATTTATATCGCGTGTGATAGAACGTTCAATTAAGCCGTCTTGTATCCAACTGAGAATAAAATTCAAGACATTATCTTTCCAGTTTTCTTTTGTATCTAACCAATTTTTTAATGGTATTTCAAACTTTGGTAAATCTAAAAACCAATGTTTTGTTTCTCTAACAATAGGGCTATTCCCACAAATTTTACAGTGTGGAGATATCAGCTTTGTTGCATCAATTAACTTTCCACACGCATCACATTGGTCCCCTCTTGCACTGTCTGCATTGCAATGATAGCATTTACCTTCGACATATCTATCAGGTAAAAATCTCTTGTCATGTTCACAATAAAGTTGATTTGTTATATGCTCATTTATATATCCATTATTTAATAAGTCAAGAAAGAACTTTTGGGATAATTCATGATGCTTGGGTCGAGCAGTGCCAGAAAAGTTATCAAACTCAACTGAAATACCTGCAAAGCTTTTTTTAATAGAATCATGATAAAAATCGACTATTTCTTGAGGTGTTTTCCCATCGGCTTCTGCTCTAATTGAAATAGGTGCACCATGTTCATCTGTACCGCAGATATAGATAACATTTTCCCCTTTTAATCTAAGATATCTCACAAAAATATCAGCAGGTATACATGCACCTGCTACATGTCCGATATGTAATTTACCATTTGCATAGGGTAATGCACTGGTAACAATGAATTTTCTCATCTATACTCCTTTATAAATAACCATTATAAGTATGTACTTATTATTCTTCTTATGTCTGCCAAGCTAAATGGTTTAGCTATAATCTCAGTAAACCCCATTTCAATATAAGTATCTTTATCATCTTCTAAAAACATACCTGATGCCAATATTGCCACAAAATCTTTTCCCTTTTCTTTCAAAGCTTCATATACGTCGATTCCAGATGATTCGTCAAGATTCATATCAAATATTGCTAAAGCTATTTTATCTTGATTTTCTTCAAAGATTTGCACGGCTTCATTCATTGTGTATGCTGTTAGTAAAGGTGTTTTTAATAAATTAAACATCTCTGCAACAAGCTCACATAATGTTTCATCATCTTCTATCAATAAAACAATATTCTCCATACTTCTAAACCTCAACAAAATATTTATGTAGAATTAAAAGTGCTTCTTGGAAGTATTTTTGTTCAATTAAAAAGCTAAGTCCAATTCCATCATTTTTAAGTTCATAAACCAATATCTCTTCTTTATGTAATAGATCGACAATTTTTGCTGCAAATTCATTATCATATGCTAAACTATATCCAGTAAGTGCAATAGAAGTAAATCTAATTGGGCTTTCGAATATTTTTTGTACCTCTATATCAATTTTAAGTGATTCTACCCTTATTTCTTTGTCAGATAGATTTATATCACTACGCTTTAGATAAAAATCAAAAATATCAGCTTTGAGTGAATCTAACTCGCTTTCTTCTATTAAAAAAGTAAAATTACACAAATGTATATAATAGTCGTATATATTTGTTTTTAAGGATTTTAATAAGTAAGGTATATCTTCACAAGAGCATTTGACTTCCACCATTAGCAAGTTTTCTTTGTGTGCTATTGCTTTTATTTGATTTGTCTCCATATTTTCAATCATAGTTCCCTCCTTAAACGTAAAAGAAGATTTTACTTCTACAGCGATCTTATATTTATAAGCAAATTCGATAGCGCGTGGTTGTAAAACGCTTGAACCCTTATATCCCAGATATAGCATTTGCTCGTATGAAATTCTTTTGTGTGCTTGAGCAGTACTAACAACATGTGGGTCTGCTGAATAAACAGCATCTACATCGGTATAAATCTCACATTTTGAGGCTTTTAGATAACAAGATAATGCTATTGCACTCGTATCAGATCCACCTCTTCCCAATGTTGTTATTTCTTTTTCACGACTAACACCTTGAAAGCCAGCAACGATTACAAGTTTTCCTTTATCAAGCTCTTCTTTAATTCGAAAAGCATTTACTGTTTGTATTCGTGCATTTCCATGAGATGAATTTGTAATTATGCCACTTTGTGATCCTGTGAAAGAAATTGATGAAATACCCAATTCATGCAAAGCAAGAGATAAAAGTGACATTGTTACTCTTTCGCCTGCAGTTAGCAACATATCGAGCTCGCGGGCATTAGGTTTTGGTGTAATTTCTTTAGCAAGTGATATCAATTGATCAGTCGTCTTAGACATTGCTGATACTACCACGACCATATTGACATTTTTTTTCTTTTCTTCTGCTAAATGTGCAGCAATGGCTTTTATTCTTTCAATTGTGGCAACAGATGAGCCACCAAACTTTTTTACTATTAAATTCATTTAATTAATTGTTATTTCAAAGTTATCAATAAGTCTTGTTTTACCGATATAAACAGCCATTAACACGCGGAGTGTGCCGATTAAATCAGCTTTTAATTCCAAAGTATGAGGGTCAACAAATTCTATATAGTCAATTCTTCCATCTTTTTCATTGATTAATTTTCTCATTTTTGAAATCACTGTATCTATATTTCTTTCTCCTTTGTAAATCATCTCTTTTGCCAGAATTTGTGCTTCATAAAGGCTCAGTGCGTTACGTCTTTCTTTTTCATTAAGATAAGCGTTGCGTGAGCTTAACGCAAGCCCATCAATCTCGCGTACAATCGGACATGGACGTATATAAGTATCATAATTAAGGTCTTCGATCATTTTTTTTAATACTGCAATTTGCTGAAAGTCTTTTTCTCCCATATATAAGTATAGAGGTCTTACAATATTTATGAGCTTTGAAACAATTGTGCTTACTCCTTTAAAGTGTGTAGGTCTGCTTCTTCCACAATATAGGCTCGATAGCTTTTCAACTTCGACCCAAGTAAGATAGCCTTCTGGGTACATTTCTTTATTATTCGGATAAAACACGGCATCTACATTATACTTGCATAACAAATCTAAATCTCGATCAATATCACGTGGATAAGTCTGCAAGTCTTCATTTTCTCCAAACTGAGTGGGATTTACATATATACTAACAATTGTTATATCAGATTCCTTATTTGATTGTTCTACAAGGCTTAAATGCCCTTCATGTAAATAGCCCATTGTTGGTACAAAACCAATATTCTTTGTTTCATATATCAGGCTACGATACTCTCGCATTTCTTGGATAGAGTCAATTACTCTTATACTATCCTTCATGTTTTTACCCTTTCCTCTATTTCATTCTTTTCATTTAAAATTATGACTTTTGGTTTGTGATTCTTTGCTTCTTCTTCGTTAAAGATACCATAGTTAACAATAATTACTTGATCACCACGATGAACAAGTCTTGCAGCGGCACCATTTATGCCAATAATACCCGAGCCTCTTTCTCCTTCAATTACATAGGTTTCGAAGCGATTCCCATTTTGTACATTGAATATTTCAACTTTTTCATAAGGCTTCAAGCCGACAGCTTCAATCAGATTTTTATCTATTGTAATACTGCCGTGATATTGCAAGTCAGTTTGTGTTATAGTTGCTCTGTGTATCTTACTCAACAACAGTGTTCTTAACATATTTTCTCCTTACTTAATACTTAAGTACAATAAAAATTAATATCGTTATTTTGTAAATATATTTTTCAATAAATATAATATAATCCTATTTTATCTAAAAAGCAAGCAAATACTGATCTAATAATTAATATAAACAATCTATTTAAAGTATCTATTGTCAGCTATCTATGCATCTTTTATCTAATTCAGGTAAATACTCCAAAATAATCTTTGCAGCTCTCTCCCCTGCTTTACCATCGAGTTTATCAAACATAATAATATTTGCTTTTTGGCGATTATCCCTAAATTCGTCTTTGTTTTCTATTGCAAAATTCAAGTAGTTTAAGATATCTTGCGATGGGTCAATCTGATAGGAAATGCTTTTTATCAAGTCAGATATTTCATCAAGACTTCTTTTCGTTTCTTTTGTTTCATATGTGATGATTGGTTTATCTAAAGCACATGCTTCCGCTAAAATAGAGCTTGTATCACCAACTACACAATCTGCAAGCATCAGATATGCTAAAGTGTCAGATGTACTTAAAAAGTGTATATTTTGACTTTCTATAAGCTTTTTTTTATAATGAGTAGAAGTCCACGGATGCACAGTAACCATTACATTAAAAGCTTCTGTTAAGCTATCAAGTTTATCAATCCATGCATCTATAGCAGACATGCCAGATTTATCCCAAGTAGCTGTAAATAAGACACTTTTCTTATTGTTCGAAAAGCCCAAATGATTTGATAATATAGATAAGTCTTGCTGGCTGATCTCACCATTAAATGCAGGATCGAGTTTTGGATACCCAACAGCTACTGCAGTATTTATACCGATTTTTTTGGCTATATCTACTTCATGTTGGCTTGTCATAAAATACTTTGTAAAAGCATTGTAATTATTCGCATTAGTCAACCTTTTAAAATGGTAAGCTCCATGTCTCATACCAAACTTAACAATTCTCTTTTCTGGGAATTTGTGGCATACATGCCTGCAAGTGATGATTGCTTTTGGATATACAGGATAAATTTTCATGGGATTATATGCAGGTTGAAAGCTATTGGCAACTACTTTGTTTTTTGCAACTATAGGCAATTCAGCTAAATATTTTTGTACTGATTTAAACACAACCATATCAAGATAGTCTTCAGCATAGAAAACGCTTTGTTTTCTTTCTTTAATAATGTTCAAAGCGTTCCAAGCCAACTTATACGGATACTTTAAAAGAAGGTATGATAGTACCATAGCTTATGAAAAACTCTCTAATACTTTCTGCAAAACAACATTTGGTTCAATATTTTTCATGCAATTATGATGTTTCAAAGGGCAAGATTTGCCTCCATGCCCACCACAAGGGCGACATGTTAAATCGATTTCAAACACAAAATCCCCTTCTCTAAATGGATAGTAACCAAATCTCTGTACTGTAGGACCAAAAAAAGCAAACACTTTAACTTGCATAGCATTAGCCATATGTAAAGTTCCACTATCATTGCATATAACTAAGTCACAAGACTTCATCAAAGCTGCTGTTTCCAGTAAAGTAGTTTTACCGCTAATATTAATAATATTTCCATCTTCTTTTTTTTCTAATCTATTCACAATAGAATCGCACAGCATTTGTTCGCTTGGGCTGCCGCTAAGTATAATAAAAAAGTCATTTTCTAATAAGCTGTCTATAAGAGTTACAAAGTGACTATCATCCCACCTCTTTGTGTCCCAAACAGAGCCAGGTGCAATAAGTATAATCTTTCTTTTTTGGGTATTATTTGCTAATTGCTTGTCAGCATAATCAAAATCATTTGTACTTGGATAGAGCTCAGTCTGCATATTTAGTCTTTTGTTTGTAAATAATGATAATAAATTAAGCAGCTTTTCAATTTTATGCGGTATATGATTTAATTTCATTGCATGACATTTTCTATGTGTCAAAAAATGTCTTGCAAACCAACGGTTATAGCCAATTCTAATCTTAATGCGTGCAAACAAAAGGAGGATAGCGGTACGAGTTGAGCTATGTGGCGTAATTGCAATATCATAATTGTTCTGTCTCAATATTTTAACTATTTTTATAAACTCACCTTTTACTCTTTTATCATACACTATTAATTCATTTATATATGGGTTATTGGCTAATAATGGTGCTGTGCTTGGTATTATCATCACATCAATCAAAGCATGTGGAAATAATTTAGCACTCTCTCTAATCAAAGGAGTGATTAAGACAACATCACCAATAAAAGCTGTCTGGACAATAAGTATCTTACTTGGTACAAGATCTTTGAGTGATAAAGGGTTGTCAGAAGCGTATTTTATTAGCATTGTTATACTTCGATCAATTCATATTCCATTGAACCAAGTCCAATTTCTGCACCATATGATAATTGCCTGAGAGCATCAACTTTGGGGTGAACATTTTTGAATACTTCACCTGAACAGCCAGAAATTGATGAATTGCTTAATGGTACTTGTTTATTTACCATATCCAAAGATGCTTTGTCAATTGCTATTGGATCTTCGCTAATCAAAAGCCCAATATCATTAACTATAGAGTTATCAACGGCTCCATCGCAATCGCAGTTTGGTGTTATATTTAGCATGAAATTCATATAAATTAGCTTTCTATCGAGGATATTAACTGCTGCTAATGCAGTTTCAGCCATTTTTTCTGATAAAATAGAGGGGGTTTCATTCCACAAAAGTTTCATAGCTTGAGTAGGACAATGAGTAATACACTCTGCACAGCCAATACAAATATCTAAATCAATAATAATATCACTACTTTTTCCAGATACAGCATTGACAGGGCAAACACGAATACATTCATGACATGCTATGCATTTACTTTTTTCGAAGAGAGGCTTTATATCTCCATGCATACGCTGTTTTTGTGTTCTATTTGCCAAGCCCATAGCTAAATTCTTTATTGCAGCACCCATACCTGTGAGACCGTGCCCTTTTACATGAGACATAATCACAGCACCATCTGTTGCACCTAAAGCTCCAACTATTTGTACATCTTTAAAATGCTTTCCATTCAAATCATAAGTCTTATAATAGTCACTTTTTATACCATCTAAAATCACTAATGGTGCATTTACTGAAGCATAAGAAAAGCCATGTTCCAACGCTAACTCAAGATGACTTATTGCTTTGTTACGTCTTCCTTTGTAAAGTGTACTTGAATCACCAATATAAGGCAATGCATTCTTACTTTTGATCCAATCAACAGTTTTTCTAATATATTGTGGGTTTATATAAGCGGTGTTTCCATCTTCACCAAAATGCGTTTTTATCAGTATTTGCTTATCTTTTGCCAAGAATGGCAGATCCAAGTCTTTTAAAAAGTTGGTATATCTATTGATCAAGCTTAATCTGTTGTGAACACGTGAGGTTAAAAAGTATACTTTTGACATATTGCCTCCTTTATAATAGTTTTAATCCACTCTTTTTATTCTTTTCATCTAAACTAATTATTTCAACTTTAACTATTTGTCCAGGATAATAATTAGTTGTTTGATAATCAGTAAATGTAGAGCGATAGGCTAACCCATCATAGCCAACGCCAATATCAATAAAAATACCAAAGTCTGTAATATTTCTCACAATACCTTCGAGTTGTGTGCCAATTAATAGGGATTCAAAAGAATTAACTTCACTCTTTAGCTTTATCTGGGGGAACTCATCTCGTGGGTCAATATTCACATTTGACAAAGCGGATATTATGTCTTTGACCAAAACATCAGATATCAACAGGTTTTGTGCTATTGTCTTATAGAACTGCTTATTAAGTGCTTCCAGTAAGTCTTTTCTGTTATTATTTATATTTGACAACGTAAAGCCTACATATTTTATAATATTCTCTGCCTGCTGATAAGATTCTGGATGTATTGTGGTATTATCTAATGGGTTATTTGATTCTGGCACACGACAAAAACCTGCTGCAAGCTCATAAGTTTTATCTCCAATACCTTTTACTTTTCTTAATTCAGAGCGCTTTTTAAAAAGTCCATTTTTTTGACGATACTCAACTATATTTTTTGCTGTTTTCTTATTTAATCCTGATATATATTGCAACAAATACTCAGAAGCGGTATTGATATCGACTCCCAATAAATTGACTACAGATTCTGTTTCCAAAGATAGTTTTTGCTTTAAAACATTTGTTGATATATCATGCTGATACATACCAACACCAATTGATTCAGGCGGAATTTTTACAAGCTCATTTAACATGTCTTGAACACGCCTGCCAATAGATATAGCACCACGTACAGTTACGTCAAGCTCAGGAAATTCTTCTATACCTGCAGTTGACGCTGAATAAACAGATGCACCTGCCTCTGAAACAATGATATACTTCATTTCTGGGTATTTTTTTAAAAATTCACTCACAAAGCTCTCGGTTTCTCGCGATGCTGTGCCATTACCTATTGCTATCAGTTTTATCTCGTATATTTTAATAAGTCTATCCAGTATCTTTTCTGCTTCGATTATCTTTTTAAATGGCGGTGTAGGATATATATTTGCATTATCATGATACACTCCATTTTCGTCGATTATTGCTACTTTACAACCAGTTCTATATCCTGGGTCTATTGCCAATATTCTTGTTTTTTTGAGAGGTGGTGTTAGTAATAAATGTCTGAGGTTATTTTGAAAAATTGATACTGACCTATTCTCTGCTTTTTCTGTCAAATCAGTACGTACCTCACGCTCAATAGCAGGCAATATCAATCTCTTCAAGCTGTCTTTTGTCATTGTTTGGAATAGTTGAATATATGGATGTGTACTTCTTATTTTGGCTAATTTCATCAACATAAGTACAAGACCCTCCATATTTTCTTCACCCGTTTTTCTTGTGAGATATAAATTAAATCTTGACCAATCTATTTGTATTTTTACTTTGATTATTTTTTCTTTTTCTGCCCTATTGATTGCTAAAACACGCCATTCTGGAATAGAATATATCCTGAATGAATTATCATAATAACTTTTATAGACTTCTTTTTCATCTTCAATTTTGTCGTTTTTATTAGTCTCTATTATGCCATTTCTAAATATATTGTCTCTGACAAAATCCCTTATTTGGGTATTATATGAGATTTCCTCTGCAAGAATATCAATAGCTGTATTGAGAATATCTTCTTTATTGAGCAAAGAATGTTCTTCACTTTTAAATCTCATTACATATTCATCATCGACAGATTTAGCATCCCAAAGCCATTCAGCAAGGGGCTTTAAGCCCTTTTCTATCGCAAGATCAGCTCGTGTTTTTTGTTTTTTCTTATATGGTAAATAGACTTCCTCTAAATCTTTTAGAGACTCAGATAACTCAACAGCTTTTTTTAGCTCATCGCTCAAAACTTTTTGATTTTCAAGGCTTTGTAATACTTCTTTTTTTCTCTCTGAAAGCTTTTCTTGAACATGATATTCATCAAATATTTCACGAATTTTTATCTCATCCAGCTCGCCTGTCTGCTCTTTTCGATATCGTGCAATAAACGGAATTGTCTTGTCGTCAATAATCAGCTCGATTGTTTTATCTACCTGCCATGGTTTTATCTTTAGTGTTTCTGAGAGTTTTGTTATCCAATTCATTTATTTACCATAAACCTTTTTTAAAGTTAAATGCGGTACTATTAGGCATTTTATCTGCATTATAATATCCATTAATTATTTGATTGTAAAGTACACGTGTTGGCATGCAAAGCGACAAGTCTGTCAAAAAGCGTTTAAACCCTTTTTTATACACTTTGTCATAATAATGATAAATTGAAACAGGGTTTTTTGAGACTATATTAGTAATTCCGTCTTTTACATATTTACTATACTCGTATTTAATGTCGGAAAAAACTGTGTTCTGTTTTAGGTTAACAGGCATTCGTGAAAAGAAGAGTTTTGGATAGAAGAAAAGAGGGATAATTCCGCTACGATCCATGCCTGTAAAGAGGTTGTCAAAATCATTTTCAAAAGGATAAATAAACCTATTTACATTATTTTCATACAAAAACTTAATACTATAATCATTCAAAGCATATATGTTTTCATTCGCTATAATCTTTATATCTTTATAGCCTTTAAGTAAGAGAAGTTGATTTATTTGGCTTATCGAAAAGTATCTAAAACCTTTTTGATAATATTCTTTGATTAAATTTGCCCAATGCTCAATGCTCTCTTCAGCCATAAATAAAGGCAATTCGATGACAATATGCTCTTTAAACATATCGCATTTTTCTGTAAAGTCATCTAAATCTTGCCACATTCTTCGAGTAAAAGCAAGAATTAGATAAGTAAAATCAGTCTTTTGTACAATATCGAGCCAGTGTGGATTATCTATACGCATAAAATGCTCATCATTTGTGCTTTTGGAAACAATACTATCTTTTTCTTTTTTTAATTTGTTTTTTATTGCGTTATGGTGAGTTAGGTTATATTTTTTTATTGGTAGAGATTTGCATATGTTTTGTTTAAAATCAGACACCAAATATATTTCATCGTCAATACCTATCCTATGTGTATCATTTTTTGTGTTAAAATAGATGTTAATCATTTCTCCTGCCTTTGCTTCATCAATAGGCTGTTCATCTTTATTTGTAATTTTCTTGATTTCTATCAAATCTGAATCTATATTTTTATCACTTATTATGCGAATTTTAGCATAATCATGCAGATCCAAATCAGTTGTAAAACTGATTTTTGTATCTGAATTTGTGGAGGCATTAAAATTATCCACTTTACCCAAGTAGCCACCTACGGTCGGCGAGGAAAATATATCGTGAATATCTGAACCCATAAAGTATGCTGTCTTATCACGTGCTAAATCACGATTTAATATATTTTTTGCTTCTTCTATACGGTTATTATCATCTATAGCCATTCTATAAGCACGTGCAGTATTATAAACATAATCAGCTGATTTCATCCTACCCTCTATTTTGAGGCTTTCAATTCCCAAATCAATAATCTCAGGAATATAATCAATCAATTGTAAGTCTTTTAAACTAAATAAATAATGTTGCTCTTTACTGACAGCAAAAAGCCTGCGACATGGTTGTTTACAAAGCCCACGGTTTGCACTCATACCGCCCAAATAACTACTAAACAAGCAATGTCCAGACATTGAATAGCATAATGAGCCATGAATAAAGAGTTCCAATTGAGTTGTTTTTTTCTTAGCTACTTCTTCAAGCTCGTGAAATGTCAGTTCTCGTGCTAATACAACCCTTTCAAAGCCTCTGTTTTTGGCGTCTTCATTACCAATACTATTATGAACTCCCATTTGTGTACTTGCATGTATTTTATTTTGTTTAAAATACTTAGATATAAGATAATAAACGCCCCAATCTTGAATTATTATAGCATCAGGTCTCATAATATTAAGTTCTTCAAGTAGATCAACCAATTCATATGTTTCTTTATTCTTTAATAAAGTATTCAGAGTAAAATAAACTTTTTTATTGTTTTGATGAGCATATTCTATCAAAGAAGCCATTTCATTCTTTGAAAAGTTTTTTGCTCTTTGTCTTGCATTAAACTGCTGCATACCGGCATAAACGGCATCTGCACCGCCTTCAAAAGCACACATAGCCATATCAATATTTCCTGCTGGCAAGAGTAGTTCTGGCTTTTTCATAAAAATCTCCTATTTAATTATTATAACTTGTTTAGTGCTTCAATCACACCTTCGCTATAATCGTTTTTACAAAGATAAATTGCATTTATAAAATCTTTATTATACTTATCAATAGAGCTATATTTAATACTATCTAATAGTTTTTTTGAGCTATTTGCTGGTAAAAAACATACATCTGAGTTAATTGCCAAATCATAGTCATTCATTGAGTCAAGCAAACTGATAATTTTGACATTATTGGCTACGTTTTTGATACCTGTATATTTATTAATGCCTTTCGGTATAATATCAATCGCCACATTTGACCATGTAATATTAAAAAACATATTTAATGGATGGGACAACATAAAGTCTTTAATAGTTGCCACATACATATCAGGTGCTGAACCTGTTTGTTCTGTGTGTGTAAACATGCTGATAGTTGCTTTTCGAGTTGCAAAGTAATGTATGAATCGAAAATCAGCCATCTTTAGATCATCTTCAAGACACTTAATTTTTTCAATCATATCAACATCAATTAATATAGTTTCTTCACCTTTTTCCCAATACAAAGCACCAGTCTCAAGTATAAAGCCTTTGAAAAATGTTAAAAATTTATTTGGCAGATAACGTGTCAAAAAAGAATAATCGTTACCAGTACAAATATAAAAGTCAAAAGTATCCTTTAGCCTTTTATAAGATTTATAAAAAGCTTCTTGTTGGGCTTTTGGGAGCTGCCAATGCTTATTTAAAAGCGTACCATGTAAATCAATTGCAATAATATTTTTATTCATATAAGCCATTAAATTTTTGCAATGATTATTGTCAATGCAGAAGTGTAAGAATTAATTATTAAGCAATGATACGCATAGATTGCTTGTTTTAGTTCAATAAGCTAATTAAGATATGAACTTAAGCATAATGCATACAAAATTTTAATTCCTTTCTGGCTTTATTAAAGCAAATCAACTGTTTTTAAAGAGCATATATAATTATTTTTTGTATAGTCACTTTTTTAAAAGCAAGTCCAAAAAGTAAGAATTATTACTCTTCATGAGAGCTAATATTAGAAAAAAGCATTGTTACTTCTTACTCGTTAAATTCCGATAGATATCTCTTAAAAACTATGGGAAAGTAACGGGAAAGTAACGGGATGGTAACGGGATGGTAACGGGATGCTCGGAGAAATAAATCGATAAAAATTGCTTGTTTTTTATGTTTATTGTTTATTTTTAGCAAGTTATTTTAGTTTATGACAACATGTTTACTTGTAAAAGAATCTGGCAATAATGATTTACAGTACACAAACATTTCAAAAGTTATTAATATCGCAAAAGAGTAATAAAACAATATAAATCGCTTGACAAAAAATCATAATATCAGATCATGTATTAGAATATATTATTATAGTAAGGATGAAAATGAGCTTAGCAAATAAAGATAATACATTGGTAATCTTACCTGTTTATAATTCAGCAGGCTATTTGTGGCAATTAGTGAATGAGATTTGTGAGTATATTCCTATTATGCAAATAGTTGCAATTGATGATGGTTCAACCGATAATTCGTATGAAACATGCAAATCAATTGGTATTCACTGCATTCGATTTAAGACAAATCAAGGCAAAGGAGCAGCTTTAAAAGCTGGTTTTGCCTATGGTTTAGCAAACAAATATGAATTTGCCTTAACAATAGACAGCGATTTACAACATTCACCCAAAAGTATTCCACGTTTTTTTAGAAAGCAGAATTATGTAATGGCAGATTTAATCATTGGTAAACGAAACTTTTCTCTGACAAAAATGCCTTTTATGAGGGTTTTGTCAAATACAATAACCTCAAAAGTTGTGAGCTTATTGTCTGGTCAAAAGGTTTATGATTCTCAATGTGGATATAGATTATACCGTCTTGAAAGACTTAGAAATATAGAAATTACCGCAGAACGTTATCAATATGAAACAGCTGTTATTTTAGAACTAAGCAAAGAACTTGGTAAGATTGATTATGTTACTATCGATACCATATATAACGACGAAATAAGTTATATAAATTCTATAAGGGATATAAAAAACTTTGTAGAAGTGATTTTTAAACATATTTAGGAGATTTAATGAATATTTTAATTTGTAATGATGATGGCATCCATAGCAATGGAATTATAACTCTGGTAAACACATTTAAAAGCAAAGGACATAAAGTCTTTCTTGTAGCACCTGCATCTGAAAAAAGTGCTCAATCACACGCAATAACTATAAGAGAAGCCTTACGTGTTAAGCAATATGATGAAAATAGCTGGTCAGTATCTGGTTCTCCCGTTGATAGTGTCTTAATTGCATTAGAGCATTTATTGCATGAAAAAAAAATAGATTTGGTAATTTCTGGAATTAATGCTGGACAAAATATAGGTGATGATGTTTTATACTCTGGAACTGTTGCAGTAGCTGTAGAGGCTATGTGTCTTGGTTTTAAAGCAATAGCGATATCGATCACAAGTTATGAAGATCAATTCTTTGAAACAGCATCAACAATTATTGACAAGCTTGTTGATCTTCAAATATATGATTTAATAGGTCATAGACAATTAATCAATATAAATGTGCCAAACTTACCATTATCAGAAATAAAAGGGCTTCGTATTTGCAAAACAGGCTTTAGACGCTATCAAAACATTGTTCATCAAGATAAAGACCATAGAAATAGAGATATTTTTTGGATAGGCGGAGATTCACCAATTTGGGAAGAATACAATGAAAATATTGATGGCTATCTTGTTAAAAATGCAATTGTGGCAATATCACCGTTAAAAGTTGATTATAATGATTATCAAATGCACAAGACTTATATAGATTTTTTGGAAAAGAATAAAGAACAATTAAATTTTTGGCATAGTTAGGTTAAAGTAAATGAGGTTTGAAGATCAACGTAAACTAATGATTGAGAGGCATTTGATACCTCGCGGAATCAATAACACCGCTGTACTGTATGCATTCTCTAAAGTTCCCAGAGAGTTATTTATTGATGAAAAATGGAAAGAGCATGCTTATCAAGATCATCCCTTACAAATTGAATGCAAGCAAACTATTTCTCAGCCATTCATTATTGCCTATATGATGCAATTGGCAGATCTTCAAGCAGAAGATATTGTATTGGAAATAGGAACAGGGTCTGGTTATCAAACAGCACTTTTGTCAGAATTATGCAAGGAAGTCTATACAGTAGAACGATATAGCGAGCTATCGATTTCTGCACGTAAAGTACTCAGAAGTTTGAATTATGACAATATTTTTTATAAAGTAGGAGATGGTACAAAAGGCTGGGAAAATTCGATTCCACCTAAATCTGAGTTTGATAAGATAATTGTTTGTGCAGGTTCACCCACAATACCTGAACCATTGATATCGCAATTAAAAATTGGAGGCAAGCTGGTCATTCCAGTAGGTAGTGCAATATCACAGAGAATGATTGTATTAACAAGACAAGAAAAGGAAAACATCATCGAAGAATTAGCTTTTTGCACATTTGTTCCATTGGTAGGTCAAGAAGCTTGGAAAGAGTAAGTTATGATTGCATATTTAAAAAACTTTTTTAGTGATAAGACAAATACAACAAAAATGAAAAAAATATTGTTGTTTAAAAAGCTGAATAAAATAGAGCTTAATCATTTATCGCAGTATTTGATAGAAAGACATTTTAAAAAAGACGAAGTTATTTATTCCAAAAACTTTCCACACGTAGTTCTTTATTTTATAATAAGCGGTCAAGTAGATTTATACCTCGAAAAAGATGATACTAATATCACTTTTGTTACTTTAATTGAAAATCAACACTTTGGGGAAATGGGTTTATTTAATGAGGGGGTTCGTATCAGTTCAGCAAAAGCTGTTACAGATTGTACATTGATGGCAATTTCTAAATATGATTTTGTAAAATTTATAAGTAAGTATCCAGCAAGCGGTATCAAGCTTCTTTATAATTTAACAGAAGATATTGCAGGCAAATATCATAGTTGGTTGATAAATGAATTTAGACAAGATTAACCTAATGAAGCTTGGCTTTATCTTGCTATGCATTGCAATTGCAGGATTTGCGATCTTTATTTATAAAAATATATTTACATATATTCTTTTATCTTTTATTTTTATATATTTTGCAAACCCATTTGTAACAACTTTTGAGAATCTTGGAATTCGGCGTATTTTTGCCATCCTAATATTCTATTTACTTCTTATAACAGTGATTTTTTTTATAATTTATTTTCTTGTTCCAATTGTGATTAGACAGAGCTCTGTCATTCTATCAGCATTCAATGATTTCATTAATCTCCCTATCGAAGAATTAAACGAGTTAGAGTTTGTTAAAAGTTGTAATGCCCTATTATCTGGCATAGATGATCTATTTCCGTTCATAAAAATTGGCAATTTCCCACAGCAGTTGCAACATATTATGTCTGAAACCGCAGCCAAAATCCCGAACTATCTATTATTGTATACGAAATATTTAGCGAATTTTGTATCTTTTTTATTTGTCGTGCCAGTAATCAGCTTTTTCATGTTAAAAGATTTACATATATTTAAAAGAGAGATATTTAAGTTGATCCCAAACCGTTATTTTGAAATAAGCATCATCTTGATTAACCGTATCAATACAAGTGTTATAACATATTTAAAAACACTCTTTATTGAGGTATGCATAGTTGGTCTTTTAACAGCTATTGTACTCAGTCTTTTGGGCGTAAAATTTGCTTTAATAATCGGTATGATCGCAGGTCTATTTAATATTGTGCCTTATTTAGGTCCATTTTCAGCCGCAATATTTGCAAGTCTATCAGTATTATTAACTGGCAAGCCTGTATCATTGGCAATATGGACAATTGTAGGTATGTGGGGTGTGCAAGTAATTGATAATAACGTTGTCTTTCCGCTCGTGATGTCTAAAGGTATTGAAATACACCCAATGTACATATTTATCACAGCAGTCGCCAGTGGTTTAACATTTGGATTTCTTGGTATACTTTTAGCACTGCCAACACTATATCTTATTACAACAGTGCTTCAAGTTTTGTATAAAAACTTGAAAGACTTTTCAATTATTTAATTATATTCATATAGAGAGGTGATTATGAGGATATTAGATAAATGTTCAAAATATCAAGACGCAAGAGAAGTGCAAAAGATGGGATATTATCCTTACTTTAGAGTGATTTCATCTGAACAAGATACAGAAGTATTAGTCAACGGGCAAAAAATGTTAATGATGGGATCTAATAGCTATCTTGGACTTACTACTCATCCAAAAGTGAAAGAAGCAGCTAAAAAGGCGATTGACAAATATGGTAGTGGCTGTGCAGGATCAAGATTTTTAAATGGAACACTTGATATTCACATTGAACTTGAACAAAAGCTTGCAAAGCTCGTTGGCAAAGAGTCCGCACTAATTTTTGCAACTGGTTATCAAGCTAATCTTGGCTGTATCAGTGCATTAGTTGGAAAAGGCGATTATATAATTACAGATAAGTTAGATCACGCTTCTATAATTGACGGCTGTAGACTATCGTATGGTCAAATGATACGATACAGTCACAATGATATGAATTCTTTGGAAAATGCTCTTGAAAAGATTGAGGGTAACCAAGTATTAGTCGTTGTAGATGGTATTTTTTCTATGGAAGGAGATATTGCTAATTTACCCAAAATAACCGAGATATGTGCAAAATATAATGCAAGCTTAATGGTAGATGAAGCTCATTCTATTGGGGTTTTGCATAAGTCTGGTGCAGGTACAGCAATGCATTTTGGATTGACGAAAGAGACAGATATTATCATGGGAACTTTTAGCAAATCATTGGCTTCAGTAGGTGGGTTTATAGCCGCAGATGATAATATTATCCATTACTTGAAGCATTTTTCACGCTCATTAATTTTTAGTGCATCCCTACCACCTGCATCCACAGCAAGCGTAATTGCAGCTCTCGAGATAATGCATGATGAGCCAGAAAGAATTGACAGACTATGGGAAAATACACATTTTATGCTAAGCGAGCTAAAGTCAATGGGATATGACACAGGCAATTCAAATACCCCAATAATACCTCTTTTGATAGGCGACATGACACTCACTTTTAAAATGTGGAAACGCCTGGCAGAAGAGGGTGTATTTATCAATCCTGTTGTACCTCCAGCAGTGCCGCCAACTGGCACAATGATCAGATGTAGCTTCATGGCAACTCACACTAAAAGTCAATTAGAAATGGCTTTGGATAAATTTGAAAAAATCGGAAAAGAATTAAATATCATATAAGGAGAACAAAATGAGCAAATACTTTAAAAATCTTGTGGGAGAAAAATGCTATTTATCCCCATTATCAACAGAGGACGCACATTTATACACAGAATGGCTAAATGATTACTACATTACTTTAAATCTTGGCGGAGTGGGCCAAATGTTGAGCCTCGAAGTTGAAAAGAAAATACTTGAAGGATTCCAAGAATGTAATAACTATATTTTTGCTATTGTTGACAGAGAAAGCAACAAATTAATTGGTTCATGTGGTTTGCACGATGTCAATTTTATAAATGGAACAGCTGAAGTTGGTATAAATATTGGTGATAAGAACTATTGGAATAGATCATATGGTCTTGACTCAATGAACCTTTTGTTAGATTTTGCATTTAATGTTTTGAACATATATACAGCATACCTAACTGTTTTAGGCTTTAATAAAAGAGCCCAAAAGCTTTTTACAAAAGTAGGTTTTGAAAATAGTGGCACACTCAAATCTTTTAGAAAGATTGCAGGCAACCGTTATGATGTAAATTATATGCAGATTTTTGCTGAAAACTTTAAAAGCCCTTATATTAATAAGGTTTTAAATGATGTACAAAGCGATAAAGGAAGCCTTGATTTAAAACTGGAATTATAAGATGCTGAAAAAGATAGTTGGACAAGCTCTTGCAGTTCGCATTTTAGAAAACTCTTTAAAGAACAATACAGTAGCTCAAGCTTATTTATTTTATGGACCAGAAGGCTGTGGAAAAATCTTCACAGCCTATATATTTGCTATGGCAATAAATTGCTATTCAGAAAAAGAAAGAAGACCTTGTGGAACTTGTTTATCATGCAAAAAGTTTTTAGAGTTTTCACATCCAGATATAATGTTTCTTTTTCCTATACCAAACTTCGATATGACAATTAGTGGAGAAATTAAAAGCCAAGCAAACCAAGAAGAATATCAAAAATATATTCAAGCAAAGATTAATCATCCTTGGAAAGATTATGCTTTTTCTGGCAATACAGAAATTCGAATAGATCAGATACGTATGATACAACAAAAATTAATAACTACGCCTTATGAAGCAGAAAAGAAAGTTATTATAATAGAAAATATTGAAAAAATGAATATTCAAGCAGCTAATGCCTTTTTAAAAACTTTGGAAGAACCGTCTGATAACACAGTAATTATAATGACAACTACAACAATAAATAGTCTTTTGCCAACAATCATCTCAAGATGTCAGAGAATTGAATTTCATCCTATCAGAACAGAAAAAATAGAGATTTATTTAAGACATGTTTGCTCATTGGATCCTGTGAAAGCAAAACTTATAGCAAAGCTATCTAATTCCAACCTCGAAAAAGCACGGATTTTAGCTGACGAAAATGACTTTGAAAGTCTTGATCAATCAATAAAGTTTTTTCAAATCTTACTCGCTGAAGACGATGAAGAATTCTTAAACTGGCAAGACAATACAATTGCTAAAGCAGGCAGAAATAACAGTATTCTCATTGAAACAATTAATACATTTATATTATTCTTAAACGACATTAAGGCATTTCAACTTTGTCAATCGGACATAGTCAATATTAATCAAATCAAACTAATATCAAAATTTTATGAGAAAAACCCCCATATTTTGGAAGATTTGGATAAATTATTCTATTTCTTAGAAGATATGCAAGGAGCTTTGAAAGGACATGTAAATCCAAAGCTTGTATTTGGACATATATACAACACTATAGGAAGATATTTTTCAACTTAAAGAAATATTTTCTTATTTATATGACAATAAACAAAGAATAATTGATTTTCCTATGGCATAGCTTTTGCATCATATTGTAGCAAGTGGCACGAAATCTGAAGTCACAGGGCGAAGCTGTGCTAATATTAAATCAGGGAAGATAATATGGAAAATTATGAAAGTGAATATTTATTAGGCTTAAAGTATTTTCAAGATAACGATGTACATAGTGCTATTAAGCATTGGGAAAATGCTGCAGAAATAAACCCTAAATCAGCAAAAATATTTTCAATTTTAGGCAACGCATACAAGATATTGAATGAAATAGATACATCGTTTCAATATATTGAAAAAGCAGCAAATTTAGAACCAGAAAATTTTAACTACTTATATAATTTAGGTCTTGTATTCTATGAAAATAAACGTTATAAAGAATCAATACAAATATTAGAAAAAGCTCGTTTGGTAGATAAGACCAATCACGAACTATTAAATGACTTGGGTGTAGTATATTTCAAGACTAATGATTACGAAAACGCTGAGATAAGAATTAGACAAGCTATGTCTTTAGCAGAAGATTATTATGTCGCAAAAATAAATTTAGCAACAGTCCTGCTTTCAGCTAAGAAATTAGTTGAGGCAGGGCTTTTTTTGTCTGAATTAGAAAAAATATACGGTATAGATGCAAATATTAAAGAATTAAAGACTCAATTAAAACTTATTTCTAATAACGCAGACATCCCTAATACCTCAATTCATATTGAGTTGTCTAATCAAATATATGAAATCGACCCATTTAATATTATTTCAAATATTGGTAAAGATGATATTAAAGGTATTGACATTTCTGTTGTTATACCGATTATGAATGAACGTAAAAATTTGCCAATCCTTTATGAAAAATTAGTAAATGTACTCGGAGATTTAGATCAACGGTATGAGATCATTTTCATTGATGATGGAAGTCGTGATGGTAGTACTGAATACTTAAGAAACTTGTCTTTGTCAGAGACGAATGTTGTCTTGATCCAATTTAGGCGTAACTATGGACAGACAGCAGCATTAAGTGCTGGTTTTAAATATGCAAATGGACATATAATTGTTACTATGGATGGTGATTTGCAGAATGATCCTGCGGATATACCTAAATTATTAGAAAAAATGGCAGAAGGGTATGATCTTGTTAATGGATGGAGAAAAGATAGGCAAGATAAAGCTATCAGCAGAAGACTGCCTTCAGCTGTGGCAAATAAAATCATAAACTACCTGATAAGTGGCACAGGTATTCAGCTTAATGATTTTGGGTGTACCCTAAAAGCATACAAAAAAGAGATTGTAAAGAATATACAATTATATGGTGAAATGCATAGATTCATACCTGTCTTTGCTGCTTGGCTTGGAGTAAAAGTTGCCGAAATTCCCGTTAATCATCATCCAAGAATACATGGCAAAGCAAAATACAATTTATCGAGAGTATCAAGAGTATTGTTTGATTTTCTTGTAATTAGATTTTTTTCAGATTATATGACGAGGCCTATACAGTTTTTTGGGAAAATAGTAAAAAAAATATTTCTCTGGGGTACTGCACTTTTTATTTCTTTATCTATCGCAAGTATTTTTACAACTCTTAGCTTTAACACATTAATTATCCTTTATGCAATAATGCTTACTTTATGCACACAAGTTCTCTTCATAGGTTTGATTGGAGAGCTTGTAATACGTGTCTATTTTGAAGTACAGAATAAAGATTATTATATAGTTGAAGCTATACACTCAAGGACTCAAGGTAAATAAATGTGTGGCATAGCAGGAATCGTAAGTAATACGTTAATCAGCAAAAAAGACATCCTTTCTATGACTAACGCTCTAAAGCATAGAGGTCCCGATAATGTTGGTTGTGAAATATTTAACCAAGATAATAAACTAAATATTGCGCTAGGGCAAAGACGATTAAGCATTTTAGATTTATCTTCTGCAGGTCACCAACCAATGTCATCTAACGATGATAGATACTGGATTGTCTTTAATGGTGAAATATATAATTTTCAGGAGTTGCGTAAGACATTGACTGCAATGTCTTATGTGTTTAATTCACAAACTGATACTGAAGTTATCTTGAATGGCTTTATTGAGTTCGGTGTTGAGTTTTTCAAAAAGCTTAACGGGATGTTTGCTTTGGCAATTTATGATAGACAGAACGACGAACTTGTGCTTGCAAGAGATAGATATGGACAAAAACCATTGTATTATTATTTTAATGGAAGTCAGTTTTTATTTGCTTCAGAGTCCAAAGCAATTATTTTGCATAAAGATTTTAAAAAAGAACTTTCAATGGATAGCTTGTCTGCTTATCTTCAATACGAGTATTTGCCTTTAGATTTAAGCATTTATAAAAATGTAAAAAAGCTATTGCCAGGGCATTATCTGGTTTTTAAAAACTATGATTATAAAATCAAACAATATTTTGAAATAAGCTTTTCACCATACAAACAATTTAATACTTTAAGTGAAGTTGAACTATCAAAAACATTAGTTATGAAACTTAAAAAAGCTGTTTCCAGCCATATGGTCAGCGATGTGCCAGTTGGTGTTTTTTTAAGTGGTGGAATAGACTCAAGTATTATCACAGCTTTAGCTTCTGAGCTCACAGGGCATAAGAAGTTAAAGACTTTTTCTATTGGGTTTGATGAGAAGTCTTTTGATGAAAGCTCTTATGCAGAACAAGTTGCCCGATTATTTAAAACAGATCACCATCATGAAACACTTTCTGTATCAACACTTGTTAATATTCTTCCTGAAATAATGGAAAGCTTAGATGAGCCTTTTGCTGATGCCTCAATCATACCAACCTATTTACTTAGTAAATTTACCAAACAACATGTAAGTGTTGCTCTTGGCGGAGATGCTGGAGATGAGTTATTTGCAGGCTATGATCCTTTTTTAGCTCATTACTGGGCAGAAAAATATAAAATAATACCAAAGTACCTTTCAAAATATATTATTGAAAATCTTGTCAATAGCGTACCAGTTTCTGAGAAAAATATGAGTTTAGATTTCAAGGCAAAAAACTTTCTAAAACACGTTTATAAAAGCCCTGTGATGCGAAACCAACTTTGGATTGGCTCGTATGATTTCGATGAGCAGAATCGCCTTTTTTTGGCATTTAACGGTAACTATCCTTTAAACCTAATTGAAACACCCCACGATTTGTCTAAAGAAAACAGCTTACTTTGGCATTATCAAAAGTTTTACTTGGCAGAAGATATTCTTACTAAAGTAGATAGAGCAAGCATGATGAACTCTTTAGAAACAAGAGCACCTTTTTTGGATAATGATTTCGCTGAGTTTGCTAATCATCTTCCCTATTCTGTCAAATTTAAAGGAACAACTCGTAAATATATATTGAAAAAAGCATTTGAAGGAATATTGCCAAAATCAATTCTGTACCGTCAAAAAAAGGGATTTGGAATACCACTGACTAAATGGATTAAACAAGATTTAAAAAACGAAATATCTCATTATCTAAGTAAAGAATTTGTCGATAAACAAAGCTTATTTAACTACCCATATGTCTATCGTTTATTGCATCAGCATTTGAAAGGTGTCAAAGATAATCGTAAACAAATATGGACTTTGTATGTCTTTCAAAAATGGTATGAAAGGGAGTTTTTATGATTTTAAAGCATACATTCACCATGAACACGAATCATATGATTGAGATATATAATGAAAATACTGTGGATGACAGGAGTTACAAATCACCAAATAGTTACAATGCGGGTACTCTTGAAAAAAATCTATTAAAACAAATAACGATTACAAATAAAAGTAATATAATAATGGAGAATGTTTACCCTATTGCTAACAATAAAGACTTTAGAAGTATTAATTCGCTTTATGCATATTTAGGAATTAACCCCAAAAAACAAGAAGATGCATTTAAGCTTTATAAGTTTTTTAGTGATAACATAATTCACGCAGTAAATGGGTTTAAAGAATCAGAAGACCCTATACAGTTAATTAATTGGTGGGGATACTGTATATGTGGACAAAATGCAAAAGCATTATTAAAAGCAATGTTACCTTTACTTGTAGATGCCCAGGGAATCAAATTAAACGGACACGCTGCTTTTGAATATTTAATTAATAAAAAGAAAGTGGTTCTTGATGCAGATATTAAAACGCATTATATCAATTTAGATAACTTCTCATTAAGCAGTTTGTCAGATATCATAGAAGACCCTTTTTTAGTTTATCGAACCAAACCTTATGGGATATATAGATCCAAAAACTCAAATACCAAAATAACCAATATGTCTCTGTTTGAGTATATAGACAATCAATATATAGGAAACAATATGGATCCAATTGCACCTAATTCACTATATGGTTGGAATTTATACCCAGATGAACATATAACAATTGACTATGAAATGATACCCGAAAAACCCTTAAATGCGGATATTATACATAGTGTCAACAAAAAAACCATTCATTCGTCAACAATAATTGTAAAGCATAAAATAAATTTAATTTACAGAAATAATAAAGTATTTACCTCGGATTTTCCTATTTATCAAATAGAAAATCGCAGTAAAAAAGAATTACTTAAATCACCACAAAATATAATTATCAAATCATTAAAAATAGATATTGATGACTTTGATGATGAAATCTATATCTATTATCAATTAAGCCGTTTATCAATGCCTGAGCTATATTCTAAAAATAATACTTTTCTAGTTGATAGTAAACAAGATGGAATTATAGAAGTTTGTGTAGAAATCGAGCAAGATTTTACAAAAATTAATCATGTACCCATAATTGTAAATAAATCAAGTGAATTCAAAGATACAAAACCATATTTTTCTATCTTCGCCAAAGAAAGTGCACAAAAAATTTGGTGGCAAATATCTCCTAACAATGACTTTAAGTTCATAAATCCTTCATTCAATACATTAGAAGATTTTAAAGAAACTATACATATTTCTGAAACGCACTCAAGCTTCTTCAACTGTGACATTAATTACTATTTTAGATGTAAACTTCAAAAAAATGGACTGTGGTCTAACTGGTCTGATACCTTCTCTTTTACACATGTAAAGCCAGATCAACCAATAGTCAGCTTGCAATATTCTCGAGATTGTGTTACTTTTATAATAGAGAACTATGAACAAGAGATTGAATACTGTATTTTTGGAAGCAATAGATTGGACTTTATTCCTGACATATATACAAATAAAGAATGTATTGCTTTTTCTGATTTTAAAAACTTAGAATTCAAAGATAATGAAAATTTGATTATTCAGGAAAATAAACAAGTTATCAAAACAAGCATACTTTATGCATTTTATCGTATTATAGCCAAGGAAAATGACATGTATTCCGTGCCTTCAAACCTTTTAAAAGTTAGTGAGCTTATGCATCAAGCAATCGTACTTCAATGCCGAACCTACTATTCATCGAATGCAAGAAAAAAACAAGGTCATTGCAACTATGCAGGAAAGCTATTAAAACTAACAGAACCTAATGAGGACTGATTGAATATTCTTTTAATAAACTATGAATACCCTCCTATTGGCGGAGGTGCTGGTAATGCAACTTATAATTATGCTCGCGAATTTGAAAAACTTGGGCATGATGTAGTTGTAGTAACTTCAGCTTTTGGGTGTATTTATGAATACAAAAATGAAAATGGGGTGCATTTATATCGAATACCCGCATTACGAAAATATAAAGAGAAATCAAACCCAGTTCAGATGATGAGTTTTGTGTTTTCAACTTTATTGTTTAGTTATAGTATAATAAAACGTCACAAAATTAGCCATTCAATTAGCTTTATGTCTATACCTTCTGGTATTGTGGGATTGATTATTAAGAAAATGTATAATTTACCGTATCTAATATTTTTAGGTGGCGGCGATGTACCTGGCTCACAACCAGAATTAGATTTTTTCCATAAAATTGTTTCTCCATTACGAAAGTCGGTGTTAAAAAATGCAAAACACATTATTGCTGTTTCAGATGGGTTAAAGCAGCTCTCTATGCAAACTGATAGATATTCTACTATGACTATAAACACTGGAGTGGATATTAAATACTTTGAACCTAAGTTGAAAAATAATGAATCTGTTTGTTTTATTTATGTCGGACGTTTTTCAGCAGAAAAAAACATTGAATATATTATCAAGGAGTTTGCATTGTTAGCAAATGAAACAAACAATACTTTTTTGTACATGGTCGGTAATGGGCCTCTTTACGAAAAAGCTTTAGAGCTTTGTCACAAACTTGATCTAAAAAAAAGAATCAAGTTTTTTGGATGGGTCAATAAAATCGAACTAAGAGATATTTATCATTTATCTGACAGTATTATAAATGCTTCAAAGGCTGAAGGTTTATCCAATACAAATCTCGAAGCTATGGCATCTGGGTTAGCTGTTGTTGCAAGCAACGTTACTGGTAATAATGACCTTATAAAGCATGAAGAAAATGGGCTGTTATTTTCTTTAAATGAAGATAACGGGCTTTATAAAGCTTTAAAACGTTTAGTAGAAGATAAAAACTTGTTGAACTATTTAAAAAGTAAAAGTCGAGAGGAAGCCTGTGAATATTATGCATGGGAAATGTCTGCAAGAAAATATATTGAGTTATTAAGGAACTGGGCATGACAAACAAGCTAAAAATCGCACATACAAGTTTGCATATCGAGTATATAGCAGGTGTACATAAAATGCGAATAACTGAAGCACAAGCAGCTAAGCACATTGAGAATGCACAATGGGATGTGTATATATCATCTCCTTGTGATAAATTCCAAAATGATTACATAAAATATGTTCCAGTTTTTCGTTTAATAAATTATATTTTTAAAAAAGACAATACTTTGAATTTTTACTTAAAAAGAATTTTTACTCTAAATATGCTATTTGTTAGAATCAAGTATAATTTATTTGTAAATAGGCTAACAGACGAATATGATTACGTTATTTTAAGATATAATTCTGCTGATTTTTTTGCATTTACATTTTTAAAGAGAAAACATAAGATTTTATTCTACCACCATAGCGATGAAGTTGGGGAGCTGAAGCTATATTCAACAATAGGTTCACTAATCGAAAAAATAACAAGAAAACTACATCATAAAGGCTGTTTAGGGATAATTGGAGTAAGCCCCGAAATACTTAAAATTGAGTGTAAAAATATAAAAACAGCAAAAAGATTAATTTTACCAAATGGCGTATTTTTAAAAGAGGATAATGTTATTTCATTTAAAGGCAAACCTAATACTATTAAGTTTGTCATGATTTCCAGTGTTTTTCACTCCTACCAAGGACTTGAATTGTTGATCGAAAGCATCAGATCTTCAAAATTTAATAATTTCCAAGTACATTTTGCAGGCAATGTTAATGAACAACAAAAGAAATTAATTGAGTCAACCAATAGGTGTGTATATGATGGGCTGATAAAACAAAATGAAGCATACGATTACTTACAAAAATTTTCTATTGGTATAGGACCTCTTGCTCTATATAAAAAAAAGTTAACTCAAGCTTCTGCTTTAAAAGTAGGAGAATATTTGATAAATGGACTGCCTGTAATTGTTGGTTATGATGAATTTAAGTTCCCAAATGACTTCCCATATATTTTAAAAGTAAATCACTTTTTTTCTTTTAATGATTTTTTTGAATTTGCTTTAAAAATACAAAGTATACCAAGAAAGCAAATTGCACAAGAATCTTTTAAATATTTAAATCAAGTTAAAATTATGAATAATTTCTTGGAGCAATTAAGTAAATAGTAAATCAAAATTCGGAACTATAATATTTATTTATATTTGTAAGCCTGTAAACTATTATTTGCCTTCTACTTATAGGAGAATATAATGCTTTTATTAATCTATTTTTTTGTCATTTTATTATTATCGGCTGTTTTTCACTTTCCGATTTTGAAGCAAGAATTGTCAGAAGACGATGGTAACTGGTTTTATATATCTGTATTCAGAAAATATGGTTATTCTAATCTTATTAGCAAAAATAATACTTTTTATAAAGGCGATGCATTCTTTAACTTACAAACAATTTTCCAATACATATACTTGATTTTCAAAACTGAAGACCCATATTTTTCCAAAAAAATAAAGTACTACTGGTATATCATCACAGATATTGCCATCTTTTGTTGTTCCTTCTTAATTTGGGACAATATTAACATGAGTTTTATCATCTCTTCTATTTATATACTATTAATCTCTCAGCCAAACTCATACTCTGACTTAACATATGCCGAATTCTTTGTTGCTTTACCTTTTATAATCACCATTGCACTATATTTTTTAGGTGTAAACCATCATAATGTATGGCTTTTATTTATATCAGGTGTTTTTGCTAGTCTCGTTTATCAATTCAAAGCAATATATTTGTTTGTTTTAACCCTGCCTCTGTTCTATAGATATACTGCTTTTATAGAAAATCTATATTTTTTTAGTGGGTTTATATTTATTCTCTTAATATTACCAAATTATATAATTCTTTGTTTCTCTGACAAAAAAAAGGAAGATATTCAGTTCTACCTTAAAAGATTATTTCACTATTACGTCAGCTTTTATTACGTTATAATAAATCATATTTTTAAATCAAAACAGAATAACAATTCAACAGGAACTTCAGAATACATTGAGGGTAAGTGGAATGATCACATAAGTATAAAGGATGAAATATTAAAATTTTATATAATATTCAAATTTGCTTTTAAACATTCTATAGTATTTGTCTTATTATCAATTATCTCATTGGCTTTTGTTAAAGATCGTATTTTTTTATATATCTTATGTCTAATTCCATTCAATTTACTCGTTATTTTTATGCAAAAATCTTATCATCAACCAAAACTTGGTTTTTTTAATTTACCAATAGCTATTTTATCAGGTTTTCTGATTTACTATAGCTTTGAAAATACTTCCATAGTATCAAAAGTAATGATAATTTTTTTAATTTCATTTAGCACATTTAATGCAATAAAAACAATGTTGTTAAAACTAAAAAAAGAAAATATCTCTTATATTGCAAACGTAACAATAGGCTCTCAAGTCATGTACAATTTATGCCCTGTAATTGGTAAATATGTAAAAGACAGAACTATTAAAAATGACTATATTTATGTTTATGGTAACTACCCTTCAATATATTTACTTTCACGAAGACGAAGCATTATTAAAAGTGTTTTTTCCTTTCCTAACAGAAAGCAAAATGTGAAATATTTTAAAGATATATTGAAATATATGGCAAAAACAAATACACCAATATACTTCATTGACATAAATAACGTCTGCTATGAAGCATGGAAACCCCAACAAGCTTTTGACTATATGGGTGTAAACTATATTGTAGAAAAAAAATTCTTTGTAAAGAATCATAATAATGATTATTTTTACATGTATCCAGGGTTGCCTTATAATTTCACTGCATATAGGCTTGATGAGTATTACTTCATTCAAAACAATATTGAAAGACTTAGGTTGTCCAACCAACCTTTAAGTATCAAATTAGAACAAATCGATAAACTAATTCAAAGATATGATAACATTGCAGACCTTCATAGCTTAAAAGATATTTTTATTCAAGGTAACACTTCCATTAAAAGTAGTTTAACTGAGCAAATTGAAATTGAACAACTTATAAAAAATGAAAAGTATGAAGTTGCACAAAACTTACTCAATGCTCAAATACTGAATAGTAAATCAAATGCTGCCACGTGGCTTATGTTAGGAGAAATAGCTTTTGTACAAGGAAATCAATTAAGAGCTGAAGATTTATTCAAAGAATCTTTTGAGTTAAATCCATACAGTATAGTATTGTTAAATAATTTAGCAGTATTGACTTATATGCAGGGTAATATTAAATTAGCTAAAAAATATATTGACAACACATTGCAGTATTGCCCTACTTACCAAGATGCTTTAACAAATAAAGAAATGATTTATGGATAAGAGGCTTTAATAATGTCAAAATATAACATTCTGTTTGTATGTCATGATTTTCCACCATATAAATATGCAGGTGCCCAGCTTTATGCTATGAATTTAGCACTTGCAATCAATAAAACAGGTTTAGCTAACGTAGAAATTTTTCACCCAGTCTTTAGACCAGGCGATTTGGAATATCCGTCCGGTACTTTAGTAACAGCCTCATTTAATGGTTTAAAGGTACACAAATTGTATAAATCAGCACAAAATTACAATCCAGACAATCTTCAAAACGAACTTGTTGCAAATTCTTTTAATAGTTTATTGATGCAGAACAAATATGACTTAGTACACATACACGGTTTAGGACAGCTTTCTGCTGTGCCAATAGAGATAGCTAAGAAAAATGAAATTAAAACAATTATGACAATTTGTGATAGCTGGCTTATTTGTGAAGAATGGCATTTGATAGATCCAAGTCAAAATATTTGCTCAGGACCAGAATCCATAAACAAATGTGCAAACTGCTATATTAAACATTATACACATGGAACAGTTACACAGGATTTTATTGCTGCTATACAAAAATATAAAGATTTGAGGCATAAGTACAACTTACAGATGTTCAAACTCTTGGATGCACGAGTTGTAAGAAGTAAGTTTTTAAAAAACGTTTTCAATAGCTTTGGGTTTAACGACATTCAAATTATTCCATCTGGCTTTACTCCACAAAAAGTTTATACCAAAAAAATCAACAATAAATTTGTATTTGGTTATGCAGGAAGAGTAACAAAAGTTAAAGGTCTAAACCATCTTATCAAAGCATTTCAAAAAATACCACAAGAACAAGCAGAACTTCACATATATGGAGGTAGTGATGATAATTTATATTTGGACAGTATCTTAACCAAAGCTTCGACTGCGAACAACATTAAATACTTTGGCCCATATCACCCCGACCAGCTTCCAAAAATCTTTTCTACATTCGATATTACAGTTATACCATCGTTAATGGAAAGCTATTCGAGGCTAGTAAGAGAGTCGTTTATGTCTAAAACGCCTGTTATTGCCAGTGATGCGGGAGCAATACCAGAAGCTGTCAGAGATGGAGTAGATGGTTTGGTTTTTCAAGCTGGTGATGTACACGGTCTTTATAATTGCCTAAACTGTGTTTTAAATGACTCATCTTTACTGAGCAACTTAACAAAGAATATTAAACCTGTTAGAAGTATTGAGCAAGATGTAATAGACTACTTAAAGCTTTATAATCTAAAAGAGCTCAAGCTTATTAAACAAAATTCAATTGATCGAAAAAAGAAAAAAGTTTTATTGTATTACTTTAAAAACGTTCATATTCCGATTTTAAAACCTATCAAAGACAAATTAATCGAATTAAAAGATACAGTCGATTTAGCTATCAGTTGTATGCAATACTCACCAGATATAAGAGCAGGCTTCACTCCCAAAGAATTCGAGATAATAAAATCTTATAATATCCCCATTTATAATATACCTCAAGATTTTAATCCAGATATCACAATAATAGCAGACTCTGTTTATCCTTGGGTTCAGAATTGTGGCAAGCTTATACACATAGGCCATGGTATTTTGAGCAAAGGACAATATTATACCGATACAGAGATAGCAAAAAGAGAAGAGCATGCAGATATTGTTTGTGTACCTGGAGAGTACCATGCAAGCATATTGAGAAAAATCATCAGTAAACCTGTTATCATTACAGGCATGGCAAAACTCGATGCATTATATAATGGCACTTATCAAAAAGAGATTTTGCTTAGACAAATGAACCTGCCACTTGACTGCAAATATATCCTCTTTGCCCCCACTTTTAATGATGAGCTATCAACGATACCTTTTGTAATGAATCGTATAAATGATATCATCACAGACGACAAAACAATATTATTAATCAAACTACATGGCTCAACAAATCAAGTATATAAAAACATGTATATTGAATTAGCTAAAAATGACAATAGAGTTATATATATTGAAGATTTAGATTTAGCACCATACATAACTATTGCTGATATCATGATCACCGATGTTTCTTCAGCTATGTTTGAGTTTGCATCTCTGGATAAGCCTGTTGTCTTGTTCAATAATCCAAATTGGTATAAATATGCCAATTTTAATCCTAACGATATAGAATACACGTTTAGAGGCATTGGCTTTCAAACTAATTCACTCTTTGAAATTAAAAATGCAATAAATGAATTAATAGCAGGCAATGACCCTCATAAAGGCATTAGATTAAGTACCTGCAAACAACTAATTAACAACATCAACTATGCTGACGCAACTGATAATATATGTAGTATTGTGATGAAAACATAAGGCATATGTCTTTCCTATGTTATTATTAAAGTAAATATTACAAAGAAATTTATTATGAAAATCTTAAACATTAATTCGGGCTTCTTTTCTTCAGCTGTACATACAGGCTTACAAAGCTCTCTTTTAAACACAGGGCTAGATGTTTTTACGTATGTGCCATTGAGAAGCGATTTGCCAATCGTCTTGGGACCAAATGTTTATAATAACAATAGAGTTCTATCATCACAATGTTTTGGCAATTTTGATAGATTAATTTTTACTCGTAAACATAAATTGATTTTTGATGATATACAAGAAAAATTTAATATAAACGATTACAATTTTCTTCATGCACATTTTCTATTTGATAATGGTTATACTGCCTTCAAATTAAAAGAGATATACAATATCCCATATGTTGTTACAGTTAGAAACTATGACATTAATTTTATTATTAAATGGATGTTCCATTTACGTAAAACTGGTATAAAAATCCTTGAAAAAGCTGATGGAATTGTCTTTTTATCTAATGCATATAAAGATTTTTTAATAAAAAAGTTTGTGCCTAAAACTCAAAAAGAAGCAATCTTAAAAAAATCTATTGTTCTTCCAAGTGGAATTGATCAATTTTGGCATAATAACTCTTGTACAGGTAAAAAACTACAAGACAATCAACATATCAACATTCTTCATGTAGGCAACATCAATAATAATAAAAACCTACTTAGTACCGCAAAAGCAATTGACATACTTCAGCAACAAGGATTGAAAGTCAATTATACAGCTGTCGGAAATGTAGTTAATTATAATATTTTAACTAAGATAAGCAAGTATGTAAATTTTAAACACATAAAGACACAACCAAAAGAAGAACTACTAAAAATATACAGACAAAATGACATCTGCGTCGTACCTTCAATCAAAGAATCCTTTGGTTTGGTTTATCCAGAAGCTATGAGCCAAGGCTTGCCTATTATATATTCAAAAGGACAAGGCTTTGATGGGCTATTTGAAAATGGATTCGTTGGATATTCAGTGCAAGCTTTAAACTATAATGAAATTGCCATAAGAATAAAAGATATAATAAATAATTATAGTGTAATTTCCAAAAACTGTAGTGATAGTTTAGCAGTATTCGATTGGCAAATTATTGCAGAGAAATATAAAGCGTTTTACACTTCATTATGATTGTCAATTACCTTTTTAACCAGGAGACTTAAAAATGAAAAAATACCCTAAAATAGGTATAGTTATTTTAAACTATGTTACCTATCAACTTACCGTCAACCTTGTAAACTCATTAACTGATCTAGATTATGACAATTTTTTTGTTGTTATAGTTGATAATAAGTCTCCCAACAATTCTTATCATGAACTTCTAAAGTTTACTAATTCAAACGAGTATCTATTTGATATTTATTTAATCGAATCAGATAAAAATGGAGGGTATTCTTACGGCAATAACATCGGAGCTAAAAAAGCATATGAAGTTGGAGCAAAGTACACAGCAATAATGAACAATGATCTAGAATTCCCAAATAAAAACCTGTTAAAAAACCTTGTAGTACCACTAGAAAACAACAACGAATACGTTGTATCATGCCCTTTGATATTAGACTCTAACAATATGCCTGAAAAGCCTATATTATTTAATAGGCGCAATATTTTCTATGATACTTTTGATTTTATTTTGATCCCACTTAATAATGCTGTAAAATCACGAAAAAAGTCTGAAGGTTTTGAAGACAAGATATTAATGGGTTCAGGATGCTGCTTTTTGATAAACTCTATTTTTTTTAAGAAAATCGGGTATTTTGATGAAGCACTTTTTATGTATGGAGAAGAATATATTCTTGGTGAAAAGATTTATCAAGCAAATAAAAAACTAAAATACCTCACAAATATACATGTTATCCACAAACACCGACTAACCACAAGTAAATTCTATAAAGAGCGAAATATTCTCAAAATGGGGAGAAAAGCAAAATTGTATTATTACAGGAACTACAGAAAAGTCAATATCATCTTTTTAATCATCTGGTACTTTAGATTTTGGTTTGAAGCTGAGTTTTATAAAAGGTTTATATTGCGAACTTATGTTAAATGATTTTTAATAATTGAAATTAGAAGGTATTCTATGTATAAAGGTAAAAGAGTTCAAAAAGAGTATGAAAAAAGAATAAAACTGTTTGATAAAACGCAAAAAAAAGCTTTTTCGTATTTAGATAAAAATGATGAGCAAGCTGCTGTTTTTTTCCAAATAACATGCCACCTTGCTCATAAAAACAATTTTGGGTTGTATTACTCTCATGAAATTGAAAATGCATTACAAGAAATATCATTATCTCATGTCACCTGTAGAGACTTGCCTCCTTCAGATCGTATTAGAAATGTTTTGCATATTGCAACTGAAATTAACACAATAGGTGGGCACAATAGGATACTTCAAAATTGGTTTAGCTATAGCAACATTTTAAAAAATGATTTGGTAATAACAAACCAAACTCAAAATTGCACATCGAAAGAACTTATTTATTTTTTCAACAAACTTGGTGCAAAGTTATATTTTTTAAAAAATGATAAAAAAGATATTTTATCTAGAGCAAAAATGCTTTATAATATAGCCACAAACTATGATGCAATTGTCTTACATATTCACCATTATGACGTAATTCCTTCTATTGCCTTATCAAAGTTTAAAAGACCTATTATGCTTTTAAATCATGCAGATCATAGCTTTTGGGTAGGTAGAAACATAACAAATCTCATATTAGAAATCAGGGAAACTGGTAAAACCCTATCTAAACAAAAAAGAAACATACCTGAAACAAACCAGTACATACTTCCGATACCATTACAAAAAAAAGAAACTATTAAAAAACATGAAGCAAGACAAATATTAAAAATAAATCAAGATGACATTATTGTTTTTTCTGTTGCTTCTACGCATAAATACATACCAATAGAAGGAAGAGGAATTAATGAATTATTTCTCTCATTATCAAATAGATATGATAACATAAAAATCATAGTTGTAGGTCCTGATAAATCAACTAAGTTCTGGCAAGACTTATATATAAATTCTAATTATAAAGTGAATGCAATAGGGGGGAAAAATAATATTTGCCTATATTACATAGCATCCGACTTTTATGTAGATTCTTATCCTATAAGTTCATTGACATCACTTCTTGATGCAGCAAAATACAGAGTTCCAATATTTAGCATAAACAATAATAATGATCCATATAGTATTGATGACATCGCATTAAATAATATAAAATTTAAGTTTAGTAGTTTTCATGAATTAGAAGAAAGAATTGCACATTTAATCAGCAATAAAAAAGAATATTTAGCCTATTCGGAACAGTGTTATTCAAGCATATCAAAATACCATTTAGAAGATGGCTGGATAATATTTTTAAATGAAGCTTATAGAAAAGCCATTAAACTCCCCAAGATACACTCAATTAGTACAAATAAAACACAATACTTTTTTGATGACTATGAAGTAAACTCAATAAGAATAAACCAAAATGACGCTTTCACCGATTACTATAATATAATCAAAAAGCATTGGTTAAGTTTGTCTGTAAAAAATAAAACAGATTTTTTTATAACAATAACATTATACGTAATAGTAAGACCGAAATTTTTTCTATCATCGCTATTAAGGTTGTATTTTAAAAGAAAGGTGCGATAAATTAATGAATATTAAATTCAATCAATTAGATAGAGGTTACCGTAAGTATAAAACAGAATATGATCAAGCTGCAATATCTACACTTGAATCTGGTATATACATACTGGGTAACAAACTTGCAGAATTTGAAAAAGAGTTTGCTTCTTTTTGTGGTGCCAAGTACTGTGTTGGTTTAAATTCTGGTTTGGATGCTTTAACTCTGGCTTTTAAAGCATTAGATATAGGTGTTGGAGATGAAGTAATTGTACCAGCAAATACATATATCGCATCTATTTTAGGTATAACAAACAATGGTGCTAAACCAATTTTTGTCGAACCAGACGAGTATCATAATATTGATGTTGATTCAATTGAAAATAAACTTAATAATAAAACAAAAGCAATACTTGCAGTTCATTTATATGGACAATCTGCTAATATTAAAAAAATCAAAGCATTGGCCTGCAAACACAATTTATACCTTATAGAAGACTGTGCTCAAAGTCATGGTGCAATGTTTAAAAGTAAAACAACTGGTGTTTGGGGAGATATTGGCTGTTTTAGTTTTTATCCAACTAAGAATATCGGTGCATTTGGAGACAGTGGTGCCATAATCACCAACAACCCACAACATTATGAAAAAATAAAAATGCTGCGGAATTATGGAAGTAAAGTTAAATATCAAAACGAATTACTGGGAACAAATTCCAGACTTGACGAAATACAAGCTGCGTTGTTATCTGTAAAATTAAAACATTATGATGAACTAAGAAAAGAACGAGAACATATCGCACAAAGATATTTAAATGAAATTAAAAATAGCAAGATAGCATTGCCTCGAATTAGAGCTGGCTCAGATCATGTATGGCACTTATTTGTAATAAAAACAAAGCAGAGAAACCAACTTCAAGAGTATTTAGCAAAAAATGGAATCTGTACCCAAATTCATTACCCCTTACCTCCACACCTTTCATTAGCTTATAGTCATTTAGGTTTTAAAAAAGGAGACTTCCCAATCACAGAAGAATATTGTGATACTATTATTAGCTTACCTCTATTTGAAGGGTTATTAGATAGTGAGATTGATTATATTATTTGGATAATAAATAAATATTAAAGCAACCTATATAAGGAGGGACTTTGAATTTAAAAATATTTAGAATTAGTGAATTAAATGACATCGATCGTAAACAAGTAGACGAATTTATTCTTCACACACTCAGTAATGGTGAATTTATCAACACAACTAACTACTTGGCTTATCATCCACAAGATAGATTTATTGATGATTCTATTGTAATAAATGATGTTCATACTAAAAAAATAAAAACGGTATTTATGGCAGCTGCTAGGCCAAATGATAAAGAAACAATAATATCTCATCCTGGCACTACTTTTGCTGGCCCAATTTTTATGATTAATCAATCTATTAGAGAAATAGATGTTCTTTTACAACATATTTTATCTTATTATAAAAATCGATATAAAACCATTATATTAAAAACACAACCTACAATTTATACAACACAACCATCCGAGGAAATCGCTTACTTACTTTTAAAGCATGGCTTTAAAGCAGGTTTTAATGCTATATCTAATGTTATTGATTTAGCAAAAAGGAGCACTGAAGCAGACTTAATGGCTACATATAACACAAGTAGAAGAGCATCTGTTCGAAGCTTTCAAAGAAAATATAAATTTAAAATAGTAAAGGATAAAAAAGTAAGCGAACAAATTTGGACACACTTAATCAAAAACCTTCAATACAAATACAATGTTTCATCTACTCACTCATTGTCAGAAATAAACGAACTTATAGATAAATTCCCCGAATCAATATTGCCTTATAGTATTTATTTAGAAAGCAAATATGCTGCATTTGCACTTATATATAGGTTTAAGAATATAATGCACTCTCAATACTTAGATGTAAACTATGAGCTCGTTTCTCGAAGTCCAAATATTTATCTTATTCATAAAATATTACAGCTTGCAGTAAATGAAAAATCAAAATACTTTAGTTTCGGTTCATCAACTGAAGATAATGGAAACTTTATAAATGAAGGCTTAATGGATTTTAAAAACAGTTTTGGCGGAGGCAGAATATTAATGCCAGTATTTACAAAATATTTATAAGTGGAGAAAAAATGAATTTCATAACTATCTCAAATAATCTCATATTAAGATTATTTGAACAAAAAGATGCTGAAGAATTTTTTAAATTGATAAAAAAGAATAAAACGTATTTAACTGAATTTATGCCAAGAATATTAGAAACAAAATCTTTATATAAAGCAAAAAAAGTTATTGAAATTTTTGAAAGTGAATATGTCAATCAAAAAGGGTTCAGGACAGCAATATTATGGGGAAAAGATATGATTGGAGTAGCAGGACTAAAAAATATCGACACAATAAACAATAAATCTGAAATTATGTATTGGATTGATAGGGATTATGCACAAAAAGGTATTGCATCAGCATGTGTAACAAAACTAATTGAGATAGCCTTCGAAAAATACAATAATAACAAAATAATTATTAAAACAAGCGTTAACAACATAGCTTCAATCAGAGTTGCTGAAAAATGTGGTTTTATATTAGAAGCAACTTTAAAAGATGATGAGCTTTTATTAAATGGATATACTAACGTAAATATTTATAGTCTTTTAAAAAAAGACTATATAAAAAAAACATAAAGGAATAACTATGAAATTAAGTGACATACAAAAAATACAGTTACCAAAAATTGAAGATGATAGAGGTAACCTGTCTTTTGTTGAGAGTAACAATCATATACCATTCGACATTAAAAGATCGTACTTAATTTATGATGTCCCAGGAGGACAGATACGAGGAGGACATGCTTATAGGACTCTCAATGAATTTATTATAGCTTTATCTGGAAGTTTTGACTTAGTTTTAGATGATGGAGATGAAAGAAAAGTATTTTCATTAAATCGTTCCTATTACGGAATCTATGTACCAAAGATGATTTGGAAAAACTTAGAGAATTTTTCAACTAATGCTGTGTGCTTGGTTTTAGCGTCAGATTATTATAATGCAAACGATTACATAAGGAATTATGATGAATTTAAAAATATCAACAATCTATGATTGTAATAAGATTACTTTAAACAAAATTGAAAATAGAGCAGGTAATATTACTGTAATTGAAAATGAAATCGATATTCCATTTGCAGCTAAAAGAGTTTACTATCTTTATGATATTCCCTCAGGAGCAGAACGAGGAGGACATGCACATAAAACTTTATATCAATTACTAATCGCAATAAGTGGCTCTTTTGATGTGATGTTAGATGACTCTCGGAATAAAAAAACGATCACTCTCAATAGACCAAATGTAGGATTAATTATTGTACCAGGTATTTGGAGAGAGCTAATAAATTTTTCAGGAAGTGCAGTTTGTTTAGTATTAGCTTCAAATAACTATTTAGAAGAAGACTATATTAGAGATTTTACTTTTTTTTTACAATTGAAAAAAGATAAAATATGAGATTTAGATAAAACGTCAGAAGTACTAATGGAATACATCGATAAATTCAGGCAAAGCAAAATTTATAAGTTGTATTCATTAGTTTTCTTAAAAACCAAAAAGTTTAAAAGTTTTATCAGGAGCTATTACGTAATTATCTGGCAAAAATTGTTGCATACTAAAGCTTTAAACAAAGTAAAACAAAAGCTGCATGCAATGTAAAGATTACCGCAATACTTACCCCCAATAATTTTCAATATTATTCATTTGAAAGGGGTATATATAAATTGAATATATCATTTATTAAATCTAAAATAACACTTTATACTACTTATATCAAATAGCTTTAAATATGCAATATTTAGTTTTTCCAATTAAACAACACTTTGACTTATATTTTTTTTACAACAAAGATTCTCAAAACATATACAATTAATAAATTATATAAAACCATATCAACACTTTATCTAACGATTCTTTATACTGTTATCCTCAGATTTATTGTATTATTTAATAAATCTTGTTTTTCATTATAATTTTACTTGACATTAAAGCTCGATTTTTAAACATTAAATCAAAAGAATAAATCTTGGAGGTCAAAATGACAATGAAAGAATTTCTAGACAAGGTAGCAGCAAGAAATCCTGGAGAACCAGAATTCTTACAAGCAGTAGAAGAAGTTGTAGAAACAGTATGGGATACTTATATCTCAAATCCACGCTTTGTAAAAGCTAACGTTCTTGAAAGAATCGTTGAACCAGACAGAACATTTATTTTCCGTGTTCCATGGGTTGATGATGAAGGTAACGTTCGAGTTAATCGCGGTTATCGTGTTCAGTACAATGGAGCTATTGGACCATACAAAGGCGGAATTCGTTTCCATCCATCAGTAAACCTTTCAATCTTAAAGTTTTTAGGTTTCGAACAAATCTTTAAAAACAGCTTGACCTCTCTCCCAATGGGTGGTGGTAAAGGTGGAGCAGATTTTGACGCTCAAGGCAGATCAGAAGGCGAAATGATGCGTTTTAGCCAAAGCTACATGCTCGAATTATTCCGTCATCTTGGACCTGACACTGACGTTCCAGCTGGCGACATTGGCGTTGGCAGACGTGAAGTTGGTTACATGTTCGGTATGTATAAAAAACTTACAAACGAACACACTGGCGTTATCACAGGTAAGGGCCTCAATTGGGGTGGAAGTATCATGAGACCAGAAGCAACAGGCTTTGGTATTATCTATTTCTGCGAAGAGCAATTAAAAGAAGCTGGTACATCATTAAAAGGCAAAACAGTTGCAATTTCTGGCTTTGGTCAAGTTGCATGGGGTGCTGTTAAAAAAGCTAATGAATTAGGTGCTAAAGTTGTTACTATTTCAGGACCTGACGGATACATTTATGATGAAGAAGGTATCGCTGGTGAAAAAATAGATTATATGCTTGAAATGCGTAATTCAAATAGAAACAGAGCTCAAGACTATTCAGATAAATTCCCAAGTGCAAAATTCTATGCTGGTCAAAAACCTTGGGAAGTTAAAGTCGACGTTGCAATTCCATGTGCAACTCAAAATGAACTCAACCTTGACGATGCGAAAAAACTTATTGCAAACGGCGTTATGTGCTTAACAGAGGGTGCTAATATGCCTTGTACACCTGAAGCTGTTCACGAATTCCAAAAAGCAAAAATTATCTTTGGACCTGGAAAAGCTGCAAATGCTGGTGGCGTTGCTACATCAGGACTTGAAATGACTCAAAACGCTATGCACTTAAGCTGGGGTGCTGATGAAGTTAACGAAAAACTATTCTCAATTATGGTTAATATCCATAAAACTTGCGTTGAGTATGGAAGACAAGAAGACGGTAGTATAAACTACGTTAAAGGTGCAAACATTGCTGGCTTCGTAAAAGTAGCTGAAACAATGTGTGATTTAGGTGTTGTATAATTATTTATAAACCAAATAATATAGGCTGTCAGTAATGACAGCCTTTTTTTGCTAAAGGAGAAAATATGTCGTTACACATAAGTAATGCAAGTACATTGATGAAACTGATTAAAGAATTTTATGAAAATGAAGAAAACATTACTACCATAACGAAAATTAGTAAAACAATAGCTTTTTGCTTCGAATCTGGGAAAAAAGTATTAATTGCTGGCAATGGCGGTAGTGCATGTGATGCAATGCATTTTGCAGAAGAATTTACTGGAAGATTCAGAAAAAATCGTAAAGCACTCCCTGCAATATCATTAACAGATAGCTCACATATTACTTGCGTTGGTAATGACTTTGGATTTGAATATATTTTCTCAAGAGCTATCGAAGCTTATGGAAAAGAAGATGATTTTTTTATAGGTATATCAACAAGTGGGAATTCTGAAAACATTATAAAAGCTGTTGAAGAATCTAAAAACAAACAAATGATTACCCTTGCTCTTTTAGGTAAAGACGGTGGCAAGCTTAAAGGAATGTGCGATTATGAACTAATCATTCCTGGAGAGACAACAGACAGAATTCAAGAAATACATATGCTTATACTGCATTCTATCATAGAAGAAGTTGAACGAATATTATTCCCTGAGCTTTATTAAGTTAATATATTTTTTGGTTTAAATTGATTTACATTCTTTATATAGTCTTTTCCACACCCCTTTCACTCCCCCAACATTCCCCCTACTTCTCCAAGATAGCAGGGAGATGGTAACGGGATGGTAACGGGATGCTCAAGAGAATATCAATTGTTTTTCCTGTACATATCAACCCATATTCAATCGCATTTAAAAGGACTAAATTAATGCCAGAATTACCAGAAGTTGAAACAATTTGCAGAGAATTAAGCAATCTTTTGATTGGACGAAAAATTCTTAGCATAGAGCCTTTACGTGAAAACACTATTATTTACAATACTGAACTTATAGAAAATCAAACTATAAGCAAAATTGAACGTCGGGCAAAATATATTGTTATCTCTTTATCTAAAGGTCAACAACTTGTAATTCACTTAAGGATGACTGGTAAACTCATCTTCCCCATTACCAATAACTTCGATAGCAAATATACAAGAGCAATTATTTATATAGATAATGACGATGAAATCCATTTTGATGACATTAGATGTTTTGGTAAGATTTATATTAACGAGCAGAATCAGACAAATGATCAGTTTGCAAAACTTGGTATTGAGCCATTAACAGATGACTTTAATGTAGATTTTCTTTATCAAAAAGCAAAGAATAGAAATCAAGAAATTAAACCATTTCTAATGAATCAAGAAATAGTAGTTGGCATTGGAAATATTTATGTTCAAGAAATACTTTTTCACAGTAAAATCAATCCAACCAGAAAAGCCAAAACAATAAAGAAACATGAATGGCAAAAAATTATTTATAATACAAAGAACACTTTATTAATTGCAATTGATAATAATGGCACAACAATTTCAGATTTTCGTCGTGTCGATGATAAGACTGGCGAGTTCCAGAACTTTCTGCAAGTTTATGGCAAAGATAATTGTCCAATATGTGATAATAAATTAGAATACATTAAGCAAGCTGGAAGAAGCACAAGATATTGCAAAGAGTGCCAAAAGTGATTTATCTTATTATCACAAACTTCCCTTTTTTTGCTCCTTGGTTTGTTTCTATCAGGTAAAAATAAATCCCACTTGCACAGTCATTTCCTGAGCTGTTTTTACCATTCCATTCAAACTCAAAAAATCTATTTTCTTTTAACTCAATCACAAGTTGCCCATTCAAGTCAAATATTTTACAAGTATTTTTACCGATTGGCATGGTTTCAGTTGCAGTATTTTTAAAAGTTATATAACTTTCTTCTTTCGGATAAAATGGATTTGGATAGGCTATTATGGAGCCCAGATCTTTTGTTGTTTTATATTGTTTACCAATTTCAACAGAGTTTAGACCTTTATTAGTAGCTATAAACATCTTCCCTGATAATGGATCATAAGCTAAATCACTTATATAATTTGATAAAATCGGTGAGTTTTGAACATTAATATTTGTATATGAATTTTCGTGAGTATCGTAAATACTAATTCCTTGTCCGAGTGATCCAACCCAAATTCTGCCAAAAGGATCAGCCAGAATGCATGATGGTGATGATGGATTTCCAGCAAATAAGCGTTCCTCATCAGCAAAGTAATATGTTTCATCGAAGAAACTGCCTGCATTCCATATCTTTCTTTTTCTGCTGACAGTATATTCATACCAATTGTAACCATCAAACATGTATAGTCCTGATTGCATTGCAAACCAATATTCAGTGCTATAATTATTATTAATTGATGTGATGCCATAAGTTAAACCAGACAACAGAGGAGTCGGAGCTGGTCGCTTCCAAAACCCTCCACCGCTTTCAGGTATACCATCGTTGTCCCAATACACTATACCATATCTTTGCGTGCCTATAAACGTTTTATCCTCTGCAAAATATATCTTTACTGGGTCCTGTGAGTTAGTTAGACTAAGATATACAGGGTTGAGGATTTGATAATTAGGGCTTACAACATTAATACCACTTTGGCTTGATGCTATCCACATATTGTTATCTTTTGGATTAAAAGCTACTTCCGATATTGTATTTGAAATAAGTCCAGAGCTGATATTATGCCAAATTAAATTGTTTTGGTCTGAGTCATCCAAAACGGATACGCCATTACCCCATGGATTTTGATGTCTATCCCAAGAGCCAAACCACTTTCTATTTTGAGCATCAACGGCAATTCTCAAAATATTATTGCTGATTAAATCTGAGTTTTTATAGGTATAATGTATCCATTGATTATTGCCAAAACTTGAGACACCTCTTGTTCCACGAGCTAATGCTGGTCCACCCATATAACCATCTGCTACCCAGAGAGTTGAGTTATTATCAACACAAAGCTTTGTAATTGCATTAGATGATACACTATTTTGTTTAAAACTCTCAAGCTCAAACCCATCAAAAACATCAAAGCTTAATAAATAAATACCTTCCCCCCATGTAGAAGCCCATATTTTTGAATCTACACATGCAAAATCAGTTATGAAAATTGGATCTAAACTGTTTGTATGTAAGTTTACATATTTCTCGTTATCTTTTATATATACAAACTGCTTATTCTCAGGGTCTGGCTCATAGAAACCAGTACTCTCTGAGATGTAACCAAAAGATGCCCATATACCATAGTTATCATCTATATAAACTGAATTAATTGCATCAAATGAGAAATATGATGTAAGATGATTTTGATTAAATAATAAGTCTTTGGTCGTTATGTATAAGCCGCTCTTGGTTGCAAGTGCTATCTGATCATCTCTTATGGATATATCAAAAACTTCGTTATTTATTAAGCTTGTATTATATGTATCAAAATACTTCCATTTGGAGTTAACTTGAAGCGAATCAGCATGCACAACGGAAAAGCCAAACCTACCAGCAATGAATAAGTATCCCTCATCATCTAAAACCATAGCATTTATATTATTTGATTGCAGATAATTATCTTGAGTTAGGTTTTGTATAAATAAAGGATATGGGAATTCTTCATCGACTTCAAAAAGAGATATACCATCTTTTGTACTAACAAATAAAGTGCTTGCTACGCTACTATCGGGCATTGTTTTGTTGTAAATAGCAATATTTTTTGCATTATTTGATATCAAGCCAGTAGTTTGGTTACATGGAATTGCTCTAACTCCATTTTTAAATATATCAACTCCCTGATTCTGAGTTACATAGTAGCTTGTGTTACCGCTGATTAAAACATCTACAATATCTGAATCGCTTAAGCCATCAGTTAAAATAAAATCCTTTTCAAAAGTATTTGTATCTGTTGTAAAAGTACTTACACCTCCCCATGAAGGGAGGATCAGTTTGTTATCTTTAGTAATAATTTTATATATTGCAGATGTATTTGTATAAGATTGCCAATTTCTAATCGAGAATAAGAAGCATGTATTCAAAAATAATAATAATATTATAACTAATCTTCTCATTTAAAAAACTCCTTTTTAACTAAATAATAAAAGAATATTCCTGTTAAAATACTTAGAGACAGTAATATAACGAGCATTATTTGTCTATTGACTAATATGTAGCCCAAAGCAAGCAATGCAAACAAAAGCGTTACAAACCAAGAAATTAACATGACTGTTTTAACAGAAAAGCCTGTTTTTAGCATCCTGTGATGGATATGCATTTTATCAGCTTTAAAGATGTTTTGTTTGTTTTTTAATCTTCTATATATAGAAGTTAAGACATCTAAAAGTGGAACAAATAATACAGTTACAGGAATTAGTAATGTCATTGTAGTTAGTCCTTTTAATTGATATGTTCCTAATATTGATATTGAGGCAAATTGGAACCCTATAAATAGGCTACCGCTATCGCCCATAAATATTTTTGCAGGTGGATAATTATAGTATAAAAAAGATAAACAACCTGATGCTAATAATAAGCTGGAGACTAAAACAGTTATGTTTCCATAATAAAATCCTGCTATTGCAAGAACAATACAACATATTATGGTTATACCAGCAGCTAACCCATCTAAACCATCAATTAGATTCATAGCATTCATAATAACAAGATACCAAATTAATGTCAATGGAAAAGAAAAATCATATATTGGTATTGATGCTCCAAAAGGGTTTGTAATTTGCTCAATCCGAAAACCTAAAAAAAACATAGAAACAGCTAATAATAACTGACCTAAAAGCTTTAATTTTGCATTTAGACAGTATTTGTCGTCAACTATACCTAAAGTCAGTACGAGTATATTTCCAACTATCAGTCCTAACATGTTTTTGTGGAAAAACTCGTCTTGTATCATGAATAATAGTATGATTTCTGACATTATTATTGGTATAGCAAATGATAATCCCCCCGCAGAAGGAGTGTTTTGTGCATGTACACTGCGATCGTTAGGTATAGATATCAAGCCTACTTTGTTTGATATCTTGATATTTATGGGAACAAGGAAGAAACTAATTATCAAAACAAATAGGCTAAATATTAGTGGATATAATATCATAAAACCTCCATTATTCTAATACTATGTAATAAACTCATTAATCTTTATTTCTTACACTTTATTTGGCAAGCGTAAGTCAATCTCATTTATTAATTGTAAACATTGACTTTCTCTTGTGAATATGGCAATGTTTGCATTGTTTTTAGGCAGGTTATCAAAACGAGCCTCATTAATTTCTTTTATATACTTTTTTATTGATTGTATATCTTCCATAGAACATGATTTATGATAACCTAAATTGTTTAAAATATCTTTTGCTTCTCCATCTTGCCTTATCATTGGTAATATCATTTTGCCTGAACGAATATATTCGAATAATTTACCTGTTAAAACACCCTTTCCATCTTCAGATGAAATAAATAGTAATAAAACGTCAGCACTACAAATTTTACTAATACTATCAACGTGTGGGATTTGTGAATAAATTTGAACATATTTTTGGAGAGAACCTGTCTGCAAACTGATAACAGTCTGAGAATCAAAATTACCGTAAAATTCAAACTGTAAACTTGAAATGTCATAGTTTTCTTTTATCAACTCTTGCAAAGCTTTAGCAAAATATTTTACAGTACGATTTGCATTAAAAGTACCCATATACCTGATTATTATTTTGTTATCCACTTTCATATAGTTCGCAATTTTAAATTCTTTTTCATCATAGCCATTATAACACACAATTACTTTATCTGGAGTATTTTGTAAAAACTCAAATACAAGCTCAGTTCTCATTTCTTTTCCTATACAAGAGACAAGCATAGATTTCTTTAAAATCTTAGTTTCTAAATATTTTGACATGACTTTGTTTAAAGGATTATAGTCGAATTTATAAGTATTTAGTGTCCAATGATCTCTGTAGTCTATTACGTATGGGATTTTGTGTTTTTGAGCTATTTTTGAAGCTAACAATGCAGATGTAAATGGACCAATAGTTGCAAAACACAAATCATAAGTATGGATTTTAAACAATTCATTAGCTTTTTTTAAAGCTGGATATAGCCAACCGATTTTGTTATCAATAGGGAAAAATGAGTTTATTATTCTCTTTTTTCTTTCGCTAAAAACTATTGGTTCAGAAAGTTGAACGTTTTTCTTTCTTATCTTTTTCATGATGGCAAGAGGGTCATAAGAGTTTGCACGATAAATATTATTTGCTTGAGATTGTTGCAAAAGAGCCGAATCGTTTGTATGATAATCAAGCTCATCAACTGTTAATACATCAACATAATAACCGAATTCCCTCATATATTCAACAAGTTTTAAAGGTCTATATACACCTGAACCAGCCAATGGAGGATAATAATACGCAATAAATAATACTCTTTTACTCATTAATAACTCTATCTACTAATAATAACAGTTTTTTCTCTTCATTTTGCCAATTATATTTTTCTTTTATTGTCATTTTTGCATTTTGTGAATATCTTAAGTATAATTCTTCATCAGATAAAAGCTTTTTAACTGCATTAAATGTCATTTCGACATCGAAATCTACACAAAAACCAGCATTATTTTCAGTCACAACTTTGCTAACAATTGGAAAGTTGTTTGCCACGACTGGTAAGCCTTCCTTCATGTATTCTAAAAGCTTGAGGGGTATAGCTTTTTGATATCTTTTTGTATTGGGATTTAACAATGATAAACCAATTTTTGCCTTTTTAATATACAAGTAAACGTCGTTGCTTGGTACAGTTTTCTTGATAGTTACAAACGCCTTGATATCAAGCTTTCTTACTAAATCATATGCCAATTGTTCCTCTTTTTCGCTAAGATATGTTCCTAAAATCAAAAGGTTCAGTGTAAAACTCTGTTCTATTGCATAATGAACTAACTCAAGCATCAATTGAAGCCCTTTTGCTTGTGATATCCCACCGATATAAATCAAGTCATATTCTTTATTTGTAGCCTCCAATTCTAATACAGAGTAATCGGGGAAATTTGCACATGCAATAGTGTTTGTGTTGTGCTTTCTCATCTTTTCAACAAGTATATCATTTACTGTTATTACACCAGCTGCCTTTTTATATAAAAACATTTCAGTGATTGAATATATTTTTTCTAAAGTGTACTTTCCTATTTTAAATCTATCTGCAAAAGCCTCCGCAAAAAACTCATGGCAATCGTATATAAAAGGAATATTATGTTTTTTAAGTGCAATATTACCAATCAATAATGTGTATGGTTCGACACAAATGATTAATTGGGGCTTGTGGTCATAGATTATATCTAAAGCCTTAGTTTTAAATACTATTTTGTCATTAGATTTCAGATTTACAAATTCAATATTATTTTCGTTATCCACATCAATTATATGAGAATATAAAATTAGTATTTGGTATTTTTTAGCCAATGATTTTGCTATTTTTTGGTAAACTCGACTATCATCAGGTCTGTGGGAATTTGTTATTATCAAGATCTTTTGTTGCATTTTATTTCTTTAGTATTTATCAAAATTATGATTATAATCTAAACATAGTTTTATGAATAATAATTGATTTCAATTTAGCCAAAAAAGATTCCATTAATCTTCATCGTGCTCTTTTGCAAACAGTACTTTCACAGTTGTATCTTTTTTTATATCATAAAATTGAATAGTTTTATTTTTACAAGAGCAGTTGCCACCTTCAAATGAAGCAAATTTATAGGCACCTGAAAAAGTAACAGAAAAGTCATCGATATCATCTGGAAAAGTAAAGCTTGCGACATTATCATCTACTTTTATCTTTACATTATTTCGCTTATCAATCCATTGAATTATTTGACTCAAACTTGCTTTGTAAGCAGAATTAGAATTTGATTGATCTAAAATATAAGATAGTAATTTGTACAAATAACTAACGTCACAAAATGAGCTTATATCAAAGCTAAAATGAATTAGTCCCTTGTGTTCTTTGGTCATTGCAAAAAGCTCTCTGGATATTGTTTTAGCTTTTTCAAAATCAATAATTGAAAACTTTGATAATATAAAAGATTTTTCATTAAAGTTGATCGGTATTTCCCAAATAGGCTTATTTTTATTCTTTAATGTGTTTGACCAAACCTTATATGGAGTACAAACGCCACTTGGGAAGCCATAACTCTTATTGCTCTCTCTTGTTGAATCATATACAATACCATATTCTCTTTCTAAAATAAGGCTATTTTCTGAAAGGTTACTACGATATAAATGCCTAATACCAGTTTTTTTAATTTTTAAGATTTTAGAGAACTGTTCGTATTCATTTTCGAAGCTATTTGTTTCGCTTGCTTTTTTTGTTGGCAAAAAGGCTATTTCCGAGCCATAATTCACAATTGCTTTTAATTCATCTTGTAGGTCATAATCATCCAAATAATAATCAGTGTTATCGATTTTATTACTTTTTGCATGGAAAAACCAAGTACTTCGTGCCTTCACTTCTCGTTCTTTTTCGTTGATTTCTTGAAAGTTCCAATATGGTTCATTGTTTGAAATCATAAATTTAAGCCAGCTCATGATAATTCTAAAAAAATAATTCCATTTGAAAATAAAAAGTAGAATTATTAGCTCAAATATTGTAATAAAGAAACTCTTTATTTTCCATTTATGCAGTGTATTTACGTTATATGATAAAGCAAATGCAATAGGTGCATTCTGTGGCCATAGGCTTTTTTTAAGAAGAAGCATATTTGGGCGTGACAACTCTTGTATAGATGTCTCAAGCAGTAAAAGAAGTCTATTTAAATATGGTATTTGATAAAACTCATCAAATTGAAATAGATCCTCTTCCTTACTTTTCTTCTTCTTTTTTTTTGCTGTTGGCTTCAACCAGCAAGTTTCCTCTTCTGATAAATGAAAAAAGGTATTTCCTATTATGTCGAACTCGAAGCTTGCGTATTTGTAGTCAATCCCACTATGCATTAAAAGCGGATGTTCAATATTATTCTGAGAAATGATGGGAAAAAGCTTTTTGTTGATTTGCAACTTTCTTATAGATTTTCGTAACTTATCTTTAGTATATGCTCCTGTGATAAAAAAATCTTTATCAGCTTTTATGAAAATTAGAGGGCAATGCTGTGAGAGTTTAACTGTAACTTCTTTTTTGGGGTAATTATCTGCATAATAAAAAAGTATCTCATCTTTTGCAGGCATTTCATCTTCTTGAATATACTTCCAAGAATAGCCAAGTAAAGCAAAAATGTAGTCGATAGAATAGTCTATTTTACTCTTGTATCTTTCATAGTTTTTATCTATATATATTGATATCAATTAATTTCTCCATAATAATAAATAGATTTAAATAAAGTTTGCAATTTTCTTTTGTATAAAGAAGTAAATGTTTAGCTCTCCACCAAAATCATTTTTAAACTTTGCGACAGTTGGCACGTTTGCTCCGCATAAATCGTATTTCTTAATGCCCATTCCCTCTAAATCTTTAATAATGTAATCAAGCAAATAGCTATTAATTCCATTATCCATTGCAAACTTATTCGATGCAGTAAACCAGTCATATGCAACTGAATTTAATGAGTCCAGCAACACCATTCTGAAAGCAACGAGCTTTGAGTTATGGTAAACAGAATAGTTTTTTATATAATCTCGTGTACTTATCTTCTCCATAAGCGCATTATACAACTCGGCTCTTTCATTTCCCCAAATACCTTTTTGTTCAAATCTATTACCTAAGATTGTGAGGCTTTCATCTAAATGAAAGTCATTTGTTATTTTTAAATCAAATGTTTCAGCTCTTCTAATATGTGTAAGTTGGTTATTATTGTAGTCACGCACAGATGTGTCAAGAATAAATGTATATAGAGGTTTAATCAAATATTTATCAATTTGAAAAGGCCTAATATCATACGTTGCAGTAGAAAGCTTCAATTCAAGTTTCCGAAAATCTTTTCCAAGTAATATTGCAATGTAAGACATTATGTCATTTCTCATTTGGCGATTTCTTAATTCCTTTTCTTTTTCTGCAAAATAGTAGGAAATATGGTAATAATAATACTGTAATGGATTGAAAATATAATCAATTCTAAACGCTGTTTTATAGAATAAAGGTAAGCTTGCGACTATAGTTTTATTTCTATATATAAGCAAAATTTTTAGTGAGCAATTATATGTCGATTGAAAAATTGATAATAAATCAATACTGCTCCACATAGAGCCAGGCACAAGCTTTGCGAATTCTTCGTCATATATATTGCAATATCTATGTTTAAATCTGCTAATAGTTTTCTCCATCTTCCACATTATAAATATCAAGTTTATTTCTCAGTGTTCGGGTGGTAATTCCGAGTATTCTTGCAGTATCTTGCCTGCTATTTCCTGTTTTATTGAGAGTTTTCAAAATAACTTCTTTTTCGATTCGTTCTATAGTTTTATTATCAATATTTACCCAATTATCATCATCCTCATTATAGCATATTTCAGTTTTTTCATCATTGTCATTTTTGTCGAATCTGCCCGCTTGTTGGCTCAAAAAAAGAAAAGAATCTTTTTTTAAAACAGCATCTGGATTAGTAATGCAAGCACGTTCAATTGCATTTTGTAATTCTCTAATATTTCCGGGCCAGCTATAATCCATCAAGAGGTTTAATGCTTCTTGAGAAATTGATTTTTTATTAACACCAAGTTCAAAGCATACTTTTTTTATAAAGTTTTCCACTAAGTTAGGTATATCATCTTTTCTATATTTTAATGATGGTAAATGAATAGGAACAATATTTAGTCTAAAAAACAAGTCTTCTCTAAAATTGCCTTTATTTACTTCTTCAACGAGGTCTCTATTTGAGGTTGCAATTATTCTTGTATCAATTTTAATAGGCATTTCTGTGCCAATTCTAACTATTTCTCTTTCTTGGATAACACGCAACAACTTAGCTTGTAAATCTAAATTCATTTCGCTTATTTCATCAAGTAAAATTGAGCCTTTATCAGCTAATTCAAATTTACCCCTTGTGCTTTTTATCGCTCCAGTAAAAGCTCCTTTTTCAAAACCAAAGAGTTCACTTTCTATTAATGATTCAGGAATAGCAGCACAATTTATTTTAATAAAATTTCCTTTGTTACGTGGGCTAAGCATATGTATTGCTTCAGCGATTAATTCTTTACCAGTGCCACTTTCTCCAGTAATCAAGACAGTTGAGTTTGTTGGAGCCACCATCTTTACTAAATCCATAATATCGCTTAATCTTTTACTTTTACCTATTATTTTTGAATAATGTTGTGCATCTTTGATTGTTTTTTGCAATTTTTGGTTTTCTGCAATTAATGCTTGTCTTTCGAAAATATGTTTCACTATCATTTCTAATTCTTCTATAGAAATTGGTTTAGTAATATATTCATAAGCACCATAAGCCATAGCTTGTGCAGCAGATTCAGGTCCCCCATAAGCAGTTAATAAAACTGTATCAGTGTCAGGTGAATGTTCTGCGACATATTTTAAGACATCAAGTCCAGTTTTTATAGGCATCTTTAAATCGGTAAATATTAAATCATATTTCTTATTTTTGATTTTTGCAATAGCATCTTCCCCATTTACAGACATATCAATTTTGTATTCCGAATATTCAGGAATTGAAGCAAAAAAACTTGAAATAAAGTCTCTTATCAAAGATTCGTCATCGGCTACTAATATTTGTTTTTGCATAATTTTCTCATTCACTATAATTCTCATACAAAGGTAAATTAATTACAAATTTCGTACCTTTGTTTGTTTTACTATAAACATGTATATCGCCTTTATGAAGCTGAACTATCTTTTTACAAATTGCGAGCCCCAGTCCATTTCCTTCATTTTTTGTTGAAAAGAAAGGATTAAATATTTTTTGTAACTCTTTGTCATCTATACCAGCACCTGTATCTTCTATTTGAATTTCAATAAAACTAAACAAGCGAATCAATTCTTTTATTTCATCTTCGTCAAGCACCTCACTAATTGGCTCGAGTATACTAACTTTAGTACTGATAGTGATCTTTCCTTTTTCTTCGATAGCTTCCCATGCGTTTCTAATTATATTAGTCAAAACCTGTTGAATTAGTTGTCCATCACAATTAATCACGGTATTATTTGTATCAAACATTGTGAAAAAGTCAACAGTTTTATTTTTATCAGAGACCCCCATTTTAAAGAAGTCAATAATATCATTTATCATGTTATGAATATTACACTTATTTATATTTAAAGTTTGCGGTCTTGTAAGTGTAAGTAGATTGGACACAATATTATCCAATCGGCTTACACCCTCAATAATTGGTTTCAAAAGTTTTTTTCTTGGATCGTCGACAGCAATTTGTCTATCCAGTAAACCTGTAAAGCCACTTATAGCAGCTAATGGATTTCTAATTTCATGAGCTACACTTGCAGACATTTCTCCCAACGCAGCAAGAGTTTCTATATGAGATATTCTTTCCTGCAATTCTTTTATTTCTGATATGTCTGTAAATGTTTCGACTACGCCGTCGATCTCACCACGGTAATTATGAACTATACTTGTACTAAACTCAACATTTTTCTTTTCTGAATTATATGTGCTTATTTGCTTTTGTCTTTTAAATGATTCATTACCCGTACTTAGAGTATATATTGCAGATTTAGAATCTTGGACCGAATTATTAAAAAAAATCTTTCGATAGGATTTATCAATTACATCTTCTTTATCAAATCCTGTTATCATTTCTGCTGCTTTATTAAAAAGGCTAATATTGCCAGTCATATCTATTGCTAACACTCCCGTATGTACATTATCCAGTATATTGTTTAAAAAGTTTTTAATGTTTTCACTTTCTTGAACTTTTCTCTCAAGCTCAACATTTTTATTTTCTAACTGTTTGTCTAAAGATTCAATTTTATCTTGTAAAAGCTTATAGGTCTGTTCAAATTTTTCTACAACTTGTGTAAAATCATGAAAGGCTGATGTCAGCTTATCAACATTTTGTTCTTTCATAGCATATTTAATCAGAGTTTATTTCTGGTAAATACTTATTAATTGTTCTTGTCAGCTCATCTAATCTAAATGGTTTGACTATATATTCATTGGCTCCATTTTCCATTGCGTTAATAGCAGTATCCAGGCTTGGATACCCAGTCATAATAATAATAGGTAAGTCTTTATACATATTCTTTAATTGCTGTGTCAATTCTATACCACTTGCTTTTGGTAACTTAATATCAACTAAGGCAATATCAGGTTTATTAACTTTTGCTATTTCTAATGCTTTTTCAGCATCAGGTGCAACATCGACATCATAACCAAGTCTATCCAAAAAATTATACAGAACATCTCTCAGTAATAATTCGTCATCTACAACCAATATTTTCATTTTCATTTTAATATTCCATTTTAATAATCATTTTTTCGCCACAAGTACATTGAACCTCGATAGATAAGACAACACCTTCATTATTCCTGTTTAGTTTAAGAATTGGTTCATTAAGTTTATTTGAGCTACTGCTTTCAGTTTTTATGCTGACATTTTGTTTTTCAACAATTGGTATTTTAATAATAGGCGGAGCTTTGAAAACAGGGCTATTTGTCTTTTTTTGATCTTCATCAACAATATAATTTTTTATAATCTTACTCATAATGTTTTAAAAATCTTTAAAATAATTTGTCTCAGAGAGTTTAGTGAGAAAGGTTTTAGCAAATATCCATCAGCTTTCACACTCAAACTATCTTCTTGCATTTTCGAAGGTTGATATGCAGTCATTAGAATTATTGGTAAATTTGGCATATAAGTTTTTAAAGACTTTAAAAGTTTGATACCATTCATTTTGGGCATTCTTATGTCAGAAATAACAAGGTCAAATTTCGTTCTGGTACAAGCCATTAATGCTTCTTCTCCATTTGTAGCCTCTACAACATTATAACCGAGAGTTTGTAAGAACTCACTTATGACTTCTCTGATATTATCTTCATCATCAACAACAAGTATGTTTTTAGCCATTATTGCATTTCCTTATCTTATGAAAAAAGTTTATCTATGTCGTCTTGCGATGCTTGATTACCAGAATTGTTATCATTAAATAAAGCATCAATATCAAAATCATCCTCACTATCAGCGACGCTTGCTTGCAAATCTTTTAGTTCAATATCATTATGGTCGTTTGGAATGTCTATATCTGTATCCCCTGTTTCAAATAAGTCATCAATTAGGTTTTGTATATTGCCTTTATCAATAAATATTGCATTAGCATTGAAAGATTTAGGATCAATTTCTGGCAAGACAATTTCTGGTCCTTCTTCACCAAAATCAAATTCTTTTAATAGATTAGACACATACAAAAGGGTTTTTTCTGTATCTGAAAGCAATGCATAAGCACCTGATATTTGCTGTGCCGTAATATCTTGGAACTGCAAATAGTCGATTATCGTAAATGCAGCATCTTGATTCTTAAAAATCATTTTCTTAATGTCTTCAATAATATCTTCTTGATTGTTATTACTTTTCAAAGAATCAAGCTTTTCGATAATAACAAGCTGTTCAGCATCAAGTTCTTCTGCTACGTCAAGTATTTTGTTAGTAGCTTCTTCTGTAGTTGTCGTTATTTTTTTTAATTGGACCCCTGTCTTTTTCAATAAGCCATCAACACTTTTCTTTAATTCATTTCGTGATGAATGAATTGAGTTAATAACAACTTGTATCAATTCATAAGTTAAATGTGTTTTATCTGTAAGTCCTTGCATTTTTGTGACAAGGTTATCCAAATGTTGTTGAACATGATTGTGATCTATTGGTTTTGTTTGCTCAATAAAAGGACGAATTTCATCAATTAGTATTGTCAATTCATTAACAATAGTCTCAATTATTGTAATCACACCTTCTTTATTTTGTGACAAAACAGCCTCCTATTTGCTTAAAATAGCATCAATTTTAGCTTTTAACACATCAGGTGTGAAAGGCTTAACTATATAATTATTAACTCCTGCCTTCATAGCTTCAATAATGTCATCCTTGACAGATCTTGTAGTAACCATTAATATTGGTATTTTTGAAAATTCTCCGCTTGCTCTGATTTCTTGCACAAGTTGCAACCCATCCATAACAGGCATATTCCAGTCAGTGACAACAAAGTTTATTCCTGGAATAGTTTTTAGTTTATCCATGGCTTCTTGCCCTTGCTCAGCTTCTTCTATGTGAGCATACCCTAAACGTTTTAAAGTATTAAATACGATTCGTCGCATTGTAGGTGAATCATCAACAATTAAAAATTTTAATTCTGCCATAAAGCCTCCATTTAATTACAAAGCAAATAAAACTCAATAATGACATATAATTTAATACTAATATATTTGTCAAAGTTTTTTTTGAAAATAATGAAAATTTATCTGATTTTCTATAGATTTTATAATTTTTATGCATTTTAAATACTTAAAACCTATAATCTAATCCAATTTGGCAAATAATTCCTTGCTGTGGATAATAGCTATAATATTTATAGGGCTTATTTAGTAAGTTTTCTACATATAAGTATAAATTAAACCGATGATGCCATTCATATTTCAAGATACTATCTATTAGAAACGCATCAGATATTTGATTATTGGTATGATCTTTTCTCTCGCTTACATACTTAAGTTCTGTTTTGGCGTCAAAATTAGCATATCGATACTTTATATTTAGCGAATTGACGATATGAGGCATAAAAGGTATTTGCTTATATTCATGGTCATGAATGTGAGATGATATCGCTGTAAAGCAATATTCAAAATTTAAGTCATATAATTGATAATATGTGTATGCTTTTATTGTATTTAAAAGGCTGTTTTTATGCTTTACATCATAAACATAATCAAAATCTCCCAAAGTATAAATTGCTTGATTTTTTCTCCATTCAAACTGATAAAGCAAAGTATACGGTAAATAAAAACTTGAATTCATTGCTATACTTAGATTTATAGGGGATTGTGTCTGATACTTCATATCTTTAATACTTGTATGGTAATTATTTGTATATTGCTTATAAGAGTCGGTAAAACTCGTATAAGGTTCATTTTTAATCATTACAGAATAATCATTATCAAATAGCATATATTTTTCTAAATATAAAGACATTACAAAATTCTTATTTAGGCTCATATATAGCTTTGTATTGTCAATCTCAGGTACAATATTTGCTAAATTAGTATTAGATTCAAATGTAAAAACCTCATTTAGGTTTCCTATACTTAACGAATTATTGATATTAGTAAAAGGTAAATTAAATTCACTTTTAAATAGATAGTCATAATTATCAATTTTGTTTACAATTTTGTTATTTTCATTAAATTCTTGCTTTATATTAGTGTAGTCTATTTCTAAAGATGTATTTTGGAAAAAGTAAACCCATTCACTCAAGTCAAATGCGGTTTCTAATCCAATATGAGATGCATTTGTGTCAATTTTTCTTGAATTAAATGTATTATGATGTATGGTTAATTCTGGTTTTAGCTTAGCATTTCCAAGCTCAGGGATTTTCCAACCTATACGACTATCAGTAAAGTTCCAATGCTTGTTAAGCAAGAGAAAATGACTTTCGGCATTTAAGTTTATATAGTCATTATAATAATCATCGTAAATAACATACAGATCGCTTTTTGTATAATTACCAAAAAATAGCCTAATAATACCATTTTTTAAATTTGCACCACCATATCTCATATCATCCTTTTGTGGCAAATAGGGGTTGTACTTTATCAATTCATATTGTTTAAATCTATGGTAATCTTTTAAACTCTTGTGCACAACTGATGAGTCTGGTGTCATGCTTATTGTGCCAACAATTGTCTCATCAGGTAACTGAAAATCGGTAGCAATAAGTTTTAAAAACCATAATAACATAAAAAGTATAAAAAGCTTTTTCATTAATTTGTCTCTCCTAAAAGGGTACTTAGCTCTTTATTTTGAGCCTTACTAATATAAGACTTTATTCGACTATACAGCTCTTTAGCTTTATCAACTTCTTGAGTCTGAGTATAAATTTTACAAATATAGTACTCAGAATCCCATCTTAGTTCAGTTAATTCTGTATAGACATATCTTATCCGCAAAAATTCTTTCAGTGCATTATTATAGTCTTCTTGTATATACAGTATTCTTGCCTTATTGTACACAGATTTAGCTCTAACAAGAGGGTTATCACTTAGATTTAAACTATGCACAATCTCATCGGCTTTATCTATCTGCTGATCATTGATAAGCTTATCAACGAGTACAAGGTTAGCAAGCTCAATATAATAGTCATCAGCAAATAGAATAAAGTCATTATAATACTTTTCAAATTCATCATCATTTGCTAAAAATTGTTTTTCCAATAATACTAACCAATACTCTGGTTGTTGAGAAGTGTTAGCAGCTCGTTTGTATCTTTTTAATGCGGCAGCTGTGTCTTCTTGTGCCCATTTTATATTACCCCATTCATGATATACTTCAGGAGAGTTGTTTTTTATCACCAGTTGCACATATATCCGGTCTGCTTTTTCATATTGTTTTAACCAAATATAATTATTCGCAAGCATAATCTGAAATTTTTCTTCACTCTCTTTTTCTGGATACTGCTGGAATAGTTGCAAGATACTTGATATGGAGGATAAATAGTCCTCATTTTCATACTCATACTTAATTTTGCTTTCATAGAGAATTGTTTTAAGATCAACATTGCTGGTTTTTCGTATTTTCTCACCTATCCATTTACTGTATTCCTTCTTATTGTTTTGTTGTTGAAAGCTCCATTGAATGCCATTTACAGCATTCTGAATAGTTTCTTGCGAGTATTTAATATCAACTAACTTTTCCCATGTACTTATTGATTGAGAAAAATTTGCTAAATTGAAGTGTGAATTAGCAATACCTGCAATTGCTTTTATTATATCAGGACTTTCGGGGTACTCATCTACATATTCACTATAGAGTTCGAGAGCTTGCATAAAGTCTTCTGCGTTATATGCAGCATCAGCTGCAGCAAGCTTATATTCTCCTGGTGAATTGGATTGTTCAGCTAAATTCTTGTATATCGTAGTAGCTTCATCAAACCTTTTTAACCTATATAATGTCCAAGCTTGTCTTGACATTAAATGCTCAAAAGATAACTGATCTGGCACATTAGTTTCAGCAATTTTATAGCAGTTAAGAGCCTCATTATAATCTCTTTCGTTAAAAAAGATATTACCCTTAAGCATATATTTATCAAAGAGGTAATCATTCTCTTCTGGAACCTTATCAATATATTCTTTTGCCTGATTATAGTTTTTTAATGCATATTCAACGTAAGACAGTCGTAAAAAAGTTGCTCCAATATCAACTATGCCATTTAATGCTTTTAAATAATAATCTTTTGCACTATTATAACGGGCTTTGGCAAGTTCTATCTCACCTAAATAGTAATTACTAATTCCATACTTTGCTGATGACGCATAGTTTTCAACAATTTCACTAAAAAAATACCGAGAGCTATCTACTTGTGCTGCTTGGTATAAGCACATAGACATCTTAAATATTAATTCATCAATAAAAGCGGAATTACTAAACTTGTTATAAAAAGTTTCAGACACAGCAATACACTCTTTTTTCTTTCCTAAAAAGAATAAGCATTCTGCTTTCAAAAACAAAGCTTTTTCTTCGAATTCTTCGCTATGTTTTTCAAGTGCAAAGTTGCCTGTGCCAAAGCTCAAAGCTCTATTCAAGTTATCAAGAGCGTCATTATATTTTTTTTGTTTATATTGATTAAAAGCAATTTGATAATAAATATCTCCTACCCATTTTTGTTCTGAGTTTTTAATCAAATATTCGTTTAATTGGTCTATTGCTTTATCTATATCAATTGTAGATTTATTGCTAATAATTTGAAAGAAACTTATGTTTTTTAGCTCTTTATCATTAGTTGTAGAGTAGAGACCCTCCAATACTTGTAAACCATCGACAATCTCTCCAATCTTTATCAATGCCAAGCCTTCATAATAAGCTTTCCTATCATTATTGTCTATGTATTTTGACAAAAGCTCAATCACATCGTCAGGCTTATCAACCTCCAATAGTGAATTTAATAATAAATAAAACAAGTTTTTCTGTATATCGTTTAATTGTGTAAGAGGAAGATCGAAATAGGTATCAAAGTAATTGCCTAATGTCTTATTAATACTCAACCAGTCCTTTTTTCTTTCAAAATAATTTGTCAAAATATAAGTCGCATAGTCAATATCATTTTTATTATAGCTACTGAGTATTTTTTGATAACACAATTCAGCGTTTTCTTTGTCCTCAGCCATTAAATACAGATTCAATATCTTACTATCTAATTCTATGCTATTTACTCTTACTTTAGAATAGCATTCTTTTGCCATATCATAATCTTCTTGAGACAAGTAATAATCGCCTAACAGTATATATATCTTGTTTATACCTATATCATTGGGGTATCTATTTATATATTTAGCAGAAAACAATAATAAATCCTCGCCCTGATTCAAATACAAAGATTTCTCTGTTTGAAGTAAAAGCCAGTTTTGTTCGAGTAAAGGGCTTAACTTTATAGAATTAATAGAGCATAATATTTCATCCGCTTTTGTATAATTTTTTTGTTGTATTAATATATCAGCTTGGATTAGTAGAAGCTCGTCTTTAACATCTGTATTTGGATATTTTTTTAGAAATATTACCGACTCATCATAAGCCATTTGATAATATTTATCTTGCATTAAAGCTTTTATAAAATACAAGTCTTCTTTTTCTGCAGAAAACAGGCAGGTAAAAACTAAGCAAATAACTAATGTACATATATATTTTCTCATTTAAACACCTCATTTAAGATTTGAATACCAAAATATATTAAGAAGAAAAATAGTCAATTATAAAATAATTTGTTGGTAGATTTACTAAAAACAACATATTATTCAAAAAAAAGCATTATTCTTTTTTTATAACAAAGCTTTTTATAATTGTTACTTAAATATATTTTCTAAAAAACGTGCTGCAGACTTATACCAATAATTATTTGCATTCTTATAATGCTGATACAGGATATAATTAAGATATATTTAGTTTATTAAAGCATGTATCATTATGATGAATAAGTTAAAGTTATTACAAAAAAGGCTGTTGTAAAAAACAGCCTTAATTATTAAGTTATTAAGCTAAGATTTAAGGATTAATCAATTGGGCTAAACATATCTTTGCCAACACCGCAAGCTGGGCATGTGTAATCATCTGGTAAGTCTTCAAAAGCTACATTATCATTTTCTGCTGGATCATAAATCCAACCACATACATCACATACGTATTTTTGCATAATTTCTCCTTTATTTATTTTCGCCTAATAAATAGAAAGCTATTTAATAGTTTTCAACGTGTATTTCGAAATATTTTCTATCGTGTTGGCATGCTGGACAAATTTCAGGTGCTTCGATATTTTCAGTAATATATCCACAGTTCAAGCACTTCCAAAAGACCTTGCCACCCTTTTTGAAAACTTCGTGCTCTTTTACATTTTGAGCAAGTTTTCTATAGCGAGCTTCATGTTTTTCTTCCACTTTTGCGATTATTTTAAAGGCTGTTGCAACATCCTTATATCCTTCTTCTTCTGCTTCTTTTGCAAAAGTCGGATAAAGTTCTGCCCATTCTTCATACTCACCATCAGCTGCACTTTCAAGGTTCTTGAAAGTGTCATCTGATAAAGCTACTGGATAAGCTGCATCATTTAAAACAATCATTTCATCATTCATACCATGTTCAATTAACTTTTTATAAAAAACCTTAGCGTGTTCCTTTTCATTTTCTGCTGTTTCCATAAAAATGTTTGAAATTTGTAAAAATCCATTCTTTTTTGCTGTGCTTGCATAATAAGTATATCGTGTTCTTGCTTGAGATTCTCCTGCAAAAGCTTTCATTAAGTTTTGTGCAGTTTTACTATTTTTAAAATCTGACATTATTTCTTATCTCCTTTTTATTTTTTATAACTCCACAACATGTGTAAGTTACAAAACTCTCTTACTTCAATAACTTCATCAATGTTTATGTTAAATTCAGCTACTGGTGCCATTCCAGGCTTAAGTTCTTTACGATATACACCATCTTCTGTTAAAACTTCGATAAATTCTATCCAATGTGTATCAATCATTGGATGTTCTACACTACCAACAGTTACCTTAATACCTTTTGCTGTTGACTCGACTACTGGTACGTGTTTTTCATTAGCTGCATCTTCTGTGTTTGCTTCTAACAAAATCATTGGTTCTCCACAGCAAACTAATGTTCCGCCGCCGACTGAAGTTAATTCCACTAAGTTTTTGCATTTCTTACAATAATAAATTGAACGTAGTTCCATGTTTTAAATCCTCCTATATTCTTTATATAACAAGATAATGATATAGCAAAGATTGTCAAATTATTTTTTATTTTTTTTTAATATTTTGATGATCAAAGTATTTAATTCTTATACTAACTTTCAAAGTGTTTGAAATATTTGGTTGTTTTAACTTCATCAATGTTTATGTTAAATTCAGCTACTGGTGCCATTCCAGGCTTAAGTTCTTTACAATATATTCCAAATTCTGTTAAAGCCTCAACAAATGCTATATAATATGTGTGAACGAAAAAAGAAAATTACTAAATATCGATTTTAAAGAACTTCTTTACTATATATTTTTCAACATTACTACATTATTTATTTGACAAAAAATCATAAATAGACTTTATCATTAAACTCGATAGTATTCCCGATGATTCTCATTAGTTACCCCTTCTTTCTCCAAGATGGTAACGGGATGGTAACGGGATGGTAACGGGATGGTAATAGAAAAGCATAGATTTTTACACACAAAAACAAACATATATTTATCTTTTGTAATCAAAAATATTTTCATAAAAGTATGAACTTGCACATACCAATCCTCTAAATGCTTTTTTCAAGATTTTTTATGTATTTAAAATCATGTTATTGAACATTTATTTAAATCGTCAATTTAAATCATATATTACTAAGTGTTTATACAAATTATGGCTACATTTCGTCCATGCTTTTCCAATATTAACAAAAAAACTATTGACAAACTTGAAAAAATAATAAACTTTGTAATTAGTTATATGAGTTTTAAGATTTTATTAAGAAATAGAGGTATTTAATTATGATAAAAAGGTTATTTATCCTGATACTGTCGCTGACATTACCGATACTGCTTTTAGGTGTATCTGTTTTTAGTTTTTCGGGTATGCCAGAAACATATGCAGGTCGAGATATATATGGTATTGGTATGGGTGATACAGGTGTAGGCAATCTTTTAAGAGCAAATAACAGTGCCAAAAATGCCTCATTATCATGCCAAAATTTATATGCTACTTTTGCAACTGGTATTTATTTTGGTAATGTAAATATTAAAGACAAAAACAGCGACACCTCATTCAACGGCGAAATCTCATATTTACCATATTTCAGTCTAAGCGTACCAATTTATAAGAATCGAATCGGTATTTCTTATCAAGCTATTGCAAATGGAAAATTCACTGCCGAAGATTTTAACATGAATGATAGTGATATTTCTGAAATAAGAAAAGCAGACAATTCAATATATCAAGTTGATCTGTTTTATGCTTATAAATTTGAAAAGTTAAACATAGGATTAGCAATTAATTATTTCTTTGGGCATAGAACTGAGTATACAAGAGCAGATCTTGGCGATCCAAACCTAATAAACCCAAAATATGAAGTTGAAGAGAGTTATACAAGTCCTGGATTTACAATGAGTTTTTCAAAATTAATGAATGAAAGTTTTTCCCTTGGGGGTGCATTTAGTGTACCAGCAAAGCTTAATGGAGAGAAAACTTTCAAAACAATAACCACAAATGAAAAAATGGATGATAGTACCTTCGAAATGCCTTTTAGAGCAAGCTTAGGAGCTGCTATGGCATTAAATAAAAATACACATGTCTCTTTTGATTTTGATTATGATATGTGGAGCAAAAGTAATGTGTATCATAATGCTGATGATGGGTATAGAATTGCGTTTGGCATTGACTATGAAAATAGTCAAAGTAATAAGAATTTCATTTCAAAAACAGGGCAAAGATTTGGAGCAGCTTATAGGGTATCTCCCCTATCGAGCATTAATGCAAACAGTCATAACTTAAACGAATATTCATTTTCTTATGGCTTTTCTCTACCTATCAAAACACGCGAATCATATATAGATATTGCAGTTAAATACTTTAATCGCAGTAGTAACCAAACAGAATTCGAAGAAAATGGTATAATATTTAGTATCGGTACAAGTGGTTTTGATATTTTAAAAAAACCTCTCAATAGAAAAGGACATAGAGATATTCCTAAAGCTGATGATGTGGGATTATATTAATGATTTTTAAAAAAGTAATTGATTTTATTAACTATAGTCGTGAAAATGATATTTGCTTTCTCGACGGGGAAATGTATCTTGTTAATTTAGAAGAATTTCATCAACACTCTGAAAAAGCAATTGACAGAATTGTTACAGCAATAGATAACAATGAAAATATTTTGGTATTTGGTCATGATGATGCCGATGGAATGACAGGAACTTTGATTTTATACGACTTTCTTAAACAATTTTATGATAAAGTTGACTATTATATACCAAACCGACAAATTGAACATCATGGCATTGGAAATAATGTCATAAAATATGCATTGAACAAACAGTCTAAACTCCTAATAGCTATAGATAATGGCATAAGCTCAGTTGAAGGCGTATCAACATTAAAAAAAGAAGGCATAGATACAATCATATTAGACCATCACTTATTACCCGAAGCCACACCAAATGCCTATGCAATAGTAAATCCAAAGCTATTTAACGCAGTAAATAAACATGATTTGTATTTTAAAAACAATATGTCGTTGGAAATGCTTGCTGGAGTCGGTGTTTCTTATTTCTTTACCTATTTGCTAAGCCAGGTGTTAAGACAGGGGTTTTTTAAAGAAGATTATCTATTTTGGGCTTCAATTGGCACTTTAGCAGATCGTGTACCTCTCAAAAGTGTAAATCGATTAATTATCAGGCAATTACTTCATGATTGGGATGTGAGTTTGGGTCACCCTGCAATTCAATTCATGTTAGAAAAAAATAGATACATGGTTCATCGATATGAAAAAATGGATTTTCTGCACAAATTTATAAACCTATTTTATCATGGAAGAGAAGAAAATGGCAAGCATTTATGTTTTTCATTTCTCATTGCAAATGAAAAAGAAGAGCAAAATAAATATTACGAAAATATACTGCTTTTGCAAGATAATTACAATAAAGAACTGAAAAAAAACATTGATTATATTAATGAACAAGTCGTTCAAAAAATTGATGAGCAAAAAGTATTTGATAGTATTCAATTATTAGACGAAAAACTATATTTGTTTTCCAACAACTTAAAACTTTCAAGTATTGCCTTTGTTGACAAAGATAGGCAAATCTCGTATACAATGTTAGGAAAGGTAGCTAATACTCTCTTATATACCTACAAATGCCCAATTATCATGATAACTTATAAAGAAGATAATACAGCAGCTTGTGAAGCACGGAGCTTAAAAGGATTCAATTGGCTTGAATGCTTTAATAGTATGCCAGACATGTTTGAAAACTACGGAGGGCATGAAAGAGCAGCAGGTTTTTTGATAAAAACAAATAAACTTGATTTATTTTTTGAGAAGTATCATGAATATATAGAGAATTTAGATAGTACTGATGTACAAGTATATGACGAAAATATAATTTGTTTTGACTATTATGATACGATATGGGAAGAGCTTATTGAGCTATATGAACTGCTTTTGCCATTTGGAGAAGCTAATAAACTACCAGTATTTAAAGTATTAAACCCAGTTATAGCTGATCTTAACTCAGATTTAATTGTAAACATAGATACAATACCATTAAGTTCTGATAGCGAAACTCTTGATGATATCTGTGTTAAATACACAAAAGATGGAATGAATTTAGTAATTGTCTAATAAATAACTAATTTTCAACAATATTTAAAGAGAAAGGAATCTATCGATGAGAGTAAATCCGTCATTATGTGATATCTGTGGCACATGCGCAAGTGTTTGTCAAGTTAGTGCAATTATAATTGAAGAATTTATTGTTAAAATTGACAATAGTAAGTGCATTAAATGCCTTAGTTGTGTCAAAGTTTGTCCATTAGAAGCAATTAAGGAGGAAACAGAATGAAGCAAATTGCCCCATATTATGATGTGATAGTAATTGGTGGAGGTCCCGCAGGCTCTGTAACTGCACGATATGCTGCTGAAAATGGTGCTTCAGTTTTAATCCTTGAACGAGATAGAGAAGTCGGGGTTCCTGTTCGCTGTGCTGAAGGTGTCTCAGTTGCTGGCATTAAACCTTTTATTGAAACAGATGAACAATGGATTGCAGCATTAATAAAAGGTGCATCTTTGCATTCACCAGATGGTAACTTCGTTGAAATGTATAATAACGGTGATGGATATGTATTGGAACGACGAATTTTTGATAGGGCTTTAGCTGATTTAGCATGTTTAAAAGGTGCAACACTTTTGACAAAAGCAGACGCTGTTGGTTTCTTAAGATCAGGTGATAATGAGATAAATGGAGTTCAATTTAAACATCAAGGTAAATTCTATAATATTAACTGCAAAATAGTGATTGGTGCAGATGGCATCGAATCTCAAGTAGGGAAATGGGCAGGTATTAATACAACTCTGCGACTTGATGACCTCGAGACATGCGTTCAATATACAGTTAACAATATAAAAGTAAATCCAGAATTATGCCGTTTTTATTTTGGTAGAGAAGTATCTCCAAGTGGTTATTTGTGGTTGTTTCCAAAATCAGAAACTCAAGCAAATATTGGGATTGGTATCAGTGGCAGCGAAACCTTGCCAGGCAAAGGACCTAAATACTATTTAGATAAATATATGGAAAATAATTTTCCAAATGCATCAATAAACTATTTTGTGTGTGGGGGAGTGCCTACAGAACATGGCACCAACTTTGTCGAAGATAATGTAATGCTTGTTGGTGATGCTGCAAGACAAGTTAATCCTATAACAGGCGGAGGTATAGTTCAAGCTATGATTGCAGCAAGAATATGTGGAGAAACATGTGCAAAAGCATTAAAAGCAAATGATTTTAGTAAGAAATTTTTAAGTGAATATGAAAAACGTTGGGACAAAGTTTTGGGTGCAAATCAAAGATTTATGTATTCGGTAAAGAAAAAGTTTTTTCAATTAAGTGATGAAAAGTTTAATCGGATAGTTCAGATTGCCAAAGATATCAAAGAAGATGATTTGAATCTCCATAGCTTATTCAAAGTTGCACTTAGAGAAGATCCTCTCCTTGTTGCAAAGATGGCCACCTCTTTCTTAGCCTCAAAAATCAAATTTGATTGGTAAAATGGACCAAAAACAAAAAGAATTACTAAGAAAAAGCTTTCATTTCTTGTCTATTCTTGTGCCAATATCTTATCGTTATATTTTCCATTCAAAAAAACAAATATCTCTTCAAATACTTTTGGTATTAGCCATAGTAGCTATATCAGTTGAATATTTTAGACTAGAGAATAAAACTTTTCGTAAACTCTTTTATACTGTTTTCGGCGTTATGCTGAGACGACACGAAATATATAATTTAAGTGGTGCATCATTTTTATTAACTTCTGCAATATTTTGTATTGCATTCTACCCACCAGATATTGCTTTTTTGTCATTATGTTTTGTTTCAATTGGAGATATTTTTGCAGCTTTAATCGGTATAAGCTTTGGAAAAAGAAAGTTTACTTTTGCTAAAAAAAGCCTTGAAGGTTCAATTGCTTGCTTTGTAAGCACATTTACTCTTGCATTGTTTTATATTCATCCAATTATTGCATTTCTTGGTTCGCTTGGTGCTACTGTCGCAGAAGCAGTCAATTTACCAATCGATGATAATGTTCGGATTCCTGTGTTTTCTGGCTTTGTAATGATTATTACCTATTTTTTCACATTAGAAAACATAAATGTTTCTCAAACTTTTTATAGATTGTTTTTTAGATAGGAACAATAGTATGAAAGTATCTTTTGTTATACCAGTATTAAATGAAGAAGACAGCTTAAAAACTCTATACGAAGAAATACTTGAAAATGTAATTGGCTGGGAGTATGAATTTATATTTGTTGATGACGGTAGCACAGACAAAAGTCTTTGCATAATGAAAGAAATTGCAGAAAAAGACTTGAATGTAAAGGTTATTTCATTTAGAAAAAACTTTGGAAAGTCAGCAGCCTTACATGTCGGTTTTAAAGAAGCAAAAGGAGATATTGTTTTCACTCTTGATGCTGACTTACAGGATAATCCAAAGGAGATTCCAAAATTTGTAGAACAAATTAATGCAGGCTATGATCTTGTAACAGGCTGGAAAGAAAAACGCCTTGATCCTATCACTAAAACCTTACCATCAAAATTGTTTAATTTCGTTACATCAAAAACATTTAAATTAGCATTGCATGACTATAATTGCGGCTTTAAAGCGTATAAAAAAGAAGTAGTTAATGAAATTGACGTATATGGAGAAATGCATCGTTATATACCTGCATTGGCTAAAGCAAAAGGCTTTAAAATCAAAGAAATAAGCGTTGAACACCGATCAAGAAAGTTTGGCAAATCAAAATATGGTTTTGAACGCTATCTGCGAGGCTATTTAGATTTATTGACAGTAAAATTAGTTACAGACTACTCAAGAAGCCCCTTATATTTGTTTGGCGGCATAGGCACAATCCTGTCACTAATTGGTTTAGCGATTAGTTTATATTTATTTATCATGAGGGTCTTACATTTAACATATCTGTCAAATAGACCCATTTTATTTTTTGCTGTCTTATTAGTAGTTGTAGGCGTACAGTTTATCTCTATCGGGCTAATTGGTGAGCTGTTGGTTAATCAAAATCGATTGCATAATAAATACACAAATATATCCATAAAAAAAAGAATAAATTAGTTATAAAGGAGTACGATGGGGCAATTTATAGCAAAAAGTGTAAAACTCGGCAACAATGTAAGCATAGGTCACAATAGTGTAATACTTGACAATGTTGAAATTGGAAACAATTGCATTATTGGTCACAATGTGGTAATTCATGAAAATGTAAAAATTGGCTGTGATTGCCGTATAGATGACAATACAATAATTGGTAAAAAACCTATGTTTTCTCCAAGAAGTATCTTCAAAAGCCAACAAGAATGGACTGACACTATTATCGGTGATAAGTGCCTTATTGGAGCAAATGTGATTATATATATACAGTGCAAAATAGGTGCAAGTAATCTTATAGCAGATATGGCATCCATAAGAGAAAATGTTGTAATCGAAGACTTTAATATCATAGGTCGCGGTGTTTCAATTGAAAATTTCTGCTCCATAGGTAATCGCAATAAACTTGAAACTAACGTATATCTAACTGCCTACTCAAAAATTGAAGACTACTGCTTTATTGCTCCTTGTGTAGCAACGAGCAACGACAACTATGCAGGACGTGATAAAGAAAGATTTAAACAATTTAAAGGCGTTACAATGAAAAAAGGTGCACGTATAGGCGTCAGTTCAATAATCCTACCAGGTAAAACTTTAAATGAAGACTGCCTAATAGCAGGTGGATCTCTTGTTTCAAAAGATGTCCCCAAATGTGAATTGTGGGTAGGAAACCCAGCTGCTTACCGTAGAAATGTACCTGATTCACAACTGTTAGAAAACAACTTAGACAAAAAGGATTGATGTATGAAATATTTATTAATTATCCCAACTTACAATGAGATGGATAATATTGAAGCAATCATAAAAGCCGTTTTTAAACAAACAGGTCGACCATTTTCTCAGCAAAAACAAGATAACAAATCTGATTTATTTGATTTAAATTTGCTGATAGTCGATGATAATTCTCCTGATAAAACTTCTGACAAAGTAGAAGACATGATGAAGCATGAAGAACGCTTACATATTTTAAAAAGACCTGGTAAAAAAGGACTTGGAACAGCTTATGTAGAGGGTTTTTTGTATGCAATTCAAAATAATTACGATGCAATAATACAAATGGATGCAGATTTTTCACATGACCCAGAAGTAATTCCACAGATGGTAGATTTATCTAAAGAACATGATGTTGTAATAGGCTCACGTTATGTATGTGGCATAAATGTTGTAAACTGGCCACTTTCAAGACTGATACTCAGCTATATGGCATCAAAATATGTACAGATAATAACAAGAATGCCTGTTAAAGACCCTACTGGAGGCTTTAAGTGCATAAAGATTGATGTGCTGAAAAAAATCCACTTAGAAAAGATTATGTCAGACGGTTACTCTTTTCAAATTGAAATTAACTTCCGTGCATGGGTAAATAGATTCGATATATATGAAATGCCAATAATTTTCACTGATAGAAGAAGTGGGCAATCTAAAATGTCTAAAAAGATTATTTACGAAGCTGTTTACATGGTTTGGAAACTAAAACTTATGCAGCTTTTGAGAGCTTTGTAGAAATATTGATCGAAACTAATCATATTATTCACAATGTTCAGATAGTCAAAACTGTAAACAACGGTTATGGATTAGCATACTATCAAGGTAAAACTGTCTTTGTTGAAAATGCATTAACTGGAGATATTGCAGACTTAGAGCTTTTATACACCAAAAAAAAACATATATATGCAAAGATTCATAAAATAATTGAACCATCTCCTCTTAGAAAAAATAGAAGGTGTATGCTATCAGATAGGTGCGGTGCTTGCAATTGGGTAGACATTGATTATGAAAACCAATTAAAACTAAAAAATGAAATTATAGATGGTATATATCAAAATATTAATAAATCTGTTGTAATACACCCTATTATAGCATCAGAGCTCGTTGACTTTTATAGAAACAAATCTTTTTTTCCTCTTGCACTTGAAAAAAATAAACCTGTTTATGGTATGTATCAAAGAGGTTCACATAATGTAATAAGACAAGAATCGTGTTTCTTACATCCACCTCTATACAATGAAATTGCTGATGAGATAATTTCTTATATAAAGAATACTAATTCATTGATATATGATGAGGAAACTCATACTGGTAATTTAAAGCATATAGGAATCCGTTCCAACCATGATATGAGTGAAATTTTACTAATTATTGTAAGTAAAACAAGTAAACTATCATTCACACAGCTTTTAGTAAAGAGAATAAAGAAGAAATTCCCTGAGATATGCGGAATAATTCAAAATATCCAACCTGCTAAAACAAATGTAATTTTGGGAGAACGGGATAAAATCATCTATGGTAGGAAATATATTAATGATAGAATTGGCAATCTAAACCTCCAAATTCATTATAAATCATTTTTTCAAGTGAATATAAAACAAGCAGAACTTATGTATAAACAAATAACAAATCTATCAGGCAATAATAAAACTATTATCGATGCTTATTCAGGTATTGGTACTATTGGCTTATTTTTATCATCAAAACACAACAAAGTTATTTCTATAGAATGTAACCCTGAAGCAGTCATGAATGCGAAGAATAACGCACTTTTAAACAGTATAAACAATATTGAGTTTATTGAAGGTGAAACAGAAAATGTTTTGCCTACAATAATTAAAAACAAAGATATAGATTTATTAGTATTTGACCCCCCAAGAAAGGGTTTAGATTTAAAGACAATTGAATTAATAGCAAAACTGAAAATAAAAGAAATTATTTATATGAGCTGTAATCCCATTACTCAGAACCGTGACTTACAACATTTTTTCCAGTTGGGATATAGTACAAATGACATCTACTCATATGATATGTTTCCACATACGTGGCATATTGAAACACTATGTCACCTTAAAAGAAAAGCTGAATAGTAAACAATATATTTTATCGTATCTCAATTATTTGAACAAAAGCTCACATCAAAAAAAAGCCAGCAAGCTGGCTTTGGAAGATAATTATTTTTTAAAAAAGGTCAATCACCAGCGACGATCGATCCTAAGCCACTTATTGATTTTTTTAATTTAGGCTTACCATAATACTCTATTAGTCCCAAACCTTTTAATGAGGCATCTAACTCATTTTCAGCATATAAAGTTATTGCTCCAATACCATAATTACGAGCAACACAGTTATAAGTTTTTAGATTTTCGGTATTTATACTACCAATGCCTTTTAAATAGAGCTCTAATGAATTTGAGTGACCATCAAGCTCAATTGCACCTGTTCCATCCACAGAAGCTGCTATAAAATTGTAATTCAGCTTGGTTAGTTCAATACTGCCAACACCATTTAATTCCATTATTAGTTGGTCTCCTTCAATAGGATTAGAATTTTCAACTACAACAGCTCCATTTGCACTTATTTTGTTTATTTCTTTAAGGCTTAGTGTAATTATCACATTTTTTGTAGGTTTAATTTTTATAATATTGGCTAATGAAAAAGTATTCTTTTTATTCTTTATGTAAAGTGTATTCCCTTTAACATAAATGTCTAAATCTTCTTGCCCTTCTCCATCAATTTTTAGTTGTGGATTATTACTTTGTTCAATGTAAACGACGTTTGCACCAGTTAAGTCAACAGAGTTTATTCTATTAAGATCAATTGGTTTTGATCTGTTTGAATTATTAGCAAATAAAATGATTGATAAAAGTATCATGATAATAAAAGCTATTTTTGTTTTCATGCTTATCCCCCTTTAATACATTGTAATGCATTTTGAGTTCCAATCTTTTCAATATATTTATATATCTATTTATTAGCCATTTATACTCATTTATCGCACTTACAATTATACAAAAAAGATATAGCTAAATATCTTTTAGATAAAATATTTAAAATCTGCTTGACATTTGCTGTTATTTTCATATTATAGTATTATGAAAAAGATTTATTATGGTTTTATTGTAATTTTTGTAATAGCAGGCTGTAATGTTTTTACACCTCGAGACTCGGAAAAGCCGAGTAAGCCTGCAGAATGGAACACGTTTCCTATCACAGCTCAACAAAGCTTGGAAAACTTAGTTTTTGCCTATAATTACAGAGAAAATGTATATAATTATGCAAGTCTTTTTAGTGATGATTTTTTGTTTTATTTTGATAACCAAGATGTTTTGGATTTTTCATTACCCACTTATTGGAATAAAAATACTGAAACAGAAACACTAATGAATGTATACCAAAGGATTAACGATAGTAGTACAATGTATCTCAAACTGCAAAAGATTCAGTCACAAAATGACAATGTCCAAGCCGATAGAGCATGGTTTTATAGAAGCTATGAACTAACTATGAGCCATAGCATTGATAACACACCAACTCTATTTGTTGGACAGTTCAGAATATTTATGGAAAAAGAGAATAGCGGGTTTTGGAAAATAAAAGAATGGAATGATTATAGATTACAAGCAGATAATTGGACTTGGGGAAGGGCAAAAAATGAATTCTCTCTCTAAAGTATCTATTATAATTATCCTAATTGTTAGCTTATTTGCAATCTCGTGTAAAAACCCATTCAATCCTGGCATAATAAACAAATCAAGCGGTTCAGAGCTTGGAGGCTACCCTCCTGATTCGCCTGATAATGTATTGCGAAATTTAGCCTTAGCTTATAACCATAAAGATATCAATCTTTACAAATCATGCCTTTCTGAGTCATTTCGATTCCAAATCAAAAACAGTGATATTGGTACTGTCGGTGTCGATTGGTGGGGCTTTGAGCAAGAAATCGAGTATCATAACAATTTATTTAATAAAGGCTCAAGTGATGGTTCATTTGGACCCCCAGACAATATATTTTTAAACCTCGAAATACCACCACAATCAGCTTGGCAATATGACAATCAAATTGGACACGAAAACTGGGTAATCATCTCATGCCCTTTCTATTTACACCTATATTACAATTTTACTGCAGATATTACAGCAAGTGGATATGCAAGATTTTACCTAAAACAAGAAGATGGACATTGGGTAATAGCTATTTGGGTTGATGAGTCTATAGTATAAATATTATAACTATGTATAGAATTCTTGCGATAGATTATGGTGAAAAAAATATTGGTTTGGCAATCAGTGATCCACTGAGAATGATTCCCAAACCATATAAAACACTAAAAAATGAAGGATTGGATTCGCTAACTAATGAAATAAATAATTTAATTGTTTGTGAAAATATTGGTAAAGTTCTATTAGGCTTGCCATTGAGTGTAGCTGGTTTAGATACTCAAAAAACTGCTGAAATTAGAGAAGTCTTTTCATATTTACAAAATCGGATAGAAGCACCTCTTTTGCTTTGGGACGAACGTTATAGCACATCAGATGCAAAGAATATTTTGATTAGTAAAGGCATGACTCTCAAAAATAGTAAAAAAGTTATTGATCAAACAGCTGCAGCATTAATATTACGTAGCTATTTAGAAAGTAATGATAATGCATAAAAAAATCCAAAAATTAATACCATTAATTATATTTGTAATTTTCATTGTATTACTTTTGTTCGAAATCAATTCCCCTATTGTATTGAATAACCAAATATTTGTAATAGAAAATGGTCAATCTGCCCGAACAATAGCCGAAAACCTATACAATAAGGGACTTATTCGTTCTACTTTTGCATTTAATGTTGTTGTTCGATTAAAAAACTGCGACAAACAATTAAAACATGGCTCCTATCTTTTTAATGGTAAGATTAGTATAAAAAGCGCTATTGAAAAAATAGTAAGTGGTGAAATTGAAGTTAAACAAATAACAATCCCCGAAGGGCTCTCGATGTATGCAACAACCAGACTCATAAGCAATTATAACTTAGGTTCATTAGAAATAATGAATGAACTGATTAACGACTCTACCTTTGCAAAAAAAATCACAGGGTTCGATGTAAATACTTTGGAAGGGTTTCTATATCCTGATACTTACATATTCAACGTTAACTATAAAGAAGATGAAATTTTGTCTAAAATGGTTAATAATTTATTTGCACGCCTGCATAGAAACAAGATATCTTTTGAAGATAAAGAAAAGTTCTATGCTATTTTAAAAATGGCATCAATTGTAGAAAAAGAAGCTGTTTTCAATGATGAAAAACCCGTTATAGCAAGTGTATATTATAATAGGCTTAAAAAGAAAATGAGGCTTCAAGCAGATCCTACTTCAATTTATCACTTAGAGGAAAAGGGTATAAAAAAAGGAAAACTATATTACAAAGATGTTAGAAAAGATACACCACATAACACCTACACAAACTACGGTTTGCCGCCTACTCCTATTTGCTCACCCTCTATTTCTACAATCAAAGCGAGTATCAACCCAGCAGATACAAATTACCTTTTCTTCTTTGCAACACCTGACAGAAGACACATATTTACAACCAGTTACAAAGATCATTTAAATCAACAAAAAAGTAAAATTTAGCTATGAAAATATATATACTTAGACATGGTGAAGCCGAGCATTTGTTGGAAGATTGGAAGAAGAAGATCAGCTATGACTTGTTTGTCGAGAATATTTATAGATGGAATAACTCTCAACTAACAGATTATGGTAAGGAGCAGTGCAGAAAAGTCGCTAAAGAATTAGAAGGGAAGTATAACGTAATTTTTAGCAGCCCAATTGATAGAACTAAAGAAACAGCTATACTCGTAAACACTTATAAAAGACCCATATTTTATGAAGATACTTTAAAAGAAATAGTTATTGAACCTCCAAAAATTTTAAAGAGGTTTAAGTTTTCAAGTAATCAATGGATAGCTTTTTGTTTTTTTAAAACATTGTTTTCAAAAATATCAATACGATTATTCAACGAAGTAAAAGAATTATATAGTTTATTTTATCTTACTGGAGAGAATGAAATTTTAGTTGTTTCTCACTCTGCCAGAATACATGCCCTCCTACTTTTCACTCTTTTCAGTAAATTCTTAAAAGTAAGAAAAAGAAATACCAAACCATCTGGAGTATCAATTGTTGAAGTTATTATAAAAGCAGCACCTATAAAACAAAAAGGAACAGCATTTACGGATGCTTAAATCAAATATTAACAGATTTTGTAAGTAAAGAAATACCATCAAATTTATTATGAATGCTGACACAATTAGATATTTAGCAAGGAATCATATCAGAGGAAATTGGGGAGCAATGACACTTATTTCCTCAGTAATTACAATAATATTAATTACTGTTGGAATACTATCAATTTGGCATCGTGCTTTTTTAATTCTATATATAATACTGCCACCTCCTTTAGCTATGGCACTGGTAATCGCATCTAATAAAGCAGTTCGTAATGAGTGCATCGACTTATCTGTCATAATTAAAGGTTTTAAAGATTTTAAAAGAGCAACTGCTGCAGGCTTTTTGACAAATATTTATATATTATTAAGAGCTTTGTTATTTATTTACCCAAGCATTGTTAGTAGATACTCTTATGCGATGACGTTTTATATTTTAGCAGATGATCCTAATATTTCGGTTAAAGAGGCTATAAAAAAAGCATAAAAATGATGCAGAACCACAGAATGGACTTATTATTCCTTGATACATCTTTTTTTTGGTTAATATTGATAAGCTTTGCAACTTTGGGCATCGCCTTAATCTGGGTAATACCATATTACCAAGTTACAATTGCAACCTTATATAACCATGTAAAAGATATTGAGTAATTATTTATATGCTCAAATACAATATCAGATAGCAGACCTAAGCCTTTTAGCTAACAGTTGCTATTTCTTAATTTTGATACCTGTAGTTTATAATAATACTTACTCTAAATATAACTGATTTATAAGATAGATAAACTTTTCAACAAATTCATCTAATTCACTATATATTTCTTCAGCAACAATATCAAGCTTGGTCCCTCCTACATATCCAATTTGACTATAACCATATATATCTAAGCCTTCGAGGTTTAACAAGATAATATAATTATATATTGTTGAGATATTTTCTCTATCAACATCACCTTTAAATCTATCCATAGTATCAATAATAATCTTAAAATGAGGCTCATCAGAATTATATGAAATTGCATATGCAGGTGATTTTCTTTAGAGATCACGAAATTTAGTTACCAAAATGCGTCCATTAGAGTCTTCTGCCCTATTAACTATTACAATAGGAATATCTTGTGCGAAAACATAATATGAAACTATCAAAAAAAGTGTCATTAATAATGCTTTCTTCATTACAACCTCCTTCATAATACATATTCTGACTTTAATATGCTTATAATAAAAACTAAATTTATAATGTCAAGATGTTTTTGAATTAATATAATTATACCATATGATAATTACTATTTTTGATAAAAACATCTGTATTTATGGGGACGGTCCCAAACGAAGCATTAGTTATAGAAAAAAAGCCTCTTAATATATTAAGAGGCTTTAATTTATGCTTGTATATCTTAATAGTCTTTTGCTTCTTCTAATCCCTTAAGAACGCGAACTCCAGCTTGAGTGAGAGCTTCCATTTCAAACTCACCAGGGAAAACATGGACTTTAGCAATATATTCAATTCTTTTGCTTAATTCATCAACAAAGTATTTTCCATATGCCAAACCACCTGTAAGGAATATTCCATCAACTTTTCCTGATAAAACAGAGGCACATGCTCCTATTTCTTTTGCAATTTGATAGATCATTGCATCGAATATTCTTTTTGCTTCTTTGTCTCCATCAGCAATTCTATCACTAACAGTTTTACCATCATCAGTGCCAAGATAAGCCATTAAACCCGCAGTTTTTGTTAGATATGTAGATAGCTCCTTTTTTGAGTATTTTCCAGAATATGATAAATCTATAACATCTCCAATTGGTAATGCACCTGCACGCTGAGGAGAGAACGGTCCCATACCTAAAAGAGCATTATTAACGTCAACTACTCTGCCCTGTTTTATAGCTGCAACAGATATACCACCGCCCATATGTGCGCCTATCATATTAGTTTGTTCAAAATTCTTACCAATCTTTTCAGCCAATTTTCTTGCAGTATAGCGAATATTTAAAGCGTGAAAAAGAGACTTCCTTTCAATTTCTGGAATGCCCGAAATTCGAGCAATATCTTCAAACTCATCGACAGTTACAGGATCTACTATATAACATGGTATTTTTAGCTCATTCGCTATAGCGGTTGCGATAAAAGCACCTAAGTTTGATGCGTGAATTCTACCCCAGATACTTGTATCTTTTAAATCTTCAAGCATCTTTGATGTAATTTTGTATACGCCACCGCTTACAGGGCGTACAAGTCCACCACGACCTACAATTGCATCTAATGATGAGGGATCAACATTATTCTCTTTCATTGCTTCAATCACAAGTCCTTTGCGAAACAGATCTTGTTCTAAAATTGTGCCAACTTTATCAAGCTCTGCAGGATCGTGTCTTAAAGTTTTGATAAATACTTCTTTTTCGTCATCAAATACAGAAATCTTGGTTGAAGTTGAACCAGGATTAATTGATAAAATACGATATTTCATTAAGCCTCCAATGTTTTATTTTTTTTACCATAATGATATTTAGTCTATTTATGTCAATCATTTTTGCACTTGAGCTTTGCTTTTGTATGAGATCATATAACCTGAAAACACAATTAGTATTGCACCTATAGTTAATATCATGTTTAATTTCAGTTTTAAAAATAAAACTTCATTAATGAGAGCTTTGAATTAGAAAACAGACAAAAATTATAGCTAATATATTACATGACATTAATTAAAGAATAAAAGAGGTGTTCTCTGGTGTTGCAATGGAGAAGCAGCTGCACTTTAATCTCTTA